>NZ_CP189561.1:2944508-3263012 GCF_050154705.1 Muricoccus radiodurans | reverse complement strand
GAGGATCCGATGTCCCTGCCCATCGTCTGCGATTCGCTTCGACGGGGAGTTGTCCCGCGTTGAGCAAGCTCAGCCCGGAACACACACTCAGCCAGCGGCTGCTGTGCGTGTTCCCAAGAGCCTCTGCACGGCTCTGAGCAGCTCCGGGCCGAAAACCGGCTTTTCCACCCGCGGCCGGTCGCGGTGTGCCGGATCAGAGCTGACCCGCACCTCACCCGTGGCAAAGAGGTACGGTACCCCGAGCGCGGTCAGCCTGTGGGCGACCGGGTAGACCGTCTCGCCAGGGCCGAGGTTCACGTCCAGCACCGCCCCGTCCAAGCCGGTCGCTTCATCATCGTTGATGATCTCCAGGGCCTGCTCGACGCTCGGCACTGGCCCAAGAACCTCGGCGCCTGCCTTGCGCAGCCATTGCTCCATCTCATCCGCAATGAAGTATTCGTCCTCGACGAGGAGGATGCAGCGGCTGACCAAACGGCCAGTAGCATGGGACATCGATGATCCTGCCGAGGGGTGGGACGGTGATGATGAGCGCGTTCATTCCCGGCCGCTTCAGCATCGGTTAGGCAAGCGGCAACTCGATCCGGCAGCGCACCCCATCCTCGGCGAAGGAGAACTCGGTGCGGCCACGCAGGGCGTAGGCCAGCCCTTGCTCGATCAGCTCGCGCCCATAGCCGCGCCGACCGGTCATCTCGCGTTGCAACTCGACCCCGCTTTCCGTCCAGGTAAGGGACAGTCGCCGCCGGTGCCGCTGGTCCCGCTGCACGGCCCAGGTGACGCTAAGCCGCCCCGCCCCGTCCCGCAGGGCGCCATGCTTCACGGCGTTGGTGGTCAGCTCGTGCAGGGCCAGGGCGAAGTTCTGCACCTGCCGTGAGGTGAGGTTGACCTTCGGGCCGGAGATCGTGGCCTTCGGGGGCACCGCGTCGATGTGGGCCGCAAGTTCGGCCCGCACGAGCACCCCCACCTCGACGGTGTCGGTGCCGGACCGGCTGAGCAGGGCCTGCGCCCGGCTGAGCGCCTTCAGCCGCTCCTGGAAGGCCTCGACCGAGCCACCCTGGCCGACGGTCTTGGACGCGACCGAGGCGACCACGCCGAGGAGGTTGCGGCTGCGGTGCTGCAGCTCCGCCACGAGCACCTCCAGCCGGGCCGCGCTCGTCTTCGCCTCCGTCACGTCCTTCGCGATGCCGCCGATGCGCTGCACGCGGCCATCAGCGAAGGATCGGGAAGTCGGTGTCCTCGATCCAGCGAACCTCGCCATCGGACGGACGCAGGATCCGGAACTCATGGGTGATCTGTTCCCCGCCGCGGACTCTCTGTAGCGCGGCCAGGGCTGCCTCGCGGTCCTCCGGATCGATCAACCCGGCCCAGCGCTCCAGCGTGTCGCCGCCGAGGACCGCCTCCCGGCTCGCGCCGTAAACCCGCTCGAAGGCCGGGGAGAGATACTCCATCTGCATCGTCCCGGCGTTCCTGATCCAGATCACGTCCGATGACGCCTCACCGAACTGGCGGAAGCGCTCCTCGCTCTCGCGCAGGCGCTCCTCTCCCCTCCGGCGCTCGGTGACGTCCTGGCCGATCTTGAGGAACCCCCGCAGCTTGCCGTCCGGGTCGCGCAGGGCTCGCGTGGACCCCTCGATGAACACGCGCTCTCCGTCCTTGCGGCTGTGCCAGCGGTCGTTCGGGGCGACCCCGTCCCGTATCGCCGTCTCGGTTTCCCAGAGGTCCTGGCGGCTCTCCCTGTCCTCCGGCGTGAAGATGATGGCGGCGGGCTGGCCGACCGCTTCCTCCGCCGTCCAGCCGAACACGGCCTCGGCGCCCGGTAGCCAGTCGGTGATCCGGTCCTCCGGGTCCGTCAGGAAGATCCCGTAGTCGAGCGCCGCCTCGACGGTGAGCCGGAAGCGCTCCTCGGTCGAGCGCAGCTCTTGGGCCTTGAACAGCCGGTCGATCACCGGGCCGAGGACGGAGGCATAGGTGCGCAGGAACTGGACCTCGTCGTCGCCGAAGCTACGCCGCTCGGTCGCATCTACTTGGAGGAGGCCAAAGGGCTGCCCGCCGGGGAGGATGATCGGGACATTCACGAGCGCAACGATCCCGGCCTCCTTCATGAAGGGTGGGACGTCGAAGCGGTCCTCTTCCGAGATGTCCTGCGTGACGACGGGCTCCCCCGCGGCGATCGCGTAGGTTTCGGAGGAGTTCTCAGCCATCGGCAACCGCAGCCGGCCGACGATGCCCGGGTCCCACCCCACCCCGGCCCGCACCAGAAGGCTCCTGCCGCCCTGCTTGATCTCCATGATCTTGGCACGCACCGTTTCGAGCGCCTCGGCCACGAGACGGCAGGCCTCCCGCAGGATCTCGTCCAGGTTCTCGGAACGCAGGGCGAGGTCGCCGAAGTCGGCGAGAGCTGTCTGCCGTTTCAGCATCTGCTCGAGTTCCGGCATCACGGCTCCCATGGGCTGGGTTTCTCGCATCCTGAAGGGGATGAGGGGACCAGGCCAGTCCGACGCCCGGGCTGTTCCGCTGAACGCGTCCAGCAGGTAAAAGTGCCGAGGCCGCGCTGGGCGAAGGGCCGGTTGCCGCTCAGTGCCTGGCCACGTCGGGCCTAACCCGGTTCGTCCCACGCACCGCGGAAGTCCTCTTCTCACCTGCGGCTGCTCAAGAGCCTCCTGTCCCTGTTCGGCGAAGCTTGCCCTTCCGCTCCGCGCCCAGCTCGGTCATCAACCGTGGCCGTCGGCGGCCCAGGAGAAGTGGCCGCCTGGTCGACTGAAGAAGGCCGGATGACTTGACGCCGATGGCCTGCAGGTACCAGGCACGGCCACCTGGATCGTGGGCACTGTGGCCGTGACGATCCCACTCTCCGCTTTGGTGGATGTTTCGCCCTAGGGCAGAGAATGGGCCTCCGGCGAACTCCACCCGTCAGGAGAGTAACGCATCAGGTCGGCTTTGCAGCCTTCGCCGCTTCGTCACAGCGGAACTGTGGGCTGGTGGACCTGGACACGCAGATGAGGGCGGCAGCGGTCTCCCGGCCTTGGTAAGGCGTTCAGTCGGGTGACGGCTCGTCATCGGAGGCACCCCATCCTTGCAGACCGGACCCCAAGCGCGTCAGCCGACTTCCGTCATCCTCGAAGACCTGTTGCAGAGGGCGCCGCCCGAGCACGTCACGCTCGATTGGCTGCTCCGAGGCTTGGGAGACCGATCATTCGGGGTGCTTCTCCTGCTGCTGGCGCTTCTCGGCGCCCTGCCCGGCGTATCGGTTGCGGTCGGCCTCATCCTGCCCATCCCGGCTTATCAGATGCTGCGGGCCCATCCTGGGCCGGTCTTTCCTCGCGCGGTGGCGACGCGCCCGATCGCGTCCGGGCCGCTCGCCCGGCTCATCCGCGGCGTCGCCCCGGTCCTCCGCTTGCTGGAGAAGGTCGTCCACCCGCGGTGGACCACGCCCTTCGAGGCCACCAAGCGCGTGGTCGGCGCGGCCGTGCTACCCGTGAGCGTCGGCTTCTTCGTCCCACTCCCGCTGAGCAACATCCCACCCGCCCTGGTCGTCGCCCTGATCGCCTTCGCCTACCTCGAGCAAGATGGCCTGCTGCTCCTCGTGGGGCTTCTGACCGCGCTCGCTGTCCTGGCGGGCGCAGCGATTCTTGCCTGGGAGACGCTGAGCGCGACGGGCTGGGTGCCTGGCCTGCTCTAGGAGGACTTCTTCCGTGACGATCATCGTTTCCGTGAAGATCAACGACGGCGTGGTCCTGGCGGCAGACAGCGCCGGCACGATGGCCAGCGGGCAGATTTATGCCCACGCGAACAAGATCACGAACCTCTACGAGGGCCTGCCGATCGGCGCGATGTCCACCGGCGCGGGCGGCATCGCCAACGAGTCCGTCGAGACCCTGCTGAAGGACCTGCGGCGACGGCTCACCGGGCTCGATCGGGATCATGCCGACTGGCGACTGGACCCCGCGGCCTACACCTTGGAGGAGGTCGCGCAGCGGCTGCGGGCGTTCGTTTTCGAGGAGAAGGTCCTGGCCTCTACCGAGGGCACCAGTCTGCAGCTCCGGGTTTGCGGCTACTCCGCCGGGCGCCCCCTCGCCGAGGTGTGGGAGGTCAACATCACCGATCGTGCCTGCCCGGCCCCCCGCTGCATCATGGGCGAGGAAGGGTTCGGCGTGCTGTGGGACGGGCAGTACGAGGCACTCAACCGGCTCATCCTCGGGACCGGCTATGAGATCGGGGCGGCGCTCGCCCGGCATGGCATCCCCGAGGATCAGGCTCCGGCGCTGCAAGCCAATCTGGTCGGCGACCTTTATGCCACGCTCTCGGCGCCGGCGATGCCGATCCAGGACGCGATCGACCTCGCGCGCTTCCTCGTCGAGACAACAATCGGCTTCGTGCGCTTTGCGGTCTTCCTCCCCAAATCGGTCGGTGGAGCAGTGCAGATCGCCGCGATCACCAAGCACGAAGGCTTCCGCTGGGTGCAGCGCCCGGGCCTTCATGGCACGGAGTTCGGGTAGGCACCGGTGTGGCTGAGGCGAGCCCACGCATGGGCGTTGAGGCAATGCCGCGAACAGTGGCGATGACCACGCTGGAGAAGCCGGCCTGCTTCAGCCTGTGTCCACCACGCAGATCGCCTTCAACGACTGAGGATGAGGTGGAGGCGGGTCAGCGTGGTTAAGGAGCCGCCCTTTACTCAGAAGGGAAGTATGAGTCAGACGCCGACCTTGGCCGCGCCCCCGATCCCATCCACGTCCCACAAGGCCGGCCCATGTCGCTGCCGTCGTGATCCAACCCACCTCGGAAGGTTTTGGTGATGGCCGACAACGCTCCCGAGGCGATGCCAGCCGGGAGGGGGTCTACGCGACGATCGAGAAGTCGCTGGCGCTCAACGCCGGCATCGCCGTGAGGGTCGCGATCTGGACGGCGCCGCCGGCCCCAGTGCCATTGGCATCGTAGAAGAGAGCGCCGGTGGCGGTGTTGTAGATGAAGCGGTCGTCGGCATCGCCCGCCAGCCCCGTGGTGTTCGCCGCGAACTGGCCGACCGCCAGAGAACCAGCCGAGAGCCCACCGCCGAAGAGCGACGCGGAGACCTGCAGGCGGTCGGTCCCGCCGACGAAGTCGTTGATCACGTCTCGGTTGGCGGCCAGATTGGCCAGGACGAACGTGTCCGCACCGCTACCTCCGATGAGAATGTCCGTGCCAGCCCCGCCGTTCAATGTGTCTGCGCCGTTCGCGCCAGCCAGCACGTCGCCACCTCCACCGCCGTTGAGAACGTCATTGGCATTGGCACCGAAGAGCTGATTGGCCAACTCGTTGCCGGTCAGGGTCACGCCCCCGACACCAAGCGTAACCCGAAGCACCTCGATCTCGATCCCCGCCCCAAGGGTGAAGTTGACGGAAGAGAAGAGGGTGTCGTTACCCCCACCAGCCGCTTCCTGCACGCCGTCTCCGGCGCCAATGTAGTAGAGGTCGTCGCCGCCGCCGCCGGCCAGCGTGTCGGCACCCGCCCCGCCCCAGAGCTGGTTCGACAGTTCATTGCCAGTCAGCGCCAGGCCGGTGGACCCGGCATTGGCGATCAGAAACTCGATCTCCTGGCCCGCGCCGAGGGAGAAGTCCGAGGCTGCGTAGACGATGTCGGAACCGCCGCCAGCCGCCTCGATGACGGTGTCGGAGGTATTCACGTAGTAGACGTCGCCACTGGCGCCGCCGGCGAGGGTGTCGGCGCCGCCTGCGCCGGTAAGGCGGTTGTGGAACTCGTTGCCGGTCAGGGCCAGACCGGGAGAGCCGGCGAGGGCGGTGAGGAACTCGATCTCCTGCCCGGCGGTGAGGGTGAAGTCGACGGCGGTGTAGACGTTGTCGTTGCCGCCGCCCGCTGCCTCCCACACACTGTCGGCCGCATCCACGTAATAGGCGTCATTCCCGCTTCCGCCGATGAGACTGTCGGCGCCGCCATTGCCGACCAGGATATCCGCTCCGGCACCGGCATTCAGGGTATCGTTCCCACTTCCGCCATAAAGCTGATTGCTCAGCCCATTCGCGATCAACGACACACCGCCGGTCCCGGCAACGACACGCATCACCTCGACATCCTGGAGGGAAGAAAGGGTGTAGCTGGCCGAGGCATAGACGGTGTCGACACCGTCTCCGGATGCCTCGACGATCAGGTCCGATGCGGCGTCCACGTAGTACACGTCGCTCCCGACGCCGCCGGCCATCGTATCCGCGCCCGCGCCGCCATTCAGCGTGTCGTTGCCGTCCCGCCCAAACAGCCGCTCGGCGCCTCCCACGCCGGAGAGGCTATCGTTGAAATCGCCACCATAATTCGAGCCCCCGACCGCTGCCGTACGCGTTACGGCAGCCGTCGCCTCCCCGAACAACAGGTAGCTGCTACCGGCATCCTCTCGCCCGAGCGCATCGGCCTGAGGGGCGCCAACGATCAGGTCGTCGTAGCCGTCCCCATTGACGTCCCCCGCCGTCGATACGGAACGGCCGCTCAGGTCGTTGGCCGCTGCCCCATCGATCCGGAAGCCCTGTCCAGCAGAAAGGTGAGCCAGATCGACGTCCGTGAACCCGCCGGAGTGTCCGAATACCACGTAGCTGCTGCCGGCTCCGAAACGGCCGGACGGATCGGCCCCATAAGCGCCGACGATCAGGTCGTCGTAGCCGTCTCCGTTGACGTCCCCGGCCGACGCCACCGAGTAGCCACTCTGGTCATTCGTCGCCGCGCCCGTGATCCGGAAGCCCTGAGCGGCCGTGAGGTTGGCCAGGTCAATATTCGCGCCCTCCCCCGCATGTCCGAACAGGACGTAGCTGCTGCCCGCGCCGGCACGCCCGGACGGATCGGCCCCGTCTGCTCCGACGATCAGGTCATCATAGCCGTCGCCGTTCACATCCCCTGCGGAGGAGACGGAGCGGCCGCTCAGGTCGCCGGACACCGCCCCATCGATGCGGAAACCCTCAGTGCTGGTGAGGCTTCCCAGATCGATGTCCGCAAACCCTCCCGCCTGCCCGAACACGACATAGCTACTGCCGTTGATACTCCGCCCAGACGCATCGGCGGTCGGCGCCCCGATGATGAGATCGGCGAAGCCATCCCCGTTCACGTCCCCCGCCGAGGACACCGAGAAGCCGCTCTGGTCACCCGCAACCGCGCCATCGATGCGGAACCCCTGGGCGACCGTCAGGCCTGACAGATCGATGTCAGCGAAGCCATCTGCGCGCCCGAATAGGACGTAGCTGCTGCCAGCGCCGACCCGTCCTGCGGGATCGGCGCTGAAGGCTCCAACAATCAGATCGTCGTAGCCATCTCCATTGAGATCTCCTGCAGAGGATACGGAAATGCCGCTCTGATCGTCAGCCGTGGCGCCGCTGATGCGGAACCCCTCGGCGACGGTGAGGTCCGTCAGGTCGAGATCCGTGAAGCCACCGTCATAGCCGAGCACGACATAGCCAATTCCGGCAAAGTCCCGGCCAGAGGGGCCTGCAAATGGGGCTCCGACGATGAGGTCGGCGTAGCCGTCCCCGTTCACATCGCCGGCTGAGGACACGGAAAGGCCGCTCTGGCCACCGGCAATCTCGCCATCGATGCGAAAGCCTTGCGTCGAGGTCAGGCTCGCCAGGTCAATGTCCGTGAAACCTTCCGCGTGCCCGAAGACGACGTAGCTGCTGCCGGCACCGCTGCGGCCGGAGGGATCCGCCCCAGGCGCGCCGATGATGACCTCGTCGTAGCCATCTCCGTTCACGTCCCCGGCCCAGGAGACGGAAATTCCACTCTGGTCGCCGACTGATGCCCCGTTGATGCGGATCACGATGCTGTCCGCCGTCACGAGGGCGAGGTCGATCACTGAGGGAATGCCGGCCATGAAAATTCCTCGTTATGAGCTTTGAGAACAGGCGGATGAATGGTTAATTTTCTGCTTTACAGAACGGGTATCATACGAGGGCAATCTTCACTCGCCAGATGTATTTCGAGAACTTGGCCAGCTGCTTAGGAGTATTCCAACTTTTTGATGATATTATACAAGTGTTATATTTAACATTTGTTCAAAACATTTCTTGTTTCTGAACGCCATGTTCATGGCGCCGGCATTGCCGCGCCTAGAAACCGGAGCTCCCCAAACCACTGTTGCAACCCGGCGGTCCCACTGTAGCAGGGGTCATCGAGGCACCTGTTCTCCGCGACACCGCTGGCGCGCCTGGCCGCTGCGCACGGACCGGACAGAGGTCCTGCCGATGGCCTGTGAACACCACTGACGAACACAGGAGAACCTTCTGGCGCCATTGAGGCGTTCCGGTCCGCCCTGGCGCGGCCTGTGCAAGCCGGAGAGCGTTCGCGCGTCAGGACGGAGCTGGCAACGGGACCCAGTGCGTCGCGGAAATACCCGCGCCTGGCCCTTGGTATGTGATCGGCCGCCTGCCGTGCGCGACGCTTCCATCCGGGGTGACCGCGTACCAGTCGATCTCGGGCCACCGGTTCGCATCGGGAATGCGCCGGCTGAGTCGGGAAAGCCCCGCGTCGCACCCCGACGGTGGGGTCACCGCACGCGCTCCGCACCACGGCGCGCCGTCCCGGTCCGTGCGGCCTCGCAGGCATCGGCGGGCGGCCCGCTGCCGTGAAGCCAGTCCAGGCCATGGAAGAAGGGGGCTCCGGCAAGGCGCAGCGATCCGGTCCGGTCGAGCCCGTAGCGAAGCACGGCCGCAGTCTCGGGCTCGTCGAAGGTCAGGGTGAGGCAGACGAGCAGATCGGCGGCGTCGCCGGCCCGGTACGCGCGGAGGCTCCGAATGGTAGGGTCATCCGTCGGCCCATGGGGCAGGGAGGCGGCGAGATCCCACCGAACGAGGGCCAGAAGGCCGTGTGGATCCACCCGTTCCGCGGCGCGCGTGGGCTGACCTGTTCCGATCAACAGCGCAGCGGCCAGGGTTAGGCAGAGAGCAGCGCTCGCCATCATCGTGTCCCCTCGACAGGTATTTCGGGACCGTGGCAGGGAGCCCGTCAGTCACCCTGTTCTTGCTGGCATCGGGTGCCCTGCGCGGAAGCCCGTCGCAGGGCACGGCGCGATGGCCGGCGGGAACGTCACCGAGGCGCGCCGGCTCACCCGGCCCGGATGCCGGCCAGGCGGATGATCTCCGCGTAGCGGGCCGTTTCCGAAGCCACGAAGGCCGCGAACGCCTCAGGCGAGCCCGGCATCGGACTGCTCCCCAGCCGCGCCAGCTCTTGCCGGACCGCCTCGTCCGACAACGCCTCGTTCACCGCCGTGTTGAGCTGCGCGACCAGTTCCTCCGACGTGCCGCGCGGGACGCCGAGACCGAACCAGGACCCGCCCTCGTAGCCCGGCAGCGTCTCCGCCACGGTTGGGACTTCCGGCAGCACCTCGGCCCGGGCCGGACCCGTTGTGGCCAGTGGAATCAGGCGCCCCGCCCGGACATGCGGCATGGAAGAGGGTGCGGGATCGAACATCGCGTGCGCCCGCCCCTCCAGCAGGTCCGCCAGGGCCTGCGCCGAACCGGGATAGGGCACGAGCGTCAGCCGCACCCCCGCCACCTGCCCGAACAGCTCGATGGCCACATGCTGCGGCGTGCCTGTTCCCGCATAGGCGACCCGGAGAGCGCCGGGATTGGCGCGAGCATAGGCGATCAGCTCCGGCACCGACCGCACGGGGACGGAGGGATGTACCTCTACGATCAGCGGCACGCGTGCGATTCCCGCGACCGGGATGACATCACGGGCGAAGTCGAAGTCGAGCTCCGGGAAAAGCGTTGTGTTGATGGTGTTCACCGGCCCGCAGAGCAGCAGCGTTCCCCCGTCCGGCGCCGCGCGGACCACCTCCCGCGTCGCGTCGTTTCCGTTCGCCCCGACGCGGTTCTCCACCGCCACCGGCACGCCGATCCGGGTCGAGAGGGGCGCCGCGATGATTCGGGCCGCGATGTCGAGCGGACCGCCTGGCGGGAAGCCGACGACGATCCGCACGCGCTCCTTCGCATAGGCCCGGGCGCTACCCTGCCGCGGCAGCGCCAGCGAGAGCCCCGCCCCTGCCAAGCCCCGCAGGACCTCCCGTCGTCCGATCGCCATGTCGGCCTCCTCCCTGGAACTGCGACAGGGATAGGCGCCGCCCCGACGGATGAGCCATGCGGCATCGGGGGCATTTTCGATATGCTGCGCGTATGACACTGGACCTTCGGCAACTCCGCTACTTCGTCGCCGTCGCGGAGGAAGGGCATATCACCCGTGCCGCCGAGCGCCTCGGCATGGCCCAGCCGCCGCTGAGCCAGCAGATCAAGGCGCTGGAGGATCGGCTCGGGCTGCGCCTCTTTCACCGCAGGGCGCGCGGCGTGGAGTTGACCGAGGCGGGGGCGGCGCTCCTCGAGGAGGCCCGGATCATCCTCGCTCGGCTGGAGCAGGCCGAGCGCGCCGCCCTGAGCGCCGCGCGCGGGGAGCAGGGCCAGCTGCGCGTCGGCGTCGCGCCGACCGCGCCCTTCCACCCCTTCGTGCCCCGGGTTATCCGCACCTTCCGCGAGGCCTTTCCCGGCGTGACGGTCACGCTGGACGAATGCCTCAGCCGACAGGCCGTTGAGAGCCTGAGAGAGGCACGGCTGGACGTCGCCTTCGTGCGCGCGGAGATCGAGGACGCAGAGCTGACGCTTCACCGCATGATCCGCGAGCCGATGGTCGTCGCGCTGCCCGCGGCACATCCGCTGGCCGACGGCGGCGGCACGCCCCGCCCTCTCGCGGATTTCGCGCAGGACGCCTTCATCGCCTTTGCCCGGGTCGAAGGCCCTGGCATGTTCGACGCGACCGCCGCCGCCTGCCTCAAGGCCGGGTTCTCTCCGCGGATCGGACAGGAGGCCCCGCGCATTACGTCGACGCTCGGCCTCGTCGCGGCGGGTCTCGGCATCGCCCTCGTGCCGGATTCCATGCGCCGCGTTCAGATGGATGGCGTGGCCTACCTTGAGCTGCGGGAGGAGGACCGGCCGGCCGTTCCGCTCCATCTCGCGACGCGGCGGGGCCTGGGATCACCGGCGATGCGGAACTTTGTCGATCTCGTCAGGAAGGCCGCGCGGGAGGGGACCCGAGAGGGGGCGGCGCCGCCGTGACCCAGAGCAGATCACGGCGGCGCCGGTGAGGCGCCGCGATTCAGCGCGCCGGCGCGGTTCCCAGCGCGCGGCCCACCGCGGTACCAGGCGGGTTGCCCGGGGTGCCGTCCGGTCGCGGCGTTTCACCCTGCGCCCGATCCACCGCACGGCCAACGGCCGTGCTGGGAGGATTGCCAGGCGCGCCATCAGGCCGGTCGGCACCCGGATTGGCGCCGGTCGTGTTCGTACCCAGGGTGCGGTCCACGGCGCGGCCGACTGCCGTGCCAGGCGGATTGCCGGGCGTGCCATCGGCCCGCGGTGTCTCGCCCTGCGCCCGATCCACCGCGCGGCCCACTGCCGTGCTCGGGGGATTGCCCGGTGCGCCGTCCGGACGATCAGCCCCGGGATTGGCACCCGTCGCATTGGTCCCGAGAGTGCGATCCACGGCACGGCCGGCCGCGGTGCCGGGCGGGTTGCCGGGGGTGCCGTCAGCCCGCGGCGTCTCGCCTTGTGCCCGGTCCACGGCACGGCCCACCGCGGTGCCCGGCGGATTTCCCGGCGTCCCATCGCGCCCGGTTCCCTGGGGAGCGGTTGTCGCGCTGCGAGCCGGAGCCCCCGCCAGGGCCGCAGCACCGCTCACGACGTCGCCCTGATAGTCGAGTGCAACGTCAGTTGCCGCGCCATTTCGGCTGGCCCGCCCCCGCCAGATGCCCTGCTCGTCCTTGGTGAGGTCGGTCACATTGGTGAAACCCGCTGCCTCGATACGGCCGCGTGCCTGGCCCTCGGTGAAGCTGTTCGCGCCCGGCGTGAGTGCGGGCGCAGCCGCTTGCGGCGTGGTGGGGGCGGTAACAGGCGTGCTGGCTGCGGGCTGTCCGACGCGCGGCGCCGGATTGGTTGACGCCGGCGGCGCAGAGGCCGATCCGGCGGTGCCCTGAGCCATGCCCGGGCTCGCGAAGGACAGGACAACGGCGCTGAGCAGCGAGAGGTGGACAACTTGTCTCGTCATGGCTTCTTCCTTCCTGTGTTGGCGGCGACCGCGGTTCTGTTGGCAGATGCAGCGGCCTTCTCGGGCGGTTGTGTAAGCGGACAGTTTGGTTCTGAGGCTCGGATCCCCCTGGCTTCTGCGAGTCCAACGAGGAAGGCTGCTGCTGGCTGCCGCAGCCCTCCTCCGATGACCTGTTCAGGCACCCTTCGGCCGTAGCGGGCTTCCCGATACACCGGCTGCGCCGCTGCGTGTGTCCTCGACCTCGACTTCGGTGCGCCGGACCGTGTCGGAGATGGTCTGGGTGCGTTCCGTGACATCCTTGCGGATGACCAGCTCTTCCTTCACGCGCACGTCCTTGGCCACAACGGCTTCCTCGTCGTGCTCCACAGCCTCGATGGTGCGCTCACGGAAGGCGTCCTCCACTGCTGAGAGGGGAAGGTCGACTGCCCGGCGCTCCACATGGACCTGCTCGTCGCGCAGCGTCACTGCTTCCGAGACCGGCGTTTCGACCACGTAGGATCGGATGCGCACGCGTCCGTGCTCAACCTCACGCTTTCCGACATGGATCTGCTCCTCGACGATGGGGATGACCTCCTCCCCCTCCAGCCGCCCCGTCGCGGTGGCACTTGCCGTACCGGCCCCAGAGAGCCGCTCGGCGACGGTGCTGCCCATTGCGGCTGTCTGGGTCGATCCTTGGTAGCCGCGCCACCCGGCCGCCCGCCATTCAGCTTCGCGGGCGTCGAGGTCCACAGCCCCACTCTCTTCCAGCGCATCAGCGGCCAGGGTGAACTCATCGTCAGGAACCTTCGCGACGACAGCTGCTCCCCCGCGGCGGACACCCTCCTCCAGGAGGGCTAGGTCATTTGCCGGGAGCTGGAGCGTGTTCAGCTCTGTCGTGCCGGATCGCGTGTCGAAGACCTGCGCGCGCACGCCGCCAACCCGTTTGGCGAGTTCGAAGGATGCCTGCTCTGCTGCGTCGATCGTATCGAAGTAAGCAGTGACCGTTCGAGTCATCAGGATGCCTCCCGGATTTACAGTGGGAAGTGAGGGCCGTGGTTTCTGGGTCCGACCCCCAGCCGCACAGCCATCCTCCGCAGGTCACTGGGCCCTGCGGAACCCTGATCCGTGCTGACGCTGTAAAACGGACCGCCGCTGACTCAGTTGCCGCCCGCGGATGCGCGCTCAAGCACCCGAGCCACCATCGTGCGCGTCCAGGCAACTCATTCCTTAGAGGTAAGAATCCCAGGCTCATTCAACGCCCGCGCCAGCGCTGCCTGACCCACCACGCCCTCGCCTCGAAGCCGCTCAGCCTCCAGCGCCAGCCGATGCGCCGTCCCCTCGGGCCCGTCCCGACGTCCCTGGGCCGCTGACCGGGCATATGGGGGCACGAGGGCGACCTCCACCCTCTGTCCCCGCCCAGCACCGCCCCACGCCCCGTGCGGCGGCCAGCGCCGCCCTGGTCCGCTCCGAGATCAGCTCTCACTCCTTCAGAGCCGTCGCCGCATAGACCCGCATCATCAGGCCGTCCGCCCCCGGCCTGTTGGTACGGGACGACGAACGATGTGGGGCTAGCGATCGCCTCAGCGCGCCTGGATTGCGTCGAGCGTCCGCCGGCTGCGCTCGGTGATGGCCGCCGGGTTGAAGCCGCCACCCTCGACGGGCTGGGCCGGCTGATCGAGCCAGGCAGGCCGAACCGGGCAGAGTGAGGTCAGTTCGTGCACGGACGTGCTCGCCAGATAGGGGCGGCTGCTGGCACCGCGGCCTTCGTCCCACGCCCGGTGGGTCCAGGCCGCCTCGATGTAGGAGATCCTCTCCTCGACTGCCCCAGTCTCGATGTCGCGCGGATAACGGAGCGCAGGATCGCTGAGCACGATCGTGACCTCGGCGATAGCATAGGAGCCGGTCGGCCTTCCCGTCCTGCCACGATCAAAGTTGAGACCGCGGGCGTTCGATTGCCCGAGGAGGGCGGGTCCTGGGAGGCCGACCTCTCGGGCATCCAGGGCATAGACGAACACCTCTCCGCGTGACGTGCCCGGCACGCCAGGCGGACGTCCGCCCGGGTCGTTAGCCGGCATGGGGCGAAATGCGGCGCCAGGACGCGGCGGCACGCTGCTCTGCCGGAGCAGGACTGCCTTATGGGCCCGCATCTGCGCGTGCATGGCCATGATCCGGGCCTCCATCCCCGGCCCGGTCTGCCGGGCAAGGGCATCGATGCGCCCCCGGAGCAGGCCTGAGAAGCACTGCCCCGGACTGTCGGCCCGCCCGCAGCTCCCCCCGCCGATCTGGCGCGCGGCCTCAACGCCAGAGATCAGGTGCCGGAAGGAGGCCGCGTCGGTGGTGCCCAGTGCGCATGTGTCGGACGCAGCAGGGCGGTTCCCGGACGAGCGTGCCTTGTAGAACTGGGACGAGATGGCCCCGACCAGCAAAGGCCCGCCGAGGACCAACGCCTGCAGGCATGGCCACCACCAGCCGTCACTTTCCCCCGCTTCCGACATCCTGGTGCTCCGCCGCGCGACGTTGTCGGGCGGATGTACCCCTCAAGACGTCTCGATGATGTCTCGTCAGCGCTCCAGAGACGTCGTGCCTGTCGCGCCGACGCCTCCCGCCGCCGCTTCCAGCACACGTGCGACCGCCGTCTGCGTCCGGGCACCTCGCCCGGTCGGCGTCGGCACGCCCCTCTCGTTTAACGTGCGACGGCTCAGGGCCGCGCGGAAAGGTTCCATCGCTGTCGCGCCGCTCAGGGCAGGCCTGATCGGCGTCCCAGGCCACCAGCATCGCCCCGGCGCCGTCGCGCCGGGAGAGGCGCCCTGGAGCCTGTGTGGGCGCCTCCTGGCCGACTTTGGCGAACAGGGGCATCGTGCGCCGCAGAGCCCTCTTGCCCGCTTGTAGCCCTTTCCGCCCTCCGTCTCGACACTGAGGCCCGCAGCCCGGCCAGGGTGGCCCGTAGCGCCAATGAGGTGCCGCCCTCCTCGCGCCGCCAGCCCATGTCGCGGTGCTCGGCCGGAGCGGCGGTATCCTCCACCAGCCCCGCCTTGAGCGCACTGCGCACCACCGCGTTGCGGGCGGAAGCCGCGAGGTGGTCCGTTGCCTTCGCAGACCGAGCGGGTGCTGACTGGCCTGGCCCAGCACCAAGCTCTGCGTGCCGGAGAGAGTCATCGTCGCGTTCCGCGTTCCGGACCCGATCAGTCGCGTCCTATGGCCCGAAGCCCCGCCGCGTGAGGGGACGGGGCACAGCCGACGATGCCGGGTGCGTCCTGACCCTTCGCTCTGTTCGGAGTGGAAGCCAAGCAGGTCATCGGCGCACCACAGAATTGCCTCCACCCATCCTGGCCAGAGGCTCAGCGCTTTCGGGATACCGACGTCCTCGATGCACTCACCTGTCGCAGCAAGACTACGGTGGCCACAACGGCAACGCCGGATAGGGCGGTGGAAAGGCCAAACAGCACGGGATAGCCGAGCACGTCCGCTATTTTCCCCGAGACGAGCGAGCCGACGAGGTAGACAACGAGCTGGGCGCAAGCGAGGACGGTGAAATCGGTGCCGGGCTGATCGGAAGAGCTCACGGCCATGAAGAGGCTGTAAAGCGCCACGATCTCCATGTAGCGGATGAGGGTTTGGAAGCCGGCGGCACCGAAGAGCGGCCACATTCCGAGCAACGTGCCGCTCGCGTGCAGGGTGAAGAGCAGAAAGCACAGCGTCCGCATCCCACCGAGGAGAGAGAGAGTGGTCGCGACACCGGATCGGCGCACCAGCACGGCCGCGATGGCCGAGCCGCCGAGGCCGACCGTCGCCGCGGAGAGGCCGGAGATGTATCCGATGACGTGGAGCGGCACACCCGCATCCACAAGGTAAGGTCCCTCCATCGCTTTCACCAAGCCCTCACTGGCCCGGTAAACGAGAGCAATCCAGAGGATCATCCGTGCCTCCGGCCGGGACAGGAAGGCGCGGAGCGAAGGACGCGTCGCTTGCTCCAGAGAACCGGGCGGGGGCTCGCGCATGGCAAAGGCAGAGAGCAGCGGCAGGAGGGAGACGGCGGCGATCGTCAGCAGCATCACCTGCCAGCCGAAGTGGCGGTAGAGAACGAGGCCCATCGTGCCGCCGATGACCACGCCCGCGGCGACGGCGCCGCCCTGGATCGCATTACCGATCCCGCGATCGGCTTCGGGCAGATGCTTCGCGGCGTAGCCGTCCGTCGCGATGTCCTGGGTGGAGACGAGGACCGAGGCGATGAAGCCGATGCAGAGGATGCCGACGACGTCTGCGGGCCCGACGGCCAGCAGCGCAAGGATGCAGAGCACCGTGCCCGATTGCGTCAGGATCACCCAACCAGCGCGATGGGCGCGGGCAAAGGGGCGGATGCGGTCCACCATCGGTGCCCAGAGGAACTTCAGGACAAGCGGCAGGAAGAGAATGCTGAAGTAGCCGATCGCGGTGCGCGACACTCCCGCTTCCCGCATGATGGGCGGGATGGCGGCGACCAGCAGGTAGGACGGGATCGCCTGGGCGATGTAGAGACCGGCGAGGACGGCGAAGAGCCGCATCCGGTCCCCTGGCGCGACGAGGGCAGCGGCGCTCATGCGGCGCGGCCCGGCGCATGGGGCGCCAGGAAGGCGCGGCCCTCCGCCTCGACTTCATAGACACCGACGGGGAACGTCCAGAGCTTCCCGAAGACCTCCGCGGAGCGGGCGGGATCGCCAGGGCGGACGATCGCGAGGGCACGGCAGATCGCGTTCAGATGCGCGCGTGTTGCCTTGAACCACAGCGCGCTTTCTCGGTCCGCGGCGGGGGAGAGCTTCCCTCGCGCCGTGAACACCGTCAGGAGCGCGAAGGGGCGGTCGCGCTCCCCGATACGGCGGAGGGCGGCGAGGTAGTCAGCCTCGTCGCCGGGGGCGTCGGGCGGGGCGAAGCGCAGGGTGACAATTCCGCTCGGCTCGTCCTCTAGTATCACCATCTCAGAAACTCCGGCGGTAGCCGATGGTGACGGTGCGGCCGTACGCCTCCACCGGCAGGTTGCGGACCGAGGTCGCGGTGGGGTTCTGGTAGGCGGCGTCGAAGAGGTTCTCCACCGCGCCGTAGACCTCCCCACCGAGGACCGGCGTGCCGACCGCGAGGTTCATCGTAGCGCCGGCGCGGATCTTGTAGCGCTGGCCCGCGGTGTTGATGGACTCGTTGCGCCCGGTGAAGCCGATGCCCTCCACGCGCACCGTCGTCCCCTCCTCGAAGCGGTAGGTGCCGCTGAGCACGGCGCGCCAGGGATTGGCGATGCGGTTGTTGGGCAGGCTGCTTTCCCGCGAGCCGTTGCTGTCGGAGTCGTACTTGCCCTCCCGGTAGGCGACGAGGCCGGCGAGGGTGAAGCGCGGCGTCACGGCGTAGGAGCCGTTCAGCTCCGCGCCATAGATGATCTCCGCCTGCTGAGAGATGAGGTTCGTCGCGGGGTCGAAGGTTACGCCCTGGTCGGAGGTGCTGATGAAGCCCACCAGGCCCGCGGTGAAGCGGGCCCCGCGGTGGCGGATGCCGAGCTCGTAGCTGTCCACGATCTGGGCATCGGGACCAATGCTGGAGTAGCTGACGGTGGTGCCGGGGCGCAGGCAGTTCGGGGTCGTGACGGCACAGGCGAAGGCGGTGGAGAGGCCGGCACGGCGGGTGAAGGAGCCGACATCGGGCAGCGCGAAGCCCTGGGAGAAGCCGCCGTAGATCTCAGTGCCCTCCTGGACGCGGATCGTAGCACCGAGGTTGTAGGTGAAGGCGTCGTAGTTGAAGCTGCCGCCGGTCACGCGCAGGGGCGGCAGCACGAAGGGCCGCAACGCCGTGCCGACCTGCTGGGCAGTGTAAGCGGCCGGGCGGGTGAAGTCGTCCACGTCCAGGGCGAAGTGCTCGTACCGGATGCCGCCTCGGAACGTCACGGGGCCGATCGGTACCTGGAGCTGGCCGAAGGCGGCCAGCGTCGTCTGCTCCAGCGGCGTGAAGACGTCCTGGCCAGAGGTGAGAACCTGGTGCGTGCGCTCCCGCCCGATGTCGCCGCCCCAGGTGAAGAGCGAGCCGGGGAGGAAGGAACCCAGCAGCGGGTCCAGGCGCGTGTCCACGGTGATGTTCACCCCGTAGCGCTCGGACAACAGGCGGGTCTGGTTCGCCGGGCTAGTCGGGGAATTGGGGTTTCCGGAGTAGTAGACGACGCTGTTGGCGGGGAAGGAGAACTCGGAGAAATTGAAGCGTTTGTCCACGTTGTTATAGAAGCCGACGAGCGAGAGGCTGCCGAGCGCGAAATCGCTATCGGTGTAGCGGGCGGAAAAGGATTCGGTACGCTCCCGCACGCTCGGTGCATCATAGGTGCGACCGAAGTTGGGGCGGGCGACGCGGCCGGAATAGTCGGTCAGGTAGTCGGGCGTCTGCTCCAGGCGGATGGCCATGGCCGTCACCTCGAAGCGGCGGGCACCATCGAGGTTGTAGCCGAAGCGGGCGAAGAGGTTGCCGGTCTCGGTGCGGTCGGCGCCGCCCTGGCCGAGCAGCGCGTCCGAGGGGGCCTCGCGCCCGTTGCCGTCATAGGCGCGGCCCGTGCCGCGGCCGCTGATGACGCCGCTGTAATCGAAGGGGCCGGTGCGGCCCTGCAGGCCGAGAGAAAGTTCAGGTGAGAGCGAGCGGCCGGGATTAGCGGTGAAGGCGCGCACCGCGCCGTTGGCGGTGACACGCACGCCATCCTCGGTCGGGCGGCGGGTGATGATGTTGATCGTGCCGCCCGTAGCCCCGGCGCCGTACAGGGAGGACGCTCCGGCCACGGTTTCGATCCGCTCCACCGCGTTCAGGTCGAGGAGCGCAAGGATGCGGGACACGTCGCGTAGCGGCGTGTTCAGCGGCACGCCATCCAGCAGCACGAGGGCATCGCGGCCCCGGAAGCCCTCGGAGGCGCCGGAAATCGTGCCGTTTGTCACCGTGTAGCCGGGAACGAGGCGAGCGATGGCGTCGGCCGGGCTGGGAGAAAGGGTGATCTGGCGCTCAATCTCTGCGCGATCGATCACCTGGACGGTCTGGGGAACGTCCTCGATCGCACGGGGGGCACGAGTGGCCGTGACGGTGAGTTCCGGCAACGCAATGGCCGTGCCGGCACCGGAATCCGGGGTTAGGACGGGGGACTGGGCGCGGGCGGATGTGATGGGGAGGAGCACGGCCAGCAAGCCCGCCGAGGCGAGGGGGCGGGCGGCGACGGGTAGCATGGCGAGTTCTCTCCGGGACGAACTGTCACGGCGCCGTTACTTATTATGCGAATGAGTCGCAATATGATGATCGAGAATTTCGATAGCGCGGCACTTGGGACGAGCGTGTTGTTGCCACGGAACCACAGTTCGCTAAGGGGTGCCCGACCGAACTCTCAAGCCTCAAGGCCGCTCGTCGCCTCCTCATCACCTCATTGCCCTTACGCTTCAAAGTGCTCCGGGTTGTCCACTTCGGAGGACAGCCGGGAACTCGTCGGGCGCCTTCGCCAGTGCCGGCAGGTGCTGGCTCACATGGCTTGGGTAGCGGCCTCTGCGTGTCGGATAGGGTCATGGGCTAGAATCCAGTCCCGATCGACCGGGTCCTACGACCTGAAGCCCTGCCGTGTACGGGCGGGGTGGCGGCTCAAGGTCGCCGGCCGGCCCTGACGTTTCGCTCCGTTGGAAGCAACAGCCAAGCAGATTGGTCGGCGTCGAGAGCCTCCTGATCCAGAGGAGAGCGTGCCTTGGGTGGCGAATCACCTCGGAACGAAATACGGGTGGCCCGAACGAGCTCAGGGAGGACGCAAGGATGCTGAACCGGCGTGCACTGGCGGGCGCCATCTTGGCGATGCCCACGATCGCTCGCGCCCAGGGGACATGGCCCACCCGCAGCGTGACGGTGATCGTACCCTGGGCGGCGGGCGGTTCCACAGATTTCCTGGCCCGCGTCCTGTGTCAGCGCCTCTCGTCAGACCTTGGCCAAACCTTCGTCGTGGAGAACCGGCCAGGTGCGGCAGGAACGGTCGGGCACGCAGCCGTGTCTCGTGCCCGGCCGGACGGATACACGCTCCTGATCGGGGCGAACGGGACCTACGCGATGGCTCCTCACCTCTACAGCAATCTTGGCTATGACACGGTGACCGGCTTCTCACCGGTGGGCTTGCTTGCGCGCACGCCGATCTTCTTCGGGGCTCACCCGGGGAAGGTACCTGGCGGCATGGCCGATTTTGTCGCCATGGCACGGGCCGAGCCGGGAAAGATCGCCTACGCCTCCTCTGGCGCAGGGTCGTCTGCCCACCTCGCAGCGGAGTTGCTGGCGATCATGGCCGGTGTCGAACTCCTTCACGTGCCCTACCGCGGAGGCGGGCCTGCCGCTGCCGCCCTCATCGCGGGGGAAGTTGCTATGGGGCCGACGGATGCTCCAACTGCTCTCCCTATGATGCGTGGGGGGCAGATCAAGGCGCTTGGGGTGGGTAATCCACAGCGCACGAGCCAGGCTCCGGACGTGCCGACGATCGCGGAGACGATGCCCGAGCTTGCAGGATTCGAGTGCGCGGCCGAGTTCTGCATGCTGGCGCCGCCCGGCACGCCCCAGGAGATCGTGTTCCGCCTGCACAGCGCCGTTGTTACAGCACTGCGAAATCCGGACGTGGCGACCAAGCTGACAGAAGGGGCCATGGAGCCGGTCGGTGAGGCGCCGGCAGACTGGGCACCATACCTACAGCGCGAACTCGACAAATGGGGCAACGTCATCCGCACCCGCGGTATCCGCCCGAGCTGATCACGAGATGTGGCCTCACCGCGTGGTCAGACGGTCCTGATGGCGCAATTCAGGGGCTAATGGGGGATGCGGGCGGCGACCAGTCGCTCCCATCTCTCATCTGTCGATCGCCCTACGGCCTCCGGCTGTAGATCGTCACATCATCCCTCATGCCAGAAGGCCACGAGCGTCCTCAGCTCGCGATCACACTTCCTCAGCAAAGGGGTGAGCTGCGATGTTGTGCGGATATGGTCAATCGTGGCTTCTGTCGTGTCCGTCGCGTTGCCGAACGACTTCCGAATGATGCTTCGCCAGAGTTTGGGCCATTTTCGGTGCGTCTTCAGGACTTGGGACCACCGTTCCTGTCACTCCTCCTCCGCGCCGCTCGGGGCGGCCACAACGAGAGGAGACTACAGATGTTCGGTGGCTTTTCGACCAGCTCCGCGTCCGCGGCCGGTTCGGCAACCTCCACCTTCTCGTCCGCTGCCAGCGTCAACCAGGCACGGGCACTCCACGGCGGTCATCAAGCCTTGGGGATCGCGGGGCGCCTTCCCGTGGCGATGCTCGGCACCCATCGAGGGGCGGCCAATTATGATCGGGACGCCCGGCCGGGGGACGTCTTTATCCAGATTGCCCCCGGCGGCTTTATCGGTCACTGCAACATCATCAGTCCCGATCGTACCTACAAGATCGACTCGATGGACCCGGATGGGGTTCGCAAAGTGCGGCTCTCGTCAGACAGGAAGCCCGCAATCGTCTTCCGCTTCTTCGACCGGGATGTCGCCCTGCGCGCCGCAAACCTCGCCCTGGGTTGGGCCCCAGAGAGGGATTACCATCCAATCCTTAATCCTGAGCCCGAGGCACGGGTCCAATATTCCAACGGCGCAATCGGTCTCGGCGTGACGGCGCGCGTGGTTCACAACATCATGGGCTCGAGCAAGTTCGGGAAGGGTGCCCAAGGCCGACTGCTAAAGTATCGTGGGCGTGCAAACATGTCGCCCAAGAACATGATCTGCTCAGAGCTGTGCGTACTCGCCTTCCAGCTTGCCATGCCGGAAGGTGCTCCCGGCTTTCCCATGCTGGACGCCAAGCACACCTCGCCGATCATCCTCTACAACTACCTGACAGGGCCTGGACAGGCGCACTGGAAGGTCGTCGGGCAGCGCAATATCAACGGCTGAAGCGAAGAGCACACCGGCCGCCTTGCGTTGAGGCACAAGTCCGGGGGGCTTGTTGAAGGCGCGCTGGCACAGCAGTGCGCCACTTACCCCCTGGAGGAGCGCCGCCCGAAGCGGCAGCGGACCTAGGCTGCACTGTGTAGCCCGGCAACCCCGAAAGCGACCTTGAAGCGGGCAAGGTCCTCTTCCCGACGAAAGAACCAGAGGCCCGTGTGATTACATGGTACCCAATCTGGCCTCAACCTTACGACGTCCTGCATCGTCTCTCTCGCCTCCTGCAGCCGTCCCGCCTCGACCAGCGCGACGACGAGGGAATGGAGACAGGGCGCGTAGTCCGGCAGGCGTACGGCGCACCAGCGAAGGTCGGGCAGGGCCTCCTCGACTTTGCCCGCCAGGAGCAGCGCCCGTCCGTGCACGGCACGCATCGGCGGTGGGCAGAGCGGGTCGAGCAGCAGCGCCTCGCGCATAACCGCCTCGGCCTCTTCTGCGTGGCCGGCATGCATGAGGACCTCCGCGCAGGTGGAGCGACTGGCAGAGTGGGCAGGCCGGCCGCTCGCCAGCGCAGCCCGCGCCGTCTCGACCGCCCCCTCCCAGCGCTGGTGGAGCATCAGCGCGAAGGCGAGACGGCTGAGGCAGAGGGGAGAATCCGGCTCCAGCTGGACTGCCCGGCGAGCCAGGGAGAGGGCTAGGTCGCGTGCCGCCTGCCCCGTCGGAGCTCCCCATCCATGGGTGATCGCTCGGTGCACGGTATAGGCCTGCCAAGCATGGGCCGTCGCATAGTTTGGGTCGGCGGCAATGGCCCGGTCGAAGAACTCGCGGGCGAGGAGCGTTTCGGCCTCGGTTCCACGCTGGTGGTGATCCTTGCCCATCAGGCAGAGCTCACGTGCCGTGCGCTCCTCCATCGGCTTCGAGACCGCACGCCGCAGGCTCGCCAGCTCAATCTGCCGGCTGACATGGGATCCCAGGAGCTGCAGGACCGGCTCCGGCACGCCATGTGATCCGTCCTCCGGCCAGTCCAGCCGCTCGGCCCAGAGGGCAGCACCGCGGGCATCCTCCAGTCGGACGGTGGCATGCCATTGCGGCCCGGCGGCCCGAAGCGCGCCGTGCAGCCGGTAGTCGATCGGCCTTCCCGCGTCGGTCGCGGCCATCACCTGCAGGCCGCCGAAGCGAGCGAAGGCGGCGATCAACTCCTCGGTCAGCGCCGCCGCGACGCGTATCCCTTCCGGGTCAGAATCCGTGCTCTCGACGGGATGGACGAACACGGTGTCGCGTCGGAGCGCAGCGAGGTTGTGGCTGGCAGACGACGAAGCGGCAACTGAAGCCGCAGCGGGCGTGGGGGACTCTCGCTGCACTTCGGCTGTGAACACATAGCCGCGGCGTGGCAGGGTCCGCAGTACGTAGGGCGCCCGATCACCGAGAGCTGCTCGCAGGTCGCTAACACACTGGGTCAGACTGTCGTCGGTGACGATCACGTCGGGCCAGAGCGCGTCCAGCAACTCGTCACGCCGGAGCAGCCGTCCCGGGTGGTCCAGCAGATGGCAGAGCAGCGCGAACGCCTTCGGCCGCAGGACATGCTCCGCATTCCCCGGTCCCCGCAGCGTGCCGCGTGCAGGATCCAGAGAAAAAGCGTCGAACTTACAAGGGGCAAAGTGCCCTTCCGGCTGCATCCTCTGTACCTCCGGCGAGCTACGGTGAATGAAGTCCGAAAGACTTCCGAAAGCGAGGATTGCACAACTTTCAGCGGATTTCACCCTGTCTTCAGGGCTTGGCTCCTCCACAAGCCGCTAGGGCCTCTCCAGTCTTTACCCGACCGGCGCGGCTCCGAAGAGTAGCACCGGCCCTGCAGCAACCGCAGGCGCGATACCGGGTTAGGCCAGCGCGAGGATCGAGAGGTCGCTCGCGACGAGGGTCGGTGCCCCCGTCAACGTCGCGATCTGGATCCGCGCATCGGAGCCCGTGCCGTCCGCATCGAAGAAGAGCTGGCCGGTCACCGTGTTGTAGATCAGGCGGTCGTCGGCATCACCCGCCAACCCCGTCCCGTTGGCCACGAACTGCTCCGCGGCGAGGACACCTGGCAGAAGGCCACCAGCGCCATTCGCCGTCACCCAGAGCCGGTCGGTCCCGCTCACGAAGTCGCTGACCACGTCCCTGTCGGCACCGACGATGCTCAGCATGAAGGTATCCGCCCCGGCCCCACCGATCAGGACGTCGACCCCAGCCCCGCCATTCAGCGTATCAGCTCCCAGACCGCCGGCGAGCACGTCACCGCCACCGCCGCCGCTCAGGATGTCGGCTCCGGATGCGCCATAGATCTGGTTGGCCAGATCGTTGCCGGTGAGCGTCAGCCCCGCCGAGCCCGCGACGGCCCGGAGCATCTCCACCTCCTCACCCGCGGCAAGGTTGAAGTTCGCGGAGGCATAGACCACGTCGAAGCCGCCCCCGGCCGCTTCATGCACCGTATCCAGTCCATCCACATAGAAGACATCGTCTCCCGCTCCACCGGTCAGGTCGTCCGCACCGGCATTGCCGGTCAGGATGTCCGCGCCACCACCGCCGTTCAGCGTGTCATTGCCAGCATCGCCATAGATGCGGTTGACCAACTCGTTGCCGGTCAGCGCCAAGCCCGCCGAGCCCGCCAGAACGCGCAGCGCCTCGACGTCCTCGCCCGCACCCAGCGTGAAGCTCGCGGAGGCGTAGACCGTGTCGAAGCCGCCGCCCACCGCCTCGTGTACCGCGTCGCCGGTATCCACGTAGAAGACGTCGTTCCCCGCCCCTCCGGTCAGGTCGTCGGTGCCGCCGCGGCCGATCAGGACGTCGCTGCCATCTCCTCCGTTCAGCGTATCATCCCCGGACGCGCCGTAGATCTCGTTCGCCCGTTCATTGCCCGTCAGCGCGACGCCGACCGCGCCCGCCTGGACCCGGAGTTGCTCGACTTCCTGCCCGGCCGCCAGCGTAAAGCTGCCCGAGGCAAAGACGACGTCGTAGCCATCACCGGCGCCTTCGATCACCTGATCGGACGCGCTGTCCACGTAATAGAAATCGTTGCCCGCACCACCAGTGAGCGTGTCGTTACCGGCACCGCCGTTCAGGATGTTGGCTTCGCTGTTGCCGGTCAGGTTGTCGTCATGAGCACTGCCGAGGAGATTTACAATGGCGTTGAAGTTAAAGTCGCCTTCCGCGTCGCCGCCGGATCCAGTTGCTGTCGTTAGGTTGACTGTAACAGCTGCGCTTGAATGCTCGTAGCTGGCCGTATCTCCCCCACCCCCGCCGTTAATGTAATCCGCGCCAGCGCCGCCCTCGATAACGTTCGCGTTGGCATCGCCGACAATTACATCACCCCCAGAACTCCCGCGGATATTCTCGATAGAGGTAAAGCTATCGCCAGCGGCATCGCCTACCAGAAAACCTACGGAAGCGGGATCAAGGTAGACCCTTACGCCGGAAAGGCCCGTGTGTTCGTAGCTGACCGTATCGATACCATCACCGCCATCGAAGGCATCGCCGCCTGCGCCACCCTCCAGCACGTCGTCGCCATCTCCACCGGTCAGGCTATCGACACCGTCACCTCCGGTTAGGATGTCGTCGCCGCGCTCGCCGGTCAGGGTGTCGTTCCCAACCCCTCCTGTCAGTTGATCACCGAAAATCCCGCCATAGAACTCGGCCGTTCCGGTTCCGCCCGAGAAGTCGAGAAGAAGCCCGACTTGTCCAACGATTAAATTGGTTGTCCCGTCGGACTGAAAAATGGTGGCATAAGTCCCGTCATTGTTCGTTGCATACATAATCGGGCTGTTAAACAAGCCGAACCGAGCAGCCGAAGCAACTGCCACGTTGGCAGTTGGATTGAGAAAGGAAGTGAGCGGGCTGCCGCCACGAATGATGTCGGCGCTATTGGTCGGATCATAGTCGCCGCCTAAAGTGTAACGATAGCTCTGTGGCATAGATTGTCCTCGCAGGGGCTCGTCCTAAAGCACTGCGAGTGAACTGTTTTATGGACCAGAACTCAAGCCACGGCGACACTGACGTTAACGGCGCGCCGGCATGGAGATTGCCCGCGCTGAAGCCGTTCCATTGGCTGAGCCACTAAAGACTGAGCTGTGCGGGCCCTGCTATCTCAGAAAATGATGAGGCCGGCGCCGGGCGTCAGGGCGCCGGGCCCGCATGTCTATGGAAGCTGCTGCGCCGTGTAGGCAACCGTCGTCGCCAGCGTGGCTAGTAACAGGGCTGTCGCCCAAAGGATGGATTGCATTCGGCCTCTCCGCGCCAGTTCGGACGTTGTAACGCGCTACCAGCCGACGGCGGCTGGTCGCAGTGGGGTTGAGTGAGGTTGATCCCGCTTGGCTTCCACGCTGAGCAGAGCGAAAGGTCATGCGCAGCCGCGGACATAGGCTGCCGCCCCGCCCCTCTCGCGGCATGGCTTCGGGTCGTAGGACCCGGCCGATCGGGTCCGGATCCGGAAGCCGACGATGCCCCTCTCCAACACGCAGAGCCTGCTGCTGAGCCAGGCGAGCCAGCACCCGATGGGGCTCGCGAAAGCGCCTGACCACCCGCCCGCTGCCACCCGCAACGCTGTCGTGCGCAGCCTGCTCAAGGCCGGGCTACTGGAGGAGCTCGCCGCGCCGGCCGAACACCGCGACCTAGGCTGGCGCCAGGATGAGGACGGCACGCCGGTGGCGGTGCGGATCACCGCGGCCGGGCTGCGCGCGATCGGAGTCGAGCGCGAGGGCGCAGCGGCGCCACAGGGGGCACAGGAGGGGGATGGGCCGCAAGGCGCCGCCACATCCATCCTGGCAGACCAGGAGGAGCCCACACCGGCGACAGGGCGCTGTCCCTGCGTGAGGCCGCCGAGGCAGTGCTGATGGCCCGGGATGCCGGCCCGGATCGCCCCGATCTGCCGCCGGCGGTAGAGGCCCTGCGCACTACCCTGAACCGCCGCACCGCTACCCGCCCGCTCCGCGGCCCTGCCACCTCACGCCGCCCCCGCGAGGGCACGAAGCAGCAGGCCGTCCTAGCCCTCCTGCACCGGCCTGAGGGCGCCACCATCGCCGACGTGATGACCGCGACCGGCTGGGCCCAGCACACCGTCTGCGGCTTCCTCGCTGGGCTGAAGAGGAAGGGCCACGCGGTGGAGGTCCTGGAGCGCATCCGGCAGGTCGGGCGGGGCAAGGAGGGGGCTAAGAGCAGCTACAGCATCTACCGCGTGCAGGAGCGGCAGGGTTGATGGCCGCCCGGCGCTCCTCCACCCAACCCCGGTACGCCGTAGCCCTCTACCGCGTCTCCACCGCCGAGCAGGGCCACTCCGGGCTGGGACTGGAGGCCCAGCAGGCCAGCGTCCGCGTGTTCGTCGGGCGCGAGGGCTGGATCCTGGTGGCCGAGCATCAGGACATCGCCTCTGGCAAGGACGATCGCCGGCCAGGGTTCCAGGCCGCCCTGACCCGCTGCCGGCAACTAGGGGCAGTCCTCGTGGCGGCTCGCCTCGATCGGATCACCCGGCGGGCACACACGCTCTCCGGCCTGCTTGAGGATGGGCTTTCGATTCGGGCCGCCGACATGCCGAGTGCGGACGACCTGATAATGCGGGTCTACGCGGCAATGGCCCAGAAGGAGCGGGAGCTCATCTCCGAGCGCACCAGGGCGGCACTGGCGGCAGCGAGGGCGCGCGGGGCGGTGCTGGGCGGGGACAGAGGGTGGAGGCCGCCGGCACCACCTTGCGCCCGCTCGGCGGCGTTGGCACGGCGGGAGCAGGTGGAGCGGGCGGCGCACCGGCTGACACTAGAGATTGAGCGACTTCGGGCTAAGGGCATCGGCGGAATGGCGGCGCTGGCGCGGTCGTTGAACGAGCGAGGAGTGCCGACGCCTGCGGGACGGGGTGCTTGGACGCATACGACGGTCGCCCGGGTGCTTGAGCGCCTGGGGCTGCAGCCGATGTTGGCTGCGATGATCTCCTGACGTCTGGAGCTGGCCGTAAGCGGCATGTCCGCTTCCGGCGGAAATCAACGAGCAGCGGACGTCGGAACTGTGATCGTGGAGGGTAGCTTGGCTGCCTCCGCGAGCCGCCGGCCCGTTACTGCGGCGCCGGGTCCACGCCGGGCGTGAGCGGGGCGGCCTCGCGGATCGCCTCAAGGAACAGCCGGACCGGTCCAGGCATCCAGCGACCCTTCAGGGTGAGCGCCGCGATCGCGCCGGCGCTGTCCTCGGCGATGATGTCGAGGGTTCTGAGCCAGGGCGCATTCGTTGGGTGGTGCAGCATCGTGCGGGGCAGCATGGAGATGTGGCACCCACCCGCGATGAGGCTCATCCGCATCGCGATCGAGACCGAGGTGACGGCTGCCCGCGGCAGCGGCAGCCCCTCCCGGGCGAAGACGGCCGCGACGAGCCGGCCGAGGAAGGTGTCGGGTGGCGAAAGCGTCCAGGGCTCCTCCATCACGTCCGCGAGCCGCAGGTCCTTGCGGCGCAGCAGCGGGTTGCGCCGGTCTGCGACCGCCACCAGCGGCACCCGGAACAGCCAGGCCGCGTCGAGGTCCGCATCGCCCGCACCGAGACCGTAGCGCGTCACGACCACGTCCAGCCGCCGCGCCCGGAGGTCCGCGAGGAGCGTCCCGGTGTCGCTGATCTCGACGTCGAAGGTCATGCGCGGCCGGTCGCGGGCGAGGTGCCGGATGGCCTCCGCCACCGTGAAGGTCATCGGCTCCGTCGTGCCGATCCTCACCTCGCCCACGTTCGGATCGGCGAGATGGGCGAGGTCCCGGGCGCCCTGGCCGAACTCGTCGATGATGGCCCGCGCCCGCTCGGCCATCGCCTCGCCGAACACCGTGGGACGGATCCCCCGGGCGTCGCGCTCGAGCAGCGGCACGCCGAGCTCGCTCTCCATCTCCTGCATGGCTTTCGACACCGCCGGCTGGGTCAGCGCGAGACGTCCTGCGGCCTTCGCCATGCTGCCGCTCTCGAGCACGACGAGGAGGGTGTGGAGGTCACGAAGGCGGAGACGGCGGGCGAGGCGGGAGGCGATCAGGGAGTCCAGGGGTATTCCCTCCGGTTGGCTCACCCCGAGAAGACACAAATTCTGCTTTGATCAACAAGGGTCCAGCTTCGGTCGCATCGGACGCGCCGGCGACGACCACATGGCGATACCTCCTTTCCCGACGATCACCGGCGATGCCGCTGCAGCGGACCGCGGAATGTCCCCTTGGCTCGTGGTGGCCGGCGCCTTCCTGGTCTCCCTGGCGGGCTGGGGCACCGTCTACGCTTTCGCGACCCTCGTTCCGGGCATGGCGTGGGCTGCGGGCACGTCCGAGGCCTCAGTCGGCGTCGTCTACGCCCTCCCCGGTGCCCGCGGCTTCCTCACGGGCCCTCTCCGGGCCGATGGCGGACCGGGTTGGGCCGCGGCTGCCCGCGATCATCGGGATGCTCCTCTGCGGCCTGGGCCTCGTGCTCTCGGGTGAGGCCACGAGCGTCATCGAGTTCTGCCTGAGCTTCGGCCTTCTCATCGGCACCGGTGTCGGCCTCGCCTACGCGCCGGCCATGGCTGCCGTGGGGTGCCGCTTCACCGCGCGCCGGGGTCTCGCCTGCGGCATCGCGGCGAGCGGCATCGGCGCGGGTACTCTGGCGATTTCGTTCGTGACGGCGGCGTTGGAGCCTGCGGGCGAACTGCAACTGCTCCTTCTCGGCCTCGTCGTGAGCGGCGTCGGCTTTCCTGGCGCGCTGATGCTGGGCGGCCGCGGGGGATCCCGCGCAGCAGGAGCGGAGGGCCTGCCGCTCGCGACGGTTCGACGGAGCGCCGCCTTCGCCCACCTCTACCTCGGCGTACTGCTCCTCTCCGTGTCGGCCGCCCTGCCCTTCTCCGCGCTCGTCCCCGGCGCCGAACGCGCCGGCCTAGCGCGGGACGAGGCGCTCGCGCTCATCGGGCTGATTGGGATCGGGTCCGTGGTCGGCCGCATCCTGCTCGGCGTCGTCGCGGACCGGATCGGGCGGACCGCCGGCCTCTCTGGTGTCCTGCCTCGGGATGAGCCTCTCGATCCTCCTCTGGGCCGTGAGCGGGCTGCCGGTGCTGGCTCCCTTCGCCCTCCTTTTCGGAGTCTTCCAGGGCGGCTTCGTGGCGCTCACCTCTGCCGTTGTCGTCGACCTGTTCGGAGCGCGTGCGGCTTCCGGCGCGAATGGCCTTCTCCTGACGGCTCGCGGCATCGGCATGCTGGTGGGTATCCCGGCTATCACGGGCGCGGCGACGGTGCTGGGCGACGCGCTCCCCCTTGTCGCGGTTGCCCTACTCGGACTGGCCGGATGCGCTCTCCTCATGGTCCTCGCGACCGGGCGCGATCGCGGAGCGCGCGCCGCCTCGCCCGGCCACCTCCCGGGGTATTCCGTCCCGCTTGAGCCCCCTAACCAGAAACGAATTCTGGGTTGGAGCGGCATTCCGCATTCTCCGCCCGATCGCGAAGGAGTACCCGCACATGACCATCTTTCGACGCGAGATGCTCCTCGCAGGTCTCGGGGCCGCGGTGCTCCCGCGTTGTCGGTGCCAACACTTTTCGACGCGCCCGCCCGACAGCCCAAGCGATCGTTTGACTGCGTCGCCCATGAACAGTCGGGAGACTGCGATGTCAGTAGATGTGTACGGACGGGCGCAATGGTTACACAGAGAGGATCGCCAGACCCCGCTGACTGAAGCGCAATCCAACCGACGCTCCGACTGCCCGCGCGCGGTCTGTCTCGGGCGAGATGACGAAGACGTTTCCAGCTTCGGTTGATACAGTGTACTCCATAACTCCTCCGAGATAGGCGGCCTTTGCGACCGTTCCGCCCAGCATGGCGGCGGGATCATCAGCCGCTGTGACCGCAACAGCCTCGGGACGAAGAGCGAGCTCCACCGGCCCGTCCGCGGCGCCGCGGTGCGGCAGGGTGATCCGCGCCCCGCCCAACGTCACCTCCCCGTCCCGGGCATCCAGCCGTCGCAGCATAGCGGGCAGCCGGTTCGCCTCCCCGACAAAGCCCGCGACGAAGGAGGTGGCGGGTGCCTCGTACAGTTCCCGCGGCGTGCCTTCCTGCGCGATGACCGCTTGGTTCATCACGATGACCTTGTCGGAGATTGCCAGCGCCTCCGCCTGATCATGCGTGACATAGACCACGGTGACGCCGAGGCGCTGCTGCAACTCGCGGATCTCCTCCCGCATGTGGCGGCGGAGGCGGGCGTCCAGGTTCGACAGCGGCTCGTCGAAGAGCAGAACGGAGGGTTCCAACACGAGGGCACGCGCGACCGCGACACGCTGCTGCTGCCCACCGGAGAGTTCGGAGGGCAGGCGCGCGCCGTACCCCTTGAGCCCGACGCTCTCCAGGGCCGCTTCGGCCGCGGCGCGCGCTTCGGCCTTCGGGCGGCGAGAGATGACGAGGCCGTAGGAGACATTCTCCAGTACCGTCAGGTGCGGGAAGAGCGCGTAGGACTGGAACACCATAGAGACGTCGCGCTCGGCCGGCGGCAGGGCGGAGACGTCCCGGCCGCCGATCAGCACGCGCCCCTCGGTTGGGTATTCCAGCCCGGCGATCATCCGCAGCGTCGTCGTCTTGCCACATCCGGAGGGGCCGAGCAGGGTGCACAGCGTGCCGGCTGAGATGGTGAAGGACACGTCGCGCACCGCCGCCGCATCCGGGCCGAAGCGCTTCCAGACCCTTTCGAAGCGGACCTCTGCCGCACGGCTCATGCCGCTGCTCCCCTTCCCATCGGCACGGGCGCGGCCGCGGCGGTTCGGCGCCCGATTCGGCGCCGCCCCACCAGCAACTGCATCAGGCCTAGCGCCAGAACCATCACGCCGATCAGCACCACGGCGGTCGCGATCGCCAGCCCGTAGTCGCCGTTGATCACTCGATTGACGATGAAGACCGTCGCCAGCTCCACATCTGCCGTGACGAGGAAAATGACCGCCGAGATCGTCGTCATAGCGCGCACGAAGGCGTAGATGAGGCCGGCGATGATGGCCGGCCGCAGCAGCGGCAGGACCACGCGACGGAAGGCGTCGCCCCCGCCGCCGCCGAGCGTGTAGGACGCCTCGTCCAGCGATTTGTCGATCTGCGCCATCGCCGCCATGCCCGATCGGAGGCCGACCGGCAGGTTCCGGAAGACGAAGCAGGCGACAATGATCGCCCCCGTTCCCGCCAGTTCCAGCGGTGGCACGTTGAAGGCGTGGACATAGGCGACGCCGATCACCGTTCCCGGCACGGCGAAGGACAGCATCGTTGCGAACTCCAGCACGCCCCGGCCCGCGAAGCGCGTCCGGCTGAACAGCCATGCCGAAACGATGCCCAGCGCCGCCGTGATCGGGGCGGCGATGGCAGCAAGCGTGACCGTCGTGATGACGCTGTTCCAGGCGAGGCCCGTGAACTGCCCGCCCTGAATCTCGAAGGCCTTGACGATGTGGCGCAGGGTCGGCGTGAAGTCGCGCCCCCAGACCTCCACGAAGCCACCGGAAATCGCGAGGCCGTAGAGCACGACCGTGAGCCCGGCCCAGGGGATCACCACGGCGAGCAGGAGCCGCCGCACGCCGACGGGCAGCGGCGGCGCGATGCCGGAATCCCCCTTGCCCCCGATCGAGACGAAGGACTTCCGCGCCGTCAGCTGCCGCTGAAGCGCGAAGACGCCGAGGGCGAGCATGAGCAGCACGAGGGAGAGGGTGGCGGCGCGGCCCGGATCGGCCTGGGCACCGACGACCGCGAAGAAGATCTCGGTGGATAGCACGCCGAACTGGCCGCCGAGCACGATCGGGTTGCCGAAATCCGCCATGCTCTCCACGAAGCCGAGGAGGAAGGCATTGGCCAGCCCCGGCCGGAGCAGCGGCAGGGTGACGGTGCGGAAGGTGTCACGCGGCGTGGCGCGCAGGGTGGAGGAGGCCTCTTCCAGCGTCGGAGATAGGCCCTCCACAACGCCGATGAGCACGAGGAAAGCGATCGGCGTGAAGGCGAAGAGCTGCGCCAGCAGCACGCCGGGCAGCCCGTAGATCCAGCGCCCCAGCTCCAGCCCGAAAAGCGATGCCGCCGCCTGCGAGACGAGCCCCGATCGCCCGAAGATGAGGATCAGGCCGAGGCCGAGGATGAAGGGCGGGGTCACGATCGGCAGCACCGTCAGCCAGCGCAGCGGCGTCGCCAGCCGCAGCCGCCCCCGCACCACCAGCAGGGCAAAGGCGAGGCCGAGTGCGGTGGTGCCGGCGGCCGTCAGCAGTCCGAGCGCCACCGTGTTCCACACCACCCCGCAGCGCGGCGCGCCGGCGAGGCAGCCGAGCGACCAGAGCCGCTCATCCGCGAGGCGCGAGAGCACCGAAGCGGGCGCGAAGCCGCCCCCGTCGCGAAAGGCATCCGCGAGCAGGGCGACAAGCGGTTGGGCCGTGAAAAGGGCGATGGAGAGCGCGACGACCACCGCCGCTCCCGCCGTGAAGGCGTCGCCCCGGAAGGCGCCGCGGCCCGCCAATCCTGCCGCCAGCACGATCGCCAGGGACGCGCCGACGATGGCGCCGCCGAGGCCGATCCCGTACTGCCGGTCCTCCATCGGGCCGAAGGCGTTCAGCCACCCCGCCGTCCAGCCCTGCACGCCGATCGCGTAGCCCTGGGCGAGCAGGAGCGTGAAGCCGAGGCCGCCCGCGACGAGGAAGGCCATCGCCCGGGCCTGCCGCGGCAGGGGCACCAGGGCGGCGATCACGGCCAGAGCAGGGGCCCCAACCGCCGGCCAAAGCCACCACCGTCCGTTGAACAGCGCCTGCCCGATCGCCGGGGCGAAGTCCGGGTCGCTCAGCCAGGTTCCGCCCGTTAGCGGCGTCGCGGCGACCCCGTCCTGCAGAAGATACCACGGCAGGAGCAGCGCCGCTGCCAGCCCGATTCCACCGCCCCAGAGGCCCGCGGCGCGCATCGCCCCACCCTCAGCGCGGCAGCGAGTTCACCTCGCGATCCCAGCGCTCGATCAGCCGCCGGCGCTCGGCACTCGTGCCGTAGCGGGCGAAGTCATACTCGATGAGCCGGATCTGGCTCATCTGCGGCGCCTCGGCGGGCACGGAGGCGTTGCGGTTGGACGGGGTCTGGAACTGCTTCGTCTCGGCGCCGAGCGCCTGCGCCGCTGGGGTCAGCGCCCAGTCATAGAAGCGGCGCGCGTTCCGCTCGTTCCGGCTGCCGCGGATGATGGACATCGAGCCGATCTCGTACCCTGTTCCCTCACAGGGAACCGCGTTGGCTACGGGGAAGCCGCCCAGCCGCTCCGTCACGGCGTCATGGACGAAGGAGATGGAGACCCCCGTCTCCCCCCGCGCCACCGCCTTGATCGGCGCGGTCCCGGAGCGCGGATAGGCGTTGATGTTGCGATGCAGGTTGCGCAGGTACTCGAAGGCCGGGTCTTCACCCATCAGCTGCACCAGCGTTGCGATCATGACATAGGCGGTGCCGCTGGACTGCGGGTTGGCCATCTGAATCTCGTTCCGGAAGCGTGGTTCCAGAAGGTCGCGCCAGCAAGCAGGCGGGGTGATGTTGCGGCGGGCGAGAAGCTCCGTGTTGAACCCGAAGCCGAGCGCACCGGCGTAGATGCCGACGGTGCGGTAGCGGCTGTCGCGTGCCTGGCGCTGCGCCCAGTCATGCAACTGATCGAGCATGGGGGATCTATATTCGGCCGAAAGGTTATCCTCGGCGGCCTGGAGGTGTGGATCGCCCGTGCCGCCATACCAAACGTCGCCGCGCGGGTTCTGCGCCTCGGCCCGGATCTGCGCCAGGACCTCGCCCGAGCCCTTCTGGGACATGGAGACCCGGATTCCCGTCTCGCGCTGGAAGGCATTGGCCGCCGCCTGACACCACTCGACCTGGGCAGAACAGTAGAGGTTCAGCGATCCTTGGGCGCTGGCGGGTGCCGCCCACCAGAGGGCGACAGCGGGAACGGCAGCCAGCAAGGCGCGGCGGAACATCGTGACGTCTCCCCGGTTCGTCGCCTGAGAGCGACTGTCATTGAGTTGCAAGAAAAACGTCATGGAAGCAAGAGTGGGCCGGGGATTGTGGCAGTTGGGTCCGACACGATGCACTCGGTCCCCTGGATCACGAGGCCTGAGGCCTGGACCCGGCCATATCCGGGAGAGGATATGTTAACGATGATGAACCGGCGCGCTGCCCTCGCTGCCACCGTGGCGTCCACGGTGCTCCCTCTCGTTGCGACCGATGTGCGCGCGCAGTCGGAATATCCCAATCGGCCCATCCGGTTGCTGGTGGGCTTCCCGCCTGGGGGAGGCGTCGACCTGACAGCGCGGCCGCTTCTACCGCATCTTCAGCCACGCCTCGGTCAGCCGGTCGTGGTGGAAAACCGGCCAGGGGCGAACGGTAACCTCGCTGTCGATGCGGCGTGCAAGGCTCCAGCGGATGGCTATACGCTGCTGGTCGGCAACACGGGGCCGCTGGCCGCTAATCATGCACTCTACCGGAACCTGCCCTTCGACACGCAGCGGGACCTGACGCCAGTCGCGCAACTTATCTCCACGCCGCTCGTCCTGGTCGTCTCTCCCAACCTCGGCGTGAACAGCCTGCGGGATCTGCTGGCGATGGCGCGTGCTAAGCCGGACGAGCTGAACATGGGAACGGGCGGAAACGGCGGGTCTCCGCATCTCTGCCTGGAGGCAATCAAACAGCGGGAAGGGCTAGAGATTGTCCATGTTCCCTATCGCGGCTCCGCCCCAGCCTTGCAGGACTTAATTGGTGGCCGGATCCAGTTGATGATCGACACCTACAACCTCTTTCGTGGGGCGCATGAGGCAGGGCAGGTGAAGGTGTTGGCCATCAGCAGCCTTCAGCGCCACCCCTCCTTGCCGGACGTTCCCACCATGGACGAGGCCGGGCTGACCGGGTTCGAGTCCGTCGGCTGGGTCGGACTCTTCGCGCCTGCCGCTACACCGGTGCCCATTCTGGACAGGCTGGAGGAGGCAGTGCGCGGCGCCATGACGGGGACCGACCTGCCGCAAACCTACCTGTCACAGGGTGGTCTCCCCAGTTTTTCCGGACGAGCAGCATTCGGGGCAGTTGTCGGGCGAGACCGTCAGCGCCTCGGCGAACTGATTCAGAAGGTGGGCGTGCGGCTCGACTGAGCCTGCTAACAGTTGAGGCAGAGAGGCCTGCATGTGCGCTGCGATCCGGGCCAATCTGCCCCACCGTGACCTTCTCTGACGTATAGAGCCTGCTACGATGCCAAGTGAGCCAGCGCCCCGCCGAACCGGCCGGGCGCCCCTGCCCTCCGGGAGAGTACTGGGTAGTGAGATGCCGCCGTACTCGCCGCGTTCATCCGATGCCTGCATGCTGGACATCACTCCATGTCCCCCATCAACCTAGGAATGGCTAGGTAGTGCTCGAGCATCGTAGGCGTTCAGGTCTGGTGCATATGTCTGTTCAGTGACCGTCCTCCTCAGCCGACGAATGATGAAGGGCAACTTCTCGCTCTTGTCATCTCGAAAGCTGACGTTCCGCTATCGGCCGGTCTGAGCCATTGCCCAGCAGATGGCACGGGGCTCGTCAGCTCGCAGTAGCCTCCATTCACTCACTGAACTTGGACCACCGACGTCGCGTGTTCCAATTCTTCACCACGATAGCGAGCGCGCCGGTAGCCGACGAGCACGACCAGCTTCTCGCCCCGGGTCACGCCGGTGTAGAGGAGGTTCCTCGCCAGCATGGCGTAGTGCTGGTGTCTGGTTCGGCCGTAGCAGCGAATGGGGCGCGTGGCATGACCTCCGCCGCTATCGCCAGAGCCCCTGCGTGGCGAGCCAATCCTGAACGAGGCCGGCGACCACGTCGCTGTTTCGGTCCATCATCAGCATGTGGCTGTTCCCGTGAATGCCCCGCGACGGCAGATCGACATCCTCAATACGTCCGCCTGCCTCGCGGATCGCGGCAGCGAAGCGGCGGGCGCTGGTACGGATGACGGACCAGCGTGGATCGGCATCCACATAGTCGCCATAGACCAGCAATTGCGGCACGTCCTTCAGCCTTGCCGCTTCGGCGATCGCCCCCGTTCCCGCCGGCTCCACCAGCACGAGGGCACGGAACAGGTCAGGGCGTCGCTGCGCGACCTGCCAGGCGAAGGCACCGCCCTGACTATGGGCGATCACGACGCTCGGACCGACGCGCTCGAGCAGCGCCACGTACGCGGCCAGCACGTCTTCGTCGGTGTCGAGGTAGCGGGGCACCACCTGGCGCATGAAGGAGAGGTAGTTCTCGGGCTCGGCGGGGAATTGGTTGCCGGGCAGCACCGTGCCTCGGGCCTGCGAGCCGGGACCATCACCGATGCGGAAGCGCTCCCAAGGGTTCTGCATCGGCAAATGCAGGGGAGGGGCGTAGATTTCGGGAACCATGGCGGCGCCGCTGCGCCCGCGCTCCACCGCGTCGGTGACGTAGGTCGCCCAGCCCCGGCGGAGGAAGAAGGCATCCCACCCCTCGCGCCCGTCCGGCGTCGTTTCCCAGGTCACACCCGTCAGATATGCACCGTGCCAGAGCATCAACGGCGCGGTACCACGCTGCGGAGCCGGGACCATGAAGCGGGCGTACATCGCGCCGACTATGTGAACGCCGTTCGGGTCGATCCTCAGCGGCGCGCTGCCGACGGTGGGAAGGTACTCCCGCACCGGCCTGCCTGAGAGTTCCACCAGGCGCCCTCCCACATGGAAGGAGCCGAAGCGCTCCAGCGTAATCGGGCCTCCGCTGCCTGCAGGCTGCGCGTTCGCGTGGCCAATCGCAAGCATGCCTACCGTGGCAAAGCTAAAGAGAGCCCCGCGGCCCCAGGCTCCCAGCTGCCTTGTCCCGGCCTGTGCTGCTGACGTCGTGCTGCCCGGGTCGAACTTTGCCATTTTGTGATCCTCCGCGCAGCAGCCACACCGCCGCGAGGATCATCCAAGCGAAACCGACGCAGAGTGCCAATCGCCCGGAGGCGCGTGAGCCCGGCGCAAGCTCGGGACCAAAGCGACGCGTTGGTGAAAGCTTGTAGGAGGGCAGGGCAGAGGGACACGGAATCAGTGCTGTCCGGCCAAACCAGAATAGAAGTGATTACAACACACTAAGCCTTGTTGCCTAAATCACCCAACTCCCAAGCTCCGGAGAAGAACCGCCCTCCGGAGAGAGAAAACGCCAGTCGTTCCGAAATCGAACTATAAAGCTGCGCACGCAAATACCTGCGGCACGGGGTGCACTACTGCACCGCGAACACGGCAGAGAGACTTCGGCTTTTAGAAGATTGGAGCAGCGAGAGGAACAGAAATCCAAAATTCGCTGGGAAAGGGGCGCCTCCCGATGTGGGCGCCGAGTGCGTTAGCAGCGTACGCTCGGATCGGTCGGGGACGCGAGGCAACTCGCGTCCTAACCGGGATGGGCTCCGAAGTTTGCTCTGACCGAGCCCCGATGGCCAGCATTACCGCCATGACCCAGGAGCGGAGCTGGGCAGGTCGGCTGACATCGTAGGCGCCGGCTTTCGGAGCTCCGCGACCTTGGGGGCCGAAACGGACGACCACGGCCGCACTGGCCAGGTTGCGGAACTTAAGGGGATCAACGGGCGGGGGCAGTCTGGCCTGTGAGGCGCCGCAGCGCCGCGTCGGCGTTCGAATTCCCTGCGGCGGCCGCGAGGTGGTAGAGCCGCAGGGCCTCCGTCCCGTCCGGGCGCAGGCCGCCACGTCCTTCCTCAGTCATCTGGCCCAACCGAAATTGGGCGGGAGGGAAGCCGGCGTCGCTCGCGAGACGGAGCATGCGGAGGAATTCGGCGGGATTCACGGCCAAGCCGAGGCGGCCGTTCTCGTAAGCGTCAGCGAGGGTGTTGGCAGCCAGCCGATGGCCCGCCTCCGCCGCAAGGCGGAAGAGACGGACGGCTTCCGGCAGGTTCGGCGACAGGCCAAGGGTGCCGTTCTGGTTGGCCTGAGCAAGGGCCAGGAGCGCGCCGGCGTGACCCTTCTCCGCACTGAGGGTGTAGTACCGCAGCACCTCGCGGTCGCTCCTCTCCAGCCCCGCGACGCCGAAGCGGTGGAGCATCGCGAGCTGATACTCCGCTACGGCATTCCCGCGCGCGGCTGCCAGGCGATATAGCCGTACCGCTTCCCGCGCCTCCCGCTCCGCGACGTCCTCTGGGATGCCGCGCGCGGCCGATGCCTCGGAAGCGACGGAACCCGCATAGGCGACGAACCGTGCTTCGTCGGGCCATTCCGCCATCGCGCGCGCGCAGGCGGCCCGCGCGGCGGGCACGTCCATCGGGCGCGAGCCGCCGACACCGTCCGCAAAAGCCGGCACGCGGCCCATCTCGTAGCGGGGCGGCTGGGCGAGCCGGTCACAAGCCTGCGCAGGGGCAGCCGCTGCGGGGCGGGGCGGCTGTGCAGGGGCTGCTTCAGGCTTGGCCATCGCATTCCCGTTTGATGCCGCCGGCCCAGCCATTATCGGCGCAGCAGGCGCGGCACCCCGTGGTGGCACCGCCACGGACGATCCAGGGTTCGGCGGCAAGCCCGCCTGGGCGGGGCCGTCACGGCGAGGTGCCTCGAAGCCTGCTGCGCGCAAGCCGTTGATGAAATTGCCCGTGATCTCCGTCGCCGTAGTGACAACGCGCTCCCGAATTTCCTCTGGATTTCCGATGTTCACGCCGCTTGTCAGCCAAACGTAGCTATTCCGCGTCTCCGGCAAAGACGTGCCGGTGCTCACCACCCGTCCGCCTCGTACGAGCGCGCCAAGAGTAGCGACCATGGCGTAAGAGCAGCCAACGTCCGCCCCGAACATCGCGCCAGCCTGCTCAATCGTCACCGTGAGCAGGGGCACGGCGGTATCGTTCGGTTGCGGCACCAGTGCCGTTGCCGTTGCATTCAGCCGCTGCTGCACGCGTTGCCGCGGCGCCCCGACTCCGCCTGCCATGAGACGCTCCAAGACCGCATCGTGAATGGCCGGCAGTTGGGCATCGTCGAGGCAGTTTCCGCGTTCGGCAGCGTCACCCGTGAGAATCGTGACGACTCGGACATTCGAAATGCCGCGCAGCACTGTATTCGCATCTGCTGCCGGCTGCGCCACAGCAGGCAGCGCGAGCAGTGCGGCAGGAAGGAGGAAGGAGACGGTGCGCACCATAGAAGGTATCCAAAAGGAAGGGCGCTCGCTGTTCAGCGTAGCAATGAATTCGTCCAGCAGCCTGCCCTCATTAACCTCTCCCGACGAAGACGTCGAACGGCGGGAGCGCGAAACCGTGGAAGCGTGACGAGCCAGCATGGAACAGTTCTCCACCGGCCGCTTTCCGAAACTCTAGCAGCCGCTCTCTGTATTGAACGGTAGGTCTGCCGGTTTGAAAGCGCAAGGATACTCCTAACGCTGGCCGAATATGACGGGAACCGCTGAGGCTTCCTCTCAAGCAGAAAGGTAATGGGATCAACCACGGCGAATGGCCTCCGCAATGTGCCGTGCAAGATGCAGCAGCACAATCTGGCTTTCCTGAGAGGAAGAGTCCGCCGCCGGCGCAGGAGTTCATCATGGACGATCACAGCCGAAAAGGCCGCACACATTGAGCGACCTTTGCTCGCCTGAGTGCAGCTTCGGCCACCCAGGCGTCCACCGTCTCTGGCTCACACTCCATCGAGCCGGTCGGCGCCTCCAGCCGTACCAAACGCTCCCCTAAGGGCTTCTGACCTTAGGAGCCGCTGCGGGCCGAATTCGAGATCGGCTTGGTCGGCGGAGGTCAATCTCCGGCCCACCTTCGGCCCGCTCCGCCTTGAGGTCCACGAAGCGGACTGAATGCCGCGTGTCCCATCCACGCCGCTGCAGCTGGATCAGCGTAGCACCAGGGTTCGTGGTGCGCTTAAGCCAGGATCCTCTCAGCGCATAACCTCGGCCAGCACCAGCCCCATCGAGAAAAGACAGGCGGAGATGGTGCCGACAAGCACGAGAAGATCAACAGCGCGGGATTGGTTAATGGGCCGCCTCGCGCGGCTTCGCCCTGGCGACCGGGTCATCGAAGGATAGTCCCGACCAGCGCAAGAAGCGCGAGCGTCGCACTGCGTACAGCAAGGGAGCCATTGGGCGTCGTGAGCATCGGCACGCCTCTTACGAGCTTCCACCGCCTCTAACGGCGCCACCACAGCCGAAGCTTCGCCGCCGACCCGAATAAACAGGAGCACCCCATGAGCGTCAGCGCACCCGCGCTGTCGGCCGCCGCTGTGCGCGCGGCCGCCGTCCTGCGCCCTTCGCCACCCGGCCCCGAGGGGCGGCCCCGCCTCGGACCAGACGACTTTCGGCGCGCCGCCGCGCTGGCGGGCGCCAGCGAGATACAGCTCCGCGCGTTGGTGCTGACCGAGGTCGGCCAGGCAGGTGGGTTCCTATCCGACGGCTCCGGTCGGGCCCGCGCGCTCTACGAGGCGCACGTCTTCGGCCGGCAGACGGGCCACGTGTGGGACCGGAGCCACCCCACGCTGTCCCGTCCGGCCTGGGACCGCAGCCTCTACCGTGGCGGCGCGGCCGAGTATGGCCGCATCGAGGCTGCGGCCGAGCTCGACGCCGCCGCGGCGCTGCGCTCCGCTTCCTACGGCCTGGGCCAGATCCTCGGGGCCAATTACGCCCTCTGCGGGTTCGGCGACGTCTTCGCCTTCGTCGCGGCTCAGCAGCGTGGCGAGCCGGAGCAGCTTGAGACCTTCGTAGCCTTCCTGGGCGGCTCAGGCTTGGCGGACGAGCTGCGCGCCGTCAGCGCGGACCCGGTGGCCTGCGCGCCACTGGCCAGGGCCACAACGGCGCGGGCTACGCGGTGCACGGCTTTCACACTAAGCTCGCGGCCAACTTCGCCACCCTCGCCGGCACCGCGGTGCCGCCCTCAATCGCGGGCATGGTCCGGATCGGCCAGACCGGCGAGGCGGTGCGGCGCGTGCAGAAGGCGCTGAACCTGCAGTCCGGCCGCGCACCCATCCTGGTGGACGGCATCTTCGGCCGCGGCACCGAAGTCGCGGTTCAGCAGTTCCAGGCGGCGCACGACCTGCGGCCGGACGGCGCGGTCGGGCCGATCACTGCCAAGGCTCTTGGCCTCGGCTAAAGGCGTCGAATGCCCAGGCTGAGCCCGGGACAAGGAACGCGCGAGTTCGCTCGAGCCAGTCCGCCAAGGGCATCAGTCTCAAGCCGAAGGGCTCGCTCATGCCTTGCGCCTCGGATACGTGAGGTGACCCGTCTGAAGGGCGACGCACGATCTGCACGCGGTGCTTGATCCCGCGAGGGCGTGGATGGTTTTTAGCCCAGTCGCCGCCACCCTGCTGCAAGCCAATTGTCGCACAGGGCGGCAAGGCCTCCGGTACGATCTGGCCGCCATGGAGGATGAACCCCGACCGTCGTTCGAGGTTCCCGATCATCCGGTCTGACCAGGTCTGCAGCTGTGCGAGATCTTCGCCAGTGAAGAGTTCTCGGGATGCCACGCGATTTGCTTCTGACATGGCCGCGGACAGGAGCAGGGCCGTCCAGCCCGAGCAGTCGATGACCGGTGGGTCAGCGTCGAGACCGTTCGCCTTCACGCCGCCCTTGTAGCCAACCCGGCCGGTGTATCGCTCTACCAATGACCACATAGCGGCGCCCGACGCGGCCAGCCAATGTGGCGAATCTGCCATCCCAATCCTCCATCGCTGCGTCGCTCGAGCAAGAAGCTTCCGACGCGACCGCCCTGCTACCTACAGGCGGCAGCACTCCATCCCCATCATCTAGCTGGAGACGATCATAGAATTCACCCTTCTCGGGGCGAAGATGGCCCTGTCCGTGCAGGACATCCTGCTTCTCCTCGGCGCGGCTGTGGAGCGTGCTGCGGCTTGACTGAAGAAGCGGAAGGCGGACAGCCTCGCGAACATCGTGGGCGGCGCCGGGCCGCGGCGGGCCGGATCGTCCTGGCGCTGGCTGAAGGACCTGCCGGCCGGCGCGGACTGGGCCTCGGCACGGGCCGCGCTCGTGAAGAGCGAGCTCGACTGGCTGAAGCGCGAGTTCGACACCTCGGGCGCCCGCGCCGGCGCCACCCCGGCGAAGCTGGAGGGCATCCTTGAGGGCGAGGTCGGGAAGCTAGTCGCACCTGCCGCCACAGCCATTCCGCCCGCCGTGCTGGGGGAGGTGCTCACCGCAGCGCCTGCTCTGACGGATCCCCTCGCTGAGCGGCTCACCGGCGTGCTGGAAGAATTTCGTGGGGAGATGGCCGGCACGCGGCTGCCGACGCCCACCTGGAGCACACCTCATCGCAAGTGGTAATCCTTTCTACGCTTCGCGCGTTAAGGCTGGGCTGAAGCCACGGCATCAGTAGTGACGGCTGGCCAATCCTCATCATCTGCAACGAAGACGGATCGGGTCGCCGATGTTATACAACGAGAGCGGAGCCGCTAACCTCACCCCGTACGAGTGCCGGGAAGCACGTCGGCTCCTGGGCTGGACGGACCACCGCCTCGCTGCCGAAGCGCATCTCACGCATCAAACAGTTCAGAAGTTCGAGGCTGGGCATCATTCAGCAATGGCGTCCACCGTCTCGGCCATGTGGCGCGCCTTGCGGGACGCCGGCGTGACGTTCGTTGCAGGCGAACGGCCGCGGCTTCATCGGACGCAACCAGTGCACGAGCATCAATCCATCTTTGAATGGTGACCGCTCGGTCATGGCCACCCTCGTGCCGCTCCCCCGCGCTACGATGGCCGATGTCCCGACCCGCCTCTGCCGGCTGGCCGACGACATCAAGGCCGGGAAGCACGCTGACGTGCGGAACGCGGTGGTCGTCACCGATCGCGGGTACAAGTGCGAGGTCCACGCGTTCGGCCCAGAAGGCGACACGGTACGGACCGCTGGGCTACTCGCTCTCGGGTTGGGAACGCTCCAGACCTGACCGGATTGCTCGGACAGCATCCCTGCCTTGTACGTCCGTCCCCAGCCCGCAGGTCGCCCACAGCCGCTGCCCCGGTTGCCCCGATACTTCGGGGGCGCGGTTAGGCCGGGTTTGGGCGTCGGGGCGCCCGGCTCGGCCGCCGGGGTGCTGGCTCTCGGCATTCGGAAGCTTCAAGCGTAGCGGCGCTACTCTAAAGCAGTTTAGCCTCAATCAGCTGCGGAAATCGCCTGGGGGGACGCTCCAAGAATGGACGCCGCATCATAGCATCGGCCGAAAAGGATCCGTCCTTCCATTCTGGCGGGTGGCGTTCCCGGTGGCGGTCTCTGACTTCCCGTGCTGCGCCCCTCTCTCGTGTCAGCAAGCGCGCCTTTAGGCCAAAGAACGTGACAATGCCATTCTCAGAGTAGGTGGCGGGCTCGATCGTCCTCTCGCCAGCTTGCCCCAGCCTGGTTGTTCCGCCCAACGCTCCTCAACCTGGCAATGCCTGCGGCGGGCCTGACAACAGGGTGACGAAGCGCGCCTTGTCCTGCTTTGTCTTGGACAACGCCGGACAAAATTCGTGTTTCCTCAACTCTGATCTAATCACTACCCTCACGGCTGCGCGTCAGCACCACGGCTGATAGGGCTAGAGTAACAGGGGCAATCTAAAGATGGGTCTCGAAGCTGGAATCGGCGCTCCGTGTACACCTGTTCCGGATCTCTGACCCAAATCGGGCTGCCCCGACCAACAGATCTGAGGAAAACGTATGTCAGGCAGGCTAAGGGAAGATCTCGGTATCACGAACGTTGGCTGGGGTGTCTGCGGCTTCACAAGTACCTTTTACGCCATGTGGGACATCAACCCTGGCTTGAGAGCGGCCCTTATCAAGGCGCCTAGACCGTTCAACGTTTTGGCCGAGATCAAACAGTATCTGGTGATCCTGGAAGCTGAGGGGCGAACCGCCGAGCTCAAGTCGATCAGAGACTTTACAAGAAGCTTCGGTCCTCCGTACGACCAATTCAAGATTAAGGAGTACATCGAGCGGATTAACAGGGCGGTGGACAAGACCGCTGCAGACATCACCAAAGAAAAGCTGTTTGGCATTGCTATGCCGCCGGACTGCGTGGCGGATTACGCGAAGCGCATCTGGCAATATAACTGCACGGTCCACCCCGGCGACATCGGCGGCGACGGGATCATCGGCGTTAAGAGCGCTGACTATCCGAACATGACCGCGTATGGCGGCCTCTGCCACTGGATGTACCGACACAACAACCGCATTTACAGCTGGGGTAAATCGTTCGGCTCAGTAGCAGCGACAGGCTATCCCTACACAGTCATCTGGACCTTGCGATTCGGCACGGCCGCGGTCCGGACCGGCCTGCGACTGTCCGGCCATCGCGGAGCGTAGGGCACTTCCGGCCCGACCTTGGCTATCGTTCGGGGGCCTGCACGCGAGTTCACTCGCCCTGAGACTTGTCCACCATCCCGCGTGCCATCAGGAGCAGGTCGTGCCGTCTATCGCGACGCAGCTTGTCCCAGTGTTGCAGGAGTTCCGCCCGGCCCATCACTCCCGAGCTGGGCGGTTCGCGCTGCCATCGGCGGACCCATGCATCCACCAGTCCGTTCTTCGGAGCCCTGAACGCCTCTGAAAGCTCCTGCTCACGGTCCGGCTGCTCCGGATCACCGTCCATCATTGAAGACCGGCCCTTGTCTTTGCCATTGTCCGGAGCAGCTGGCCCCGCCGCTGCAGCTCCGGCTTTGGCCTGGCGGAAGGGGACGGGGGAGGACCTATCGCCAAAGGCTTAGTTGCGCCAGCCGCAATCCCGCGGCCTTGCTACTCCGGGGCAAGGTCGGGCTGGGAACGGGCATCAGGCTGGCTGCACCGGTCGTTACGACCGCAAGGGTAAGGTCTGCGTGAATTGCGCCACCCCACCGCCTTGTAGCGGATGCGGAACTATCGTTAGTCTCGGTGGCGTCACGAAGAGACCCCTCCATGCGCCACCTGCTCCTTGCCCTTCCGCTGATCGCTGCGGCCTGTGCTGATGGACAGCAAGGCGCGCCGCAGAGCACAGCCCAGCCGGCTCGGTCAGCCGCAGCTCAGGTATCGCCTCCCGGCGCGTACCAGGAGGGAGTATCAGGGAACGCCCAGGATGCACGGTGGACCGGGGAGATGCGTTGCGCGGCGATCCCCGGCTTCTCCGGGGCCGGCCGGTTCCCTATCACCCTCACGGTGTCCAGCGGCGTCGCGCGGTTCCAGCGAGATGTCCAGAACCGGATGGGGCAGTCAGCCGGCCGAGGCGAGGTAAGTGAAGGCCGTGTCGGCGCGGACGGGTCCGTCACGCTTGAGGGCCAGGTCAGCGCCATGTCAGGCAACAGCGGCAGCTACACTTCGCGCTACACGGGGCGGCTAGCTGGCGGCGCGACCACCCTGCAAGGCGTGCAGAACTGGACCACGCCGGGCGGCCCATTCCCGCGGTCCTGCAGCATCACGCTGCAGCGGGTATAGGTCCGGTGGGCATGGCGGGAAGGCGGTTCAGGGGTCATCATCAATCAGGAGCGGCAAGTTGGCGGTTGAATTAAGCGGGCAGTGAGCCTGGAGGTGGGTCAGGGTCAGCCACCGCCACATCCACAGCAGGAGGAAGTGCTCATCACCGATTCCATCTCTGGGAGCCGGTCTTTAGGCTGGCTGCCATGAAGATCACCATCAGTCAGGCTCGGCCGTTTCCAGCGCTACCTTCATCGGTTCGCGACCTTATCTCAAATCCGGGTATCGCGGCGGTGCTCCAGGCGAGAGCCGTATCGAAGGGAGACGAGGCCGCGAAACCCGATGGCAGCATGACTGCCGCACTATCGCGCGGCACGACCCATTTCGCTGGTCCACTTGCTCCAGCGTTGTCTCCGTCAGGCGCGTCACCAGAAGGGTTGAAGCTCGACGCGGCCTTCTTCGCCGCGATTGGCCTGGAGCCGAAGTCGGCGAAGCTCTTTCCCAAGATCGACGAGTTGGTGCCGCCTGAGAGCAAGGTCACGGTGCGTGCTGCCCTTGGTGAACTGGAGAAAGCAGCACAGGAGGCTGTGGGCAAGAGTGCTTTCGAAGCCGGCGTGTTCGTTCTTGGCACGCCAGAGCAGATGGCAAAGGTGATGGACGGCTCGCTCACGATCACTGCGCGACTGGCTGCCGGGGGTAAGCTGGCAGCGGGCGGTGTGAAGGCGATCGAGCCCTTCGTCCCAGCGCTCGCGCGGGATGCACCGCTGCTACGGGATTCGCTGATGCTACTAACAGCGCCCGATGCGCTGGATAAGGTCCTCGACCCGGACCAGCCAGCCTTCAGGCGCCTGACCGCGGCAGGGAAGCTGCTCGCAACGGGGGCGGCCCTGGCCGCACATTTTGTTCCTGCGCTGTCGGCCCATGCGGCGCAAATCAGCACGGTCGGCTGGCTCTGCGACATCGGGGACAAGACCTACGCCGCCTTTGTCGAAGTGCCGAAACCTGCCAAGGTGCAATAGAGAGCCGTGACATCGCCTCGCCCCGGCGTCACCCGGCGCTCGACATCAGTACCAGATCACGCCTCGTCATCCTCAAAGATGAACTGGACTCCACTGCCGCGCCCAATTGCCTGCGATCCGCGTTGGGGAGCTGTGGTGATCCGCTGGCTCGGCTGATGACCCGGTCGGGTGCCGTGTAAAGTCGAAGCAGATCGTCGTGTCGGACCAAGGCCGATGTGTGCACCGCGATAGGAGCGTTGCACTCCGGCCGGAACTCGCCAACAGGGAGACGAGGCGCACTCGGCGTCAAAGGGGAAAGAGAGCAAGGCTCTGACCCTTGATCGCGCTTGCCTTCCGCGCGTCGCAGAGCGAAGCGTAGCCGGCGCAGCGGACATCGGCTGCACGCCACCCCGCCCTCCCACGGCAGGGCTTCGGGTCGTAGGACCCGGCTGATCGGGTCCGTAACCAGGATCCGACGATGACCCTCTCCGACACGCAGAGCCTGCTGCTGAGCCGGGCGAGCCAGAACCCGATGGGGCTGGCGAAGGCACCTCGCCGACAGTCTCGGCCGACCGAGCGCGCCCGGTCCGTCCCCGCCCTGAACGCAGGAGAGGCCGCTCTTAACGGAGCCGCCCCTCCTGTCCGCCTGCTCAACCTATCAGAAGATGAAGTCGGACGCGACGAGGTTGCCGGACACGTCCACGGCCTGCACGACGATCCGTAGATCGGCCGACCCCTCTCCGGCGTCCGTCTCGACCAGGAAGCGGCCGCCACCCAGCGCCTCGGACCGCAGCTCCGGCCCGGTGCCGCTGAAGCCGACATTGCCGATGAAGCGGTAGCCCAGCCCGCCGAGCAACGGGGAGAAGTCGACCAGGTCGCCCTCCCCGCGGGAGAAGTCGGCGATCAGGTCCACTCCCGGCCCGGGCGTGCTGTCGGTGAGCGAGGCGAAGACGAAGCGGTCCGTCCCGGCGCCGCCGACGAGCACGTCCGCCCCGCCACGGCCCAGCAGGTAGTCGTTCCCGGTCCCGCCGATGATGACGTTGCTCCCGTTGTCGCCCACCAGCACGTCGTTGAAGGCGGAGCCGGTGAGGTTCTCCACCTCGGTCAGCACGTCGCCCGCGGCGTCGCCACCCACACCGGCCGTGCCGCCGAGATAGGCCGCCACCCCGGCGCCAGAGGTGAGGTAGTCCACCGTATCCAGACCCGTCCCGCCGATCAGGGCGTCCGCGCCGCCGCCGCCGCGCAGCAGGTCCGCGCCCGCCCCGCCGATCAGCACGTTGGACCCGTTGTCGCCCAGCAGCGTGTCAGCAAAGGCGCTGCCCGCCACGCGCTCGATGTTGGCCAGCACGTCCCCGGCAGCGTCCCCGGTGTAGCCGACGCCAAAGCGCAGATCGACGAAGACGCCCACGGCGGAGGTGGAATAGTCCGCCGTATCGGGCCCCGTCCCGCCGTCCAGGGTGTCTGCCCCCGCGCCGCCGAGGAGGAAGTCGTCTCCCGTCCCACCATTCAGATTGTTGGCGCCAGCGTCGCCGAACAGTACATCGTCAAAACTGCTGCCGACGAGGTTCTCGATCCCGACAAGGGTATCTCCTGCCGCGTCGCCGCCAGACCCAATCCCGTTCACAAGCGAGATTCGCACGCTCGCCGAAGCGCTGGCGTAGGTGGCGACGTCAGATCCCGCGCCGCCGGACAAGAGGTCTGCGCCAGCGCCGCCATCCAGCGTGTCATTCCCCTCCAGACCAAAGAGGCTATCACCGCCATTGAAACCGGAGAGGATGTTTCCGGCTGAATCGCCCTCCAGGATGTCATTACCTGTAGATCCGATTAGTCCTTCTATGTTGACGTAAGTGTCCCCCGCTGCCTCACCTGTATTGCCAGCTGAATTGGTCAGGCTGGCAGTAATCGCGCCTAAAGCGCCCGTGTATCGGGCGGCGTCGATCCCTGTCCCCCCATCCAGGTAGTCCGCGCCGAGCCCACCTTCTAGCTGGTCGCTGCCGGTTCCGCCGCTCAGATAATCGCCACCCGCGAGACCAAGGAGATAATCGTCGCCGCCGATGCCGAAGATCGTGTCCCCAGTTGCGGCGGAGCTGCTGCCTACGAGCACGTCCGAGTAGAGGCTGCCGATCAGCCCCTCTATCCCGATGTAGGTGTCGCCCTCGGCATCACCAGTCGTTCCTGCGCCACCGTCGAGGCGGGCTGTTACGCCGGAGGTTGCGTTTTCGAAGCTAGCGAAATCCGTCCCATCCTCACCCTCGAGCAGATCGCCTGCTCCACCACCCTCCAACGTGTCATCGCCTTCACCCCCTCGAAGGTTGTCGACACCACCTAACCCAAGGAGAACATCGGAGCTGAAATCGCCATACAGATAGTTGGTGCCGTTATCGCCTATCAAGCGATCTGAGAAGGTTGATCCCACGATGTTCTCGATGCCCGAGTACGTGTCGCCAGCCGCTTCGCCGCCAATTCCGCCTGTCAGCAACGACGCGAAAACGCCACCGGCTGCAAGGCTGTATACTGCGTAGTCACTCGATCCAGCTTCGCCGAAGAATGCATCCGCTCCCGGACCGCCTGTCAGGTAATCGTTGCCGTCGCCGCCGAGAAGTACGTCATTACCCTCGAAGCCAGAGAGGCTGTCATCACCGGCGAGGCCGTAGAGAATATTGGCAACGGCATCTCCTTGCAGGTTGTCGTTGAATGCAGACCCGACCAGCCCTTCTATGCTCACGTAGGAGTCGCCAGTCGCGATGTTTGAGTTGATGCTTGGATCTCGTAGGGACGCGACCACTGCAACAAAAAAGATCGAATCGGGGCCAGCAAAGTCATAGCGAGCAAAATCGAAACCTTCTCCACCATTCAGAACGTCTCCACCGGCTCCGTTCACGCCACCATCGAGTTGGTCATTCCCGCTCCCGCCAAAAAGCGTGTCAGCGCCTTCCCGACCGAAGAGGGCATCGTCCCCATCCAACCCGTAGATCACGTCATCGGTGACCCCCCCTGTGAGCGTCTCGTTTGCCGCCGTCCCGCTAATAACAGCCATTCTCTGAATCTCCCCCGACGAACTGCACGCATGCTTGTTGCACAATGAAGGGCTCGGCACCACGAGATAGGGCTTTGCCGCCGGGACGTAACGGAAACTTTGGAACTGCGCGAATATCCCGGGACGGCTGGCTCGATCATTGGGCCGCCACCCCGGCCGATAATTCGGGAACTCAGCCACTTTGATTGAACAGCAGCGCTTGGCGTTCACACCCAACAGAGCAAAGCTTCGCTGGCGCTAGGGGGAAGCCCGGCCGCTACCCTGCCTCTCTTCCGGCAGGGCTTCGGGTCGTAGGACCCGGCTGATCGGGTCCGGAACCGAGGACCCGACATGACCCTCTCCGATACGCAGAGGCTGCTGCTGAGCCAGGCGAGCCAGCACCCGATGGGACTGGTGAAGGCGCCAGACCACCTCCCGGCCGCCGCCCGCAACGCCGTAGTCCGCAGCCTGCTGAAGGCCGGGCTGCTGGAGGAGATCGCCGCGCCGGCCGAGCACAGCGACCTTGGCTGGCGACAGGAGGAGGGCGGTACCGCGTTGGCGCTGCGGATCACCGCGGCCGGGCTGCAGGCGATCGGGGTCGACGCGGAGGGCAGAGATGCCTCACACGCGGCTCAGGAGGGCGCTGGGCAGCCGGATGCCGCTACACCCGCCGCAGTCGGCCAGAAAGCGCCCACGGTGGGGACACGGCGCCTCTCCCTGCGCGACTCCGCAGGGGCAATGGTGGCGGCCTGGGACGCCGGTCAGGACTGCCCTGACCTGCCGACAGCGGTGGAGGTGCTGCGCACCGCCCTGGCGCGCCGCACCATCACCCGCCAGCCCCGCGACCCGGCCACCGCGCGCCGTCCGCGCGAGGGTACGAAGCAACAGGCCGTCCTTGCCCTCCTGCGCCGACCAGAGGGCGCCACCATCGCCGACGTCATCACAGTGACCAGCTGGGCCCAGCACACCGTCCGCGGCTTCCTCGCCGGCCTCAAGAAGAAGGGCCACGCGGTGGAGGTCCTGGAGCGTGTCCGGCAGGTCGGGCCGGCCAAGGAGGGGGCGAAGGGCAGCTACAGCATCTACCGCGTGCAGGAGGGGCAGGGCTGATGGCCGCCCGCCGCTCCTCGACCCAGCCGCGGTACGCCGTCGCTCTACCAGGTTTCCACCGCCGAGCAGGGCCACTCCGGTCTGGGTCTGGAAGCCCAGCAGGCCAGCGTCCGCGCCTTCTCGGAGCGGGAGGGCTGGACCCTGGTCGCCGAGCATCAGGACATCGCCTCTGGCAAGGACGATCGCCGGCCAGGGTTCCAGGCCGCCCTGACCCGCTGCCGGCAACTAGGGGCAGTCCTCGTGGCAGCACGTCTCGATCGGATCACCCGGCGCGCCCACACCCTCTCTGGCCTGCTGGAGGAGGGGTTGTCGATCCGGGCGGCCGACATGCCGGGGGCGGATGACCTGATGATGCGGGTCTACGCCGCGGTGGCGCAGAAGGAGCGGGAACTCATCTCGGAGCGCACCCGGGCGGCGCTAGGCGCAGCAAAAGCCAGAGGGGCGGTGCTGGGCGGGGACAGAGGGTGGAGGCCGCCGTCTCCGCCGTGCGCTCGGTCGGCGGTGCAGGCGAGGCGTGAGGGGGTGGAGAGGGCGGCGCACCGGCTGGCACTGGAGATCGAGCGGCTTCGGGCTGAGGGCGTCGTCGGACAGGCGGCGTTGGCGCGGGCGCTAAACGAGAAGAGGGTGCCGACGCCGCGGGGCGGCGCGATCTGGACCCACACCACCGTAAAGCGAGTCCTGGCGCATGTGGCACCGCAATGTTTCCAGGCACTTCAAACCGTCGAAGGACCGCCTGCGGGTGTTGCGTGTTATTGACGTGACAGGGTTGAAGAGGCTGGCCGACGCAGTGGCAGGCGAAGGGTTAGGCGCAGCCCGTCAGGGCGCCATTCGCGTTCGATGGTTCCATGGAGCTGGCGCTGGACTGTCTCATCGAGTATGCGGCTTCCAAAGCCACGCCGCGTTGGCGCTTCGGATCGAGCGTTGCTCTCCTCCCAGACTAGACGCAGACCGCCCATCGGCTCAACCGACCAGTAAATGCGCAGGCGCCCCTCGGGTATGGAGAGAGCGCCATGCTTCACGGCGTTCGTCGCCAACTCATGGGTCGCAATCGCGAGCGGCTGAACCTCCACCGCGTCGAGCGATACTGGCGGCCCTTCCAGCAGGATGCTCGAGGCCGTCGCGCCACCTTGGAATGCCCCCAACTCTGCTTCAATGAGACCCTTGAGGTCTCCGCCGCGCCAATCGGTCTCTGCCAGCGCGTGGTTGGCCCTGGCCAGCGCAGAGACCCTGCCTTCGACAGATCTGATATACTTGGCCTGATCATGCTTGGGTGTGAGCCGCAAGGCGGCGAGGACGACCGACAAGGCGTTCTTGACACGGTGGCTCAGCTCTGCGGTCAGGAGCCGTTGGTGGGCCGCATCTTCGCGCTCGCGCCGTCGCTGCTCTTCTGATGTGATCGCCGCGTTGATGAGGGCCTCATGAAGGACGGCTATCTCAAAGACCCGACTTGCCGGGATGGCCGACAGAGCCACCGATGTCGCGTCGGATTGTGAAACGGCGGACGCGAGTTGCCCGATCTGGCGGCTCACACGCCGGGCCAGATTCGCTGCGAGCGCCGTCGCGGCCGCGAGGCATAGGAAGCCACCAGTGCCCAGAATGAGGAGCGGCCGCATGGTTGCCGCGGACGCAGTGCGAGCCGGCACGGAGACGACGGTCAGCCAGTTAGCCTTGCGCAGGGGGATGGTGGACGCGAGTACCTCGCCTTCGTCGCTCGCCCCCCGGCGAACGGCGGCATCTGGGCTGAGGCCACCAGGTGCCACAAGCCAGTCTGGCGCCGGACGTCCAGCCAGCTGGGCGTGATTCGCTGACGCCGCAACCACCCGGTGACGCCCATCGAGGATCATCGCGACGAACGGGGCGTCGAGGTTATGCTGTGCAAGGATCCCTGCGACTCGGCTTGGCTCGAAGCCAATTGCCACCACGTGTGTCACGGTCCCATCGCGCACCACCGGCGCCAGGATGAGAGCCGTCGGGCGGTGCAGGGCAATGCTTTGTCCGACATTGGTCACCGCTGGCTGCGCGGTAGCAAAGACGCGCGGGATGGGTGCCCGATCCGGAGGCAAGACAAGGCCTCCGTAGTTCGGCAGGGTACCGGCGGGCAGTGCCGTGTTGACCAGCCTGGGGTAGTCTGGGCCCGGGGCAGTAAGGCTCACCCAGGTGCCGAGAGCTTCTCCGGCCGCACGAGCCTCGGCCTCAAAGGCCGGGATGTCACCCCTTGCGAGGTGGTCCGATGACGCGAGAGAACGGGCAAGCGCCAAGTGAACGTCAAGCGTCTGATCAAGCGTGGACGCGATGGCGCGGGTGACCGCGACCAGCTGCTGCTCAAACCCACGCCGATAGGTCTTGGCAAGCTCTGTAAGGGTGATCGCGCCGAGAGCGACGGACGGCACAAAGACGATCAGTAAGAGTGCAATCAGGTACCAGAGAAGGCGGCGTTCGCGCTTTTGCCGTCGCAGGTCGTCGTACATGTTGGGTCGGGAGCGTAGCATGCCCACCGGGCTAGGAACATCTCCCAGGCCGCCCTCCGCCGCCCAGGATCTCCGACCGCCTCGCTCGGTCCCAGCAACTCGGGGCCGTTCTCGCCGCGGCGTGCCTCGATCGGATCACCCGGCGCGCCCACACCCTCTCCGGCCTGCTGGAGGAGGCACCTCCATCAGGGCGGCCGACATGCCGGGTGCCTACGATCTGATGATGCGGGTCTAGGCCGCGATGGCGCAGAAGGAGGGCGAGTTGACTTCGGAGCGAACCCGGGCGGCGCTGGGGGCGGCACGGGCGAGAGGGGTGGTGCTGGGTGGACATCGGATGGAAGCCGCCCGGACGGCGCGTCGGCTGCTGCTGGGCCTGGAGGCGTTGCAGGCGGAAGGGGTCACCACTCACCAAGGGCCTGCACGGGCGCTAACCGAGCGGGGCGTGCCGGCCCCGAGAGGAGGTGGAGCGTGGACCCACACGATAGTTACTAGGGTACTTCGACGCGTGGAACATAGCGAACGCCAGGCATTCGTTCATAATTGGAGGATGCAGGCGGACGCAGCAGATTTATGGAAACGCCACCGCGGCTTTGTTGCCGCGATCGTATCGGCGCAGGTTCTCACGCAAATCGGGGCTTTCACGCTGGCCGCTCTGCTTCCCGGCTACATCGACCGCTGGGGCTTGTCTAAGACAGAGGCCGGCTGGTTGGTCGGAATCTTCTTCGCGGCCTACGTGCCGGCCGTTCCGCTTCTCCTGGCGCTGACCGACCGGCTGCCCGCTCGACGCGTGTATCTCGTGGGCACAGGACTGACTGCGCTCTCCCATCTTGGCTTTGCTTTGGCTGACGGATTCTGGCTCGGGCTGGTTATGCGGACTCTGGCCGGGATCGGCTGGGCAGGCGCCTACATGCCGGGCCTCAAGGCCATCGCGGACACAATGGAAGGATCGGCGCAGTCAAGAGCCGTCTCCTGGCATGCAGCAGGGGTCGGCATCGCGGGAGCCGCTTCGTTCGCCGTCGCCAGCCTGCTGGACGCGTTGGCCGGGCCGAAGGCGGCATTCCTGTTCGGTGCGCTTTCGGCAACCGTGGCCTTCTGCATCGCATGGAATGTCTTGCCGCGTCATATGCCGAAGCGTTCGACCACCTCGACCTCCGGAAGGTTTCTGGATCTCCGGCCCGTGCTGCGCAATCGCAAGGTCATGGCGTGGATTGCCGGCTACACGGTCCACACGTGGGAAATGGCAGCCTTGCGTGGCTGGGCCGTAACCTTCCTGATCGCGGTGTCCGCGCAGCATGGCGCACCCAACTGGCTTCCGTCCGCCCCGGTGCTCTTCACGGTTGCCGGGCTGGCGGGGATCGCGGTATCGGTCACTGGTAACGAGACGGCTCAACGCTACGGCCGCACCCGTGTCGTGACCTGGGCCATGGTTGTGGCGGCCACACTCTCTGTCATCACAGGGTGGACTTTCGCGGCACCAGTGGTCGTCGCGGCGCTCGCTGTCCTGCTTTGGAACGCTGCCATTTATCTCGACAGCTCGGCGCTCACGGCCGGGACCGTGCAGGCTGCCGAGAAGCACCTGCGGGGTGCCACGATGGGCCTGCACTCCATGGCCGGTTATGCGGGCGGCTTCCTTGGCCCGCTCGGTGTCGGGTTAGCGCTTGATCTCGGCGGCCAGGACAGTGCCCTCGGCTGGGGGCTCGCGTTTGGTCATCTGGCGATTGTCACACTCGCCGGGCTCCTCGTCGTCCACATCCTCGGGCGTGCTCCTTGACCAATCGCCCGCGGGCAATGAGCCGACTTTCGGCCCGGCTCCAGGCGGCCCAGACGCGCTGCCGTTAGTCGGGGCGGTGCTGGTGGCGGTACGGCACAACTGGATTGCCCAGCTTCCGCGATAGGGATCAGTGATTCTCTGCCCTGCCAGTTCGATGCGCGAGGACGAGAAGTGCGGCCAGGGACAGAGCGGTAAGGATCCCGGATAGCAGGAGGGCGGCACGCGGCCCCAGCAAATCCAGCACCAGTGCGAAGATGAGCGGCGCCCCGCCCTGGAGGAGGCGGGCCGGGGCCGCCAGCAGGCCCGTCCGTAGCCCGTAGCCAGCTGGTCCGAACAGGGCGAGCGGCAGGGTGCCGCGCGCGATGGTCAGCAGCCCGTTCCCGGCGCCGTGCAGCAGCACAAAGGGGATGGCGACCACCGGCCCCAGGAAGGCCAGCAGGGCCGCGCCGACGGGGTGCAGGCCCGCGGCCAGCTGGGCCGTGACGAGGGGCGACGCCTTCCGGAGGAGGGCGAACTCGGCCACCCGGGCCGCGACCTGGGCCGGGCCGACCAGGGACGCCGCGAAGATCGCCGCGGTCGGCGCCGCCCCCAGGGCCTCGATGATCCGCGGCAGGTGGGTGGCCATGGCGGTGGAGACGAAGGTCGTCGCGGCGAAGACGGCCGCCAGGATCACCATGGTCCAGGGCACCCCGCCCGGCGCCGCGTCGGCCGAAGCCGCGGCCGGAGGCGGTGGCGCAGCTTTGGCGACGAGGAAGCGGTTTAGCGGCAGGGCCACGACCAGGTGCAGGACGGCCCAGGTGAGGCAGGCACCCCGCCAGCCCAGGGCGTCGATCATGAAGGCGCTGGCAGGCCATCCCACCGTGGAGGCAAACCCGGCGAAGAGGGTGATGCCGGTGATCGCGTTGCGGGCCTCGCGCCCGTACAGGCCGGTCACCGTGGCGAAGGCGGCCTCGTACAGCCCGAACCCCATGCCGATGCCGAGGAAGGCCCAGGCCAGGGCCAGGGTGACCGGCCCGGAGGCGAAGGACAGCAGCGCCAGCCCGGCCGCGAAGACGAGGTTGGAGGCCGCCAGGACGTCGCGGCCGCCGTAGGTGTCGATCAGCCGCCCGGCCGTCGGGCCGACCAAGCCGGAGAGCAGCAGGGCGCCGGAGAAAATGCCGAAGAACCAGGCGCGGGACAGGCCCAGGGCCTCGCAGACCGGATCCGCGAAGACGGCTGGGAGGTAGTAGGTGGACCCCCAGGCCAGGGTCTGGGTGATCCCAAGGGTGGTGGTCACCACCCCACGCCGCCGCGCCAGCTCCGCGGCCGTCATGCGCGCTCGTACCAGCCCTTCGTCCGCATCACGATGTGGACCACCGAGAGCATGACGGGTACCTCGACCAGCACGCCGACCACCGTGGCCAGCGCGGCGCCGCTCTCGAAGCCGAAGAGGGCTATGGCGGCCGCGACGGCCAACTCGAAGAAGTTGGAGGCGCCGATCAGGGCGGACGGACCGGCCACGCTGTGCGCCGAGCCGCACTGCCGGTTCAGCAGGTAGGCCAGCCCGGCGTTGAAGTAGACCTGGATAAGGATGGGCACGGCCAGCAGCAGGATCACCAGCGGCTGCACGAGGATCTGCTCGCCCTGGAAGCCGAACAGCAGCACCAGCGTGGTCAGCAGGGCTACCAGCGACACCGGGTTCAGCGACTTCAACGTGCGCCCGAGCGCCGCCTCGCCGCCGGAGGCCAGCAGCGACCGCCGCCACACCTGCGCCGCGACCAGGGGCAGGACGATGTAGAGCAGGACGGAGAGGAGCAGGGTATCCCAGGGCACCGTGATGGCGGAGAGGCCGAGCAGCAGGCCGACCACTGGTGCGAAAGCCACCAGCATGATCGCGTCGTTCAGCGCGACCTGGGACAGAGTGAAGTTGGCGTCGCCGTCGGTCAGGCGGGACCATACGAAGACCATAGCGGTACAGGGCGCCGCGGCGAGCAGGATGAGGCCCGCGATGTAGCTGTCCACCTGCCCCGAGGGCAGCCAGGGCCGGAACAGCCAGCCGACGAACAGCCAGCCCAGCAGCGCCATGGAGAAGGGCTTCACCAGCCAGTTGATGCCCAGCGTGACAGCAATGGCACGCCAGTGGCTGGTGACCTGGCTCATGGCGGCGAAGTCCACCCGGAGCAGCATGGGCACGATCATGGCCCAGATCAGGATCGCGACCGGGATGTTGACCTGAGCCGCCTCCATGCGGCCGAGCGCCCGGAACGGCCCGGGCAGCACGGCGCCGAGCGCGATACCTGCCACGATGCAGAGGGCGACCCAGAGGGTCAGGTAGCGTTCAAAGGTGCCCATGGCCGCCCGGCGGCGCTCGATGGCAACCTCGCTCTCCACGGCCGCGCTCATGCCGCCGGATCGTTGGCGACACGCTACCCGTCGGCGCCGACCACCGGCTCGCCGTTCTCCTTGGCAAAGCCGCCGCGCTGCGGGTTCGGCAGGAGGCCGAGGACGGCCTCGGACGGCCTGCACAGCCGCACACCGAGAGGCGTCACGACGATGGGCCGGTTGATCAGGATCGGGTGCGCCATCATCGCGTCGAGCAGCTGGTCGTCGGTCAGGGACGGATCGCCGAGGCCCAGCTCCGCGTAGGGCGTCCCCTTCTCGCGCAACACGGCGCGGACCGGCACGCCCATGCGCCGGATCAGGTCGGCCAGGACGCCCCGGGTCGGCGGGGTCTTCAGGTACTCGACCACCTCCGGCTCTTCGCCGCTGTTCCGGATGAGGGCCAGGACGTTGCGGGACGTCCCGCAGGCGGGGTTGTGGAAGATTGTGACGGTCATGCCGCAGGCTCCGGAGAAGGGCAGGCGCAGGCCGAGAGGGAAGCGACCGCGGGGGTGCAGACCTCCGGGTGGCCCTGGCAGCAGTCCCGCATCAGGAAGGCGATGAGGCCGGACAGGGCGTCATAGACGGCCGAGTAGCGGATCGATCGGCCATCCCGGCGCGACTGGACCAGCCCGGCCGCCTCCAGGTGGGTGAGGTGGAAGGACAGGCGCGAGGAGGTGGCGCCCATCGCCTCGCCGATGGCGCCCGCCGCCATGCCGTCCGGCCCCGCCGTCACCAGCAGGCGCACGATCCGCAGGCGGGTCTCCTGGGCGAGGGCGCCGAGGGCATCGAGTGCTTGCGTTTCATCCATGACCTCTAAATGTCTCAAGATACGTTGACATGAAAGAGGGAAAGATGAACGCGCCTGCTCTGCCCCTGACGGTCGGCTTCCAGGGCGACGCCTCGCTGGGCGCCCTGCTCGACGCCCTGCAGCCCCACGGCGCGCGTCGGCTGGTCCTCCGCTACGACGGGCAGTTGATTGAGCCCGGCTACCACGTGACCGAAGTGAAGGCCGGTTCCTTCGTCACCCTGGACTGCGGTGGCAACCCGGACGCCTGGCAGGAGACGATCCTGCAGGTGGAGGACCTGCCTGCCTCGGCCGAGAAGCCGGACCACATGCAGGTCGGCAAGTTCCTCTCCATCCTGGAGAAGGTGGCCGCCCGGGTCAGCCTGCAACCGGGCAGCCGCCTGACCTTCGAGGTCGGACCGCCCGGCCGCCCCATGCAGATCTTTGACGTCGAAGCTATCCACATCGAGGCAGCGCACGTGGTGATCGAGCTCGGCCCGCGGTCTGCCATCTGCAAACCCCGACATCGGGCAGAGCAGGAGGCCAAGACCTCCTCAGCATGCTGCAAGACCCAGAGCGGGTGTTGCTGACATCGGCGACGATCATCCGATCCGCTTCAGCCCCGCCGCACCAGAACGGCGTCGCCCCCCTGTTCACCACCCAGCAACGGTCGTTGGTCGGTGTTGAACAGGTGCGTATCTCAACGTCCTGGGTCGATGCTGGCGAGCGTGTCCGGTCTGACCGCTCGGAAACACGGACCAGCAGCCAAGGCTGGCGCGGGAGCTCCACAAAGCAGCACCGTCGGTCGTCCCAGGTGCTGTGCCGGGCGGATCACTCGGAAACGTGGGCCATCGGTGCACCTCACGTCCCAGAAGGTCGTCTGCCGACCATCGTGTCCAACTCGGATAGCCAAGGAGACTCCGGAGCAGCCGTTTCCATCCGCGACGATCTCTTGGTGCAAGGCGGCACGGACGCGGGGGCCCGCAATGACCAACTGCTCTGGTGCTGTATCAGCGAGAGCTGATCCGGTTATCCCAAGGACGGTTGTGAGAAGGCATGAGACGAGACGGTTCACGGCTGATCGCTCCCCGAAGTCCCCAGGCAAGTAGCAAATGCAACTTTGGGTTGTAAAGGCTTTCTTAACTACATCTGGCCGCATCGTAGCTCGCTAAGCGTTCCTTGAATGCATCGCTTGTGTCCGGCATCGATCGCCACTGGACAGCGCTGCGGCGATTGCAGATCACAGATAGGCGGGCGGTGTTGAGCAAGAGGGACGAGGGCATGGTCCTCCACCTCGAAGATCTGCCGCGCCGGCACCTCGCGCTCCTTGGCCACTCGCACCATCATGGTGCCGGGGCGGACGACGAAGGGGCCGCGCTGGTACAGGCCGGCGTTGGCCCGGATGAGCGCCTGTTCCGCCTGGTCGACGATGCTGGCGATCTCGCCGCCGATGACCTGGATGCGAGGCCGGAGCTGATCCTTGGGGATTAAGAAGGTGTCGTCCGTCAGATCAGCAATTTGGAGCCAGCCCTCCTGCAGCATCTGGCGGAGGAACAGGAGCCGGTCCCGATCGGTGCAGTGGCCATGGCGGCAGTGGTAAACGAAGGAGCGGTGTGTGCCCTCGCTGGCGTTCAGCACGAAGGTGGCGGCGTCCTTCCCTGCCTGAGTGTGGGACCCCTCGTTGACGCAGCGGAGGTGTTGCTTGGACTTGTCCACCACCCTGCCGGTGAACACGTCCGGCTTGCGGGCCTTCAGGGCGGTGACGATCTCGAACCGCGGGGCGTGGGTCCGAGCCCATGACCGCATATCCAGCACCTCGCCCGTCTTGGGATCGATGTGGGTGAAATCGTCGTCCGGCGCGATGCGACCCTTCTTCTTGGAGCCGCGGGACCGGGCCTTGGCTGCGGGCGCACCCACGGGTGATGGTGCCTCCGGCAGGCTGAACAGGTCGCTGACTTCGCCCTCCAGCACCGCTGTCTCGGGTGGCGGTCCGTCGGCGGGTCGCCGAGGGAGATTGAACAGGCGGGAGGTACCGGTGCAGGGCTGGTCGTGATTGAGGCTCAGGGTGGCCGCGATGGCTTCGATCCGCTCCTTCCAGGCTGTGTTAGCCGCGCGCTGCGTGTCGTAGCTGGCAGCGAGCCAGGGGCGTAGGAGAGGCAGGGCGATGCGAAACTTCGGGCAGGGGTTGTGCTCGAAGAATACGAATTCCTCCGCGACCCGCGCGTCCTCGACGACGTGGGGCAGATAGCCCTTTTCGCGAAGGAAGTCGCTGGGGGCGCGCTTCAGGTCCGTCGTGGACAGCAGGAACTTGTCCCAGTTGCCGCGCTTGGCCTTGGTGCGGGTGGTGAGGTGGGAGTGGGTGGAGGAGATCGCCGCCGCCCAGCCCTGGTCCGCGATTGCATCGCGGATCTGGTCGAGGGTGAATCCGGCATCGCTGTCGAGCACGACAATATCGATCCGCTCGGCTTGCTCCTTTTTGCGCCGCCCCTCGCGGAAGGTGGCCGGGACGATGCAGGTCCCCTCCTGGATCCCGACCTCATGGGTGGTGAGGAGGTGCGCCAGGTCGGCCCAGGGCTGCGTCCGGACGTCCGTCCACGGCCCGGTCGGGGTGTAGTGGCCGAAGGTGCAGGTGACCTTCAGCGAGGAGGTAGGCGTCTCCATCAGCGGGGCATCTCGCGGGCGAAGCGCGCATCCGGGCTGAGTGCCTGGTCGGCCCTGGCACCGGCCTCGTGACGTTGGGCGGCCTCATAGGCAAGGACATCGTCGAGGCGATAGGCGACCGAGCCGCCGAGCTTGAGGTAGGCAGGACCCTGGTTCTGCCACCGCCAGCGCTCCAGCGTGCGGGGAGAAATGCGCCAGCGGCGGGCGAGTTCGATCTGATGCAGAAGGGTGAGGGACATCGGTGCGGACCTCGCAGTCGGTTTGGTGACTGCGGGGAGGATCACGGAGCGCGCGGGAGAAAACCGATGTACGAGATGGGAGAAGAGAAGGGAGAAATCACGAAAGCAGGGACCGCGGGGGCTCCGCGAGTGCCAGGACATCCACGAAGGAGAGCTCGATGACTGAGCGGCAGCCCGATCAAGTATCCAGCCCTGAACCGGCCGCGTCGCCCCTGGCTTTGCAGCTTGGCCTCGGCCGCGCGGTTGTCCTGCACGTGGACGACCTCGGCATGTGCCACGGCAGCAACGCGGCCTTTCTGGAGCTCGCGGCGTCAGGGTTTGTGACCTGTGGCTCGGTCATGGTGCCGTGCCCGTGGTTCCGAGAAATCGCGGAGGCAGGGGCCGCCGATCCATCCTTGGACATCGGGGTTCACCTCACCCTGACCAGCGAGTGGGAGCATTATCGATGGAGTCCCATCTCAACCCGGAGCCGCGCCTCGGGGCTGATCGACCCAGACGGCTACTTCTGGCGCAATGTCGAGCAGCTTCGGCGCCATCTGGAGGTCGAGGCGGCCGAGGCGGAACTGCGCGCCCAGATCGAGCAGGCCCTGGCTGCCGGCCTGCGACCCACTCACATTGACGCGCACATGGCCGCTGCAATGCTGCCGGAGCTGCTGCCCTGTCACTTGGCGCTAGCGCGTGAGTACGGCCTCGTCCCTGTCCTGCCACGCCGGATCGGCTTCGCGCCGGATCCAGAATTGTATGAGCGGGCCATCGTGGCCATCGAAGAGAGCGGTCTCCTCCTGCCAGACGGGATTCGCGGCACATTGCCTGTTGAGGCTGACGCCACGCGTGCCGGCTATCGGCGGATGTTTGAGACCTTGCCAGCGGGTGTCACGCACGTTGCCTTACACTGCACAAAGCCAGGTGAGATTGAAGCGATCGCGCCCGCGCACGCTGGCTGGCGGACGCGCGAGTACGCCCTGTTCGCAGAGGGTGCTGTCAGGGGCTGGTGCCGAGAGGGTGGGATTGCGGCGATAGGATACCGGGCGCTGCAGCCCCTCTGGCCAGTCTGCTAGACATCAAACCCCCATCACCCGTTCTGGGATGACAGGAAGGGCTTCAGCCGCTCCCATTTCTCCGTCCCAAAGAGGCGTCGAAGGGTGCCGTGTGTCGCAAGGTCCGCGGCTCGAAGACGCCTTCCGTTTTCTCGCGCGACGATGAGCTTGCGAATGACCGCGATTTGCTCAGCCGAGCGGAAATAGATCGGCTTGCCGCCAAGGATCACGAGGGTGGTTCCGTCCGGCGAGAGCTGGACCGGCTCGGTGCTCAGTGTCGGTGTGACGCCGCTGAGCCGGGCGGCGAGGATGTCGGCAGAGATGCTGAGGCTATCCATCGCGGCCAGGACATCGCGCGCTGCCAACACCACGAGGCCGGGGATATCCACATCCCGCACGCGCTCAGTCCGGCTGCTGGTCAGGAGGACACGGGCTTGGCGGTGGGGGCGGTCTCTGGCGGCAGCCAGAACCTCTCTCTGCACATCGGAGTCCGAGAGCCGTCGAGCGAACCAGAGCGGTGTGCGAATGGGACGCCGCCCGAGGCGGCACTCGCCCAGCTCCCACAGTAAGCTGCCAGGCAGCGACATCGGTGGAGGATGGCGCGGAAGGTCAAGGCCAGCAGTGATGGCAGCAAGCGCCTATGCCATGTGGACCCGCCGCCGCAGGAGGTGATCTCGCGGGACGAGGGCCGGACCAGCCGTCGGGCCGAAGGCAGCCAGCCCGCCCAGCGTGTCCGACCAGAACAGCGACACCGGGACGTCGTCGTCATCGCCTGGCCGCACGGCTACGTCGTCGTGGCCGTCCGGAACCAGCAGCCCCGCCTCGATCAGAAGGGCGCTCTCCGCCGCGCACAGTTCGGCCGCGGCGCCAGAAAGCACCGGCTCGCGTTGCTCCAGCAGGGTGAAGAGCAGATTCACCGCCTCGGGCGTGAGGGCCGCTTGCCCCGCCATCTCAGATGTCCCGCAGCAATCCCCAGCGGCGGAGATAGCGTTCGCCGACGAGGCGCTCCCGCTCGGTCCGTTCCTTGAGGTCGCAGCCCTTCGGCATAGAGATGCGGATCGGCAGGGTGCGTCGCCCGCGGCGTCCCGGGATGCCGCGGAAGGTAATCGTGAACTGAGCCCGGACGAGAAGGTAGTTCTCGATCCGCTGGCCCTGGTCGCGCAGCCGCTCCTCGGCCACGTGCCAGATGGTGCGGTCCGACCCACGCCGGCATTCAAGGGTGATGCGCTCGCCCTGCCCGTCGTAGGGCATCAGCCGCAGCAGGCTGACCCGCACGGACTCGATGCCGTCCTCTGGATTTGTAGGAAAGGCGAAGGGGGCCCGCAGGGGCTCCAGGCTGTACTGCCGCACCCGGAGCCTGTCGCCGAGGAAGAGGCTCCCGAGCAGGTGGCCGGCGAACAGCCGGACCAGCTCCTCGCGCGTCTCCGCTGCCGTGGCGACCACCTCGACGGCGCCGTTCTCGGGCTCGTAGATGAGCGCTGCTTCGATCACCGGTCGTAAGGCCCTCCAATCGAGCTTGCCGCCCACGAACTCGCGGATGTCTCCTGACCGGCCCTCCCGGTAGATGGCCACCTGCACCAGGGCAGCGTCCGGCCCATCGAGCATCGGCCGAGCACGGTAACTGATCTCAACATCGACGTGGCGGCTCTCGAAGCGTTCGGCGATCGCCGTCTGGAAGGCGCGGAGCGGCTCCCCTTCGCGGGCGACAGTGCAGCCGGACTGGAGGACAAATCCTTCCCAGAGGCGTCCGTAACGCTTGTCCTCGGCGTAGCGGACTTCTTCGGCATGGTTGAACGCCACCGGGTCGTGCTGAAACATCCAGAGGGCCCGGGCATGGCTGTTCTCAAGGCCATCGAGCAGGGCTCGGGATGTCGTCACGGAGTAGAGCGCGGCCTCGCCGGCCTCGTCGGCCATGGCGCCGACCTGGTCAACGTCGTTCATCACTCGGTCACGCGTCTCAATGTCCAAGGCGCTCACCGCCTCCAAAAGCGGCGCGACGATGGCCTGTCCCGGGCCATCCCAAGGCAGCTCTGGAGGCAGGGGGGCGGGCAGATTAGCGAAGTAGCTCTGCAGGGCGGCGGGACGAGTGCTGCGGAGGAACTGAGCGACGGTTGGCACGGCGGCGGGGGGCTCCGGGGAAGGCGAGCTGGAAGAGCCAGCCCGATTCACATAGGATTTTAGTCCGCAACGCTCTGTTCTTCCTTTGTTTTCGTGCCGCTTCGCGAGACGATTGTTTTTGCTGTGCTGAATGGCTCGCCAGGGCGATGCTCTCCCACGAACCATGACCTGCCAGACCCCCAAGCCCGGCCCGGACCTCCACCTTTCACCCCACCTTCGGGAGGTCTGCGCCCTGCTGGTCACCGGCCTGCTGCGGCTCCGCGCCCACACCGCCGAGGAACTGGAGCGCGACGCCGCCCAGGCCCGGGAGCGGGGAGAGAGTTCGCTACACTTCCCGCCCAAACAGAGCGGTCGTGTCCCTGCCCCAACTCGGAGTGCGGCATGACCAGACGATCCTCAACGGCACGCAGCAGGGAGGCGGCACCGGCGCCGCCACCGGCACCGATGCCGGTGTTCCCTTCCATCCCACCAGCCGACGTGCTGGGACGCCTGGCCGCCTTCAGGAACGCCTCCATGGCCGAGCTGAAGGCGCAGTGGCGCACCCTGTTCGGCAAGGAGCCGCCGCCCTGGAACAAAGCGTACCTCCAGAGCCGCCTCGCCTACCGGATCCAGGAGTTGGCCTATGGCGGCCTGCGCTCCGAAACCCGGGCCCGGCTGGAGGCGCTCGGGGAGCAGCTGGACGGCGGCAACGTGGTGCTGCGCCGGATCCGGGCGGACAGCCGACCGCTGCCCGGCACGCGGCTGCTGCGGGAGTGGCAGGGGGTGCAGCACGCGGTGACGGTGCTGGCCGATGGCTTCGAGTTCGAGGGGCGGCCCTACCAGTCCTTGTCCGCGGTAGCGCGGAACATCACGGGCACGCGGTGGAACGGGTGGGTGTTCTTCGGCCTCAAGGGCCAGGGAGGCCGGGCATGAGCCGCCGCCAGACCAGGAGCGGGTCGGTCCTGCCGCCCACCGTCTCCGCCTCGCTTCCCACCCCGGCCAAGCGCCTGCGCTGCGCCGTGTACACCCGTGCCTCGGGGGAGGAGGGGTTGGGGATGGAGTTCAACACCCTCGACGCCCAGCGTGGTGCCTGCGAGGCGTACGTCCTGTCCCAGCGCGCCGAGGGCTGGACCCTGGTGCCGGACCGCTACGACGACGGGGCTACTCGGGTGGGAACCTGGACCGCCCCGCCCTGCGCCGGCTCCTGTCCGACATCGAGGCCGGCCGGGTGGACATCGTGGTCACCTACAAGCTGGACCGCCCCAGCCGATCGCTGACCGACTTCGTGCGGCTGATGGAGGTGCTGGATCGGCACCACGTGATCTTCGTCAGCATCACGCAGTCCTTCAACACGACGACCAGCATGGGGCGGCTGACGCTGAACATCCTCCTCTCGTTCGCGCAGTTCGAGCGCGAGGTGATCGGCGAGCGGATCCGGGACAAGGTGGCCGCCTCTCGTGCCCGGGGCATGTGGATGGGCGGACATGTCCCGCTCGGCTACGAGGTCAGGGACCGCAAGCTGATTCCGCACGCGGGCGAGGCGGAGACGGTCCGGCGCGTGTTCGAGGTGTTCGCCGAGACGGGGTCTGGCCTCGACACTGCCCGGCAACTCCAGGCGGAGGGGCGGACCAGCAAGACGGGCCGGCCGCTGGACCGGGGCGACGTGTACAAGATCCTGGGCAACCGGACCTACGTGGGCGAGGTGGAGCACAAGGGACGGGTCTACCCCGGCGAGCACGAGGGGATCGTCGGCCGGGCGCTGTGGGGCGCAGCCCACGACACCCTGAAGGAGAGCCCGCGAACCCGGGGCAACGGCACGCGAAACCAGACGCCAGCGTTGCTGAAGGGGCTGCTGTTCGGGGCGGACGGGCGGGCGCTGTCGCCGACGCACACCCGGAAGGCGGGGCGGCTGTACCGCTACTACGTCAGCCAGAGCGCGCCGAAGGGGACAGCCGGCGCAGACTCCACCGACGACACCCTAGTCCGGCGTGTCTCGGCGGCGCAGATCGAGGCCGTCGTCCTCAATCAGGTGAAGGAGCTGATCCTCCAACCCGAGGTGGTGGTGGGCACCTGGCAGGCAGCCCGGGCCACGGATCCGGACGTGATCGAAGCGGAGGTCCGGGGTGCTCTGACCAACCTGGCCCCGCTCTGGGGCGAGCTGTTCCCGGCGGAGCAGGCGCGGATCGTGCGGCTGCTGGTGGAGAGGGTGACGGTGTCGCCGGGCGGGGCGGATATTCGGCTGAGGGTGGAGGGGCTGGCTGGGCTGGTGCGGGACCTAGAGGCGGGAAGGGTCGAGGTGCTGGAGGCCGCAGAATGAGTGCCGCCTCCGCCTCCAGCCTCACGGTGCGGGTGCCGTTGGCGATCCGGCGTCGGCCGGGGCGGAAGATGGTGGTGACGCCGGCGGTGGCCACCGGGCCTGTAGTTCCGTCGGCCCAGACCCATGCTGATCCAGCGCTGTTGGAGGCCCTGGCGCGGGCATTTCGATATCAGAAGCTGCTGGACGAAGGGCGGTATGCCTCGATCACCGAGATGGCGGTGGGAGAGCGGATTGAGCGAGGCTACCTCGGCACGCTGCTGCGTTTGACCCTGCTGGCGCCAGAGATGGTCGAGGCCATCCTGGTCGGTCAGCGGCCGGCGACAGTAGACCTCCCGCGGCTCATGGGCCCGTTCCCGACCGCTTGGGACGGGCAGCGCCTGGCCTTCGCGACCGCCCCCTCGCATCCATCCCAGAGCAGGAGAGCCGCATGAAGCGGATCACGTTCACGGTCAACGAGCGAGGCGGCATCGCCCGCATCTGCGCCGATGAGGAGGTCGAGGTCTACATCGTCGATCCCAAGGTGCCGCGTGATCGGGTTTACCGGTGGAGCTCGCTTGAGGTCGGGCCCGACAAGGTGGATGAGGAGATCGACGACTGGCCTGTCGGTGATCGGGATCACATGCCGGCCTGGAACTAAGCGTCAGGCCGCCTCGGCCAATCAAGCCCCGGGCTTACTCAGGCCAGTTCCGCAAGCGCGGCTGTGTCCCCCACCAATCGCCGCTGCAGCATTTCTTATCCCTGCCAGCATGCAAGCCCCGTAGGACTTTGCAACAACGCCGTGTGCGGCAGTCGAAGTGGACGTGCGCGAACTCGACCGCTTGGTCGACACCCGGATGTTCCTGAACGGGGGCATCGCGCCGACCACTATCGATGATCAATCGTCAAGTCCCTGGACAAGACTGGTCCGGATTGCCCGGACCAGTCCTGGTAGACGGTCGTATACCCAGTCGCTAGCTAGCGTACGCTACTTGGATTCCCACGCGTCCACGCCAGCATCACGCCCCCATCGGAGAAGCTGGGGAGCGTACCAGCTGACCCAGCTCCCTCTCCATGATTCGCTGCGTAGAGCGGTGCTCCTCGGCTACCCAGCGGGGCATGTTGCAAGGCAAAAACTGCATTTGCGGGCGGCGCGCCGGCGCCTTCACCGGGATTGGTGGAGAGGGCTGGCGCAGGATCTAATACAAGCGCCGAGGCGGAAGCATAGACGGCGTTGTAGGGCGGAGCATCCGCGCCGTTACCCTCGGCCATTGCACCCGTCGGCAGAGCCGCTATGGCCGCCGTCATTGCCGCACTCGCGCACAGGCGAACGCAGCTGACTGACAGTTCGGAAACAGCAGCAAACCTACCTTGGAATCGACCATGAAAAACGCCAAGCACTAGCCCATCGACCCGCCGCCTAAGTGCGGGATAAATTCCATTCGGACGCACAAGGCGTCGAGCGCCCGGATTTCTCGTTAGTGGACCGTCGGTCCGGGAGGGGCCGAGACAGGTCCAGGTGTGAGACGTACCGGTCATTTGAGGCTCTCCTCGTCGCATCAGCACCCCGTGTGCTGAGGCAGCCTCATGAAAGCCTTTCAGGCGTATTCCATCGTTTATCGTGACGTAGCTCCGGTTCCGCGAGCGCGAATCAGCCGTGAGTGTTCGGACGATCTGACGTCCGTCGCTCGCCGCAGCTGGAGCCGTGTGGCCGCTAACATTTGCTACTACGGTGATTTGCTCAGGCGCGTATGGCCAGTAGCTAGATGATGATCGCTCTCCTCCGAATCCGGTCGCAGCGAGGCTGATCGGGGTCATTGGCCAACCGTTCGGCTCTGAGGCTTCCTTGGCGCAATGACCATCCCGCACGGTCGAAGCGGCCACCAAGCCCTGTAGGCTTCGGCGCATTCCTAATGTCTATCCGTACCTTTGTCATCGAGGGCACCGGGCCCTACGGTGCTGACTTGTCGCGCTTTCTGAACGAGGGCGAAAAGTGTGTGTTCGAAATTGACCGCTCCAGCCGGCAACCGCAGCGCCAGACGGGCGAGGATGCGCCTACCGATGCCGAGAATGCAGCCTGCTACATCTCGTGAAACGGGGCCATGGAACTGCAAAAAACCTGGCACGAGCACAGTGGAAATAATCCAACGCCTCAAGCCCACGCGGTAGCGAGGAAAAAGCGCGTCGCCATGCTACGCGGCTGTTCAACGCTACCATGATCAGTGCCGTGCCCGTGCTGTATGAAAATATAAACTGCCTTCGCGCAGAATGACGCTGATCCGATATTTCGTTGGCTGCGGCCAGGACCGCTCCACAAGGATCAGAAGTACCAAAACCGCTACGAGGCTGTCTGCAACCTCAGGTCCAAGGGTCGGCTGCCGATTCACGATCGAATCACGCAGAGGCTTGCAAAAAAGTCCGATTGGAGGCGGCAAATGCGTAGTCATGGTAGGGGATGTCCGGTAGGCATCCGAGCAGCGGCGACGATAGACAGCTCAGGGCACGCTGGTCCTCAAAACCTGCCTGTGGGATTCAGGCACTTTCTCGGCACGCCTGAGCGCCGGTTCTGCTGGCGGGGCGGGGACCCACGGCTCGACACTGACACGCTGGGCGAATTCCACCGACACATGGCCGTGCTCGCTGCAGCAATGGAGCACGCGCCTCCTCCGAAGTGCAAAGCCCGCCTGCCCGCAGGCTACACTTACGCCCTGCAACTCGTGGCTCATGATGTCGTGGACACCTCACTGCCCTTCTGGGCGGCGGGCCAAAGCGCCGAGGCGCGGAACGTTCAACAGCGGCCTCTGCGGCTGAACACTATCTACGGCGGTGGCCCCGGCCTCTTTCCACTTGCGTACGCCAGGGATCCTGATTCAGCCGGCGAGACAATTGCCTTCCGCCTCGGGCCGGCAGTGGAAAAATCGGGCTCGGACAGGCCGCTTTCCAAAGGGCGAGACATTCCACGCATCTTCCTCGACACGACGGCTGATGGCTCGTCCGCCGGGGGGTTGAATGCAGTACTGCTCGCGGATGCCCGCAATGACCAGCACTTACTCCTTTCCCAAACAGTGGTGATTTTCATGGCACTGCACAACGCAATCTTGGCGCTGCTGCCGCCAGTGCCCGCAACCCACGAAGACGCCCATACACGTATGCGCCTCGCCGAGGCCCGCTTCGCCTGCGCCAAGGCGGCCACGGTCCTGATCTACCGGACGGTCCTACAGGAGGACATGCTGCGGAACATCTTACACCCGGAGGTCTGGAGCTTCTATGCCGCAGGTCGGCCGCTACTTGAGGGGGCGGAACGGCGTCGCGGTGTGCCACTCGAATTCTCGCACGGTGCCTTCCGCTTCGGTCACGCGATGATCCGCGACAACTATCGTCTTCGGGGTGAGGTCGAGAGACACTCTGTCGGAGACATCCTGAACCGGACTTCGGCAATCCTGCCTCCCGCCTTTCCGGTCACCACCGATTGGCTTCTGGACTGGTCGAACTTCCTGCCACTTTCTAGTGCCGAACCAGCTAATATGGCACGAGCGATTGGCGCCACGTCGCAACCCGTCCTTGCGCAGGGCAATCGCTTCGGCGCCATTCATCCTGAGGTGGGCAAGCCGGGTGTTGCCATCCGCGATCTCATGAGCGCGGGCCTCGCCGGCCTGTGGTCAGTCTGGGCGCTGATGGATGCAATCGGCCGACACCCTGAAGGACGCCGTTTTGTGCCATTGCTGGAACACAGTCGGAAGACCTGGCTGGCCGAGCTCTCTGCTTGGCACGCCACCGTGCCAGCGGCCGTGCAGCCCGGGCCAAAGACCATCGACCAGATCAAGGAAGATCCTCCGTTCCCCTTCTTCGTCCTGGTAGAGGCGGCGGCGGCTCGGGAGCATGCAGGGCTCGGACCACTTGGTTCCATCATCGTGGCTGAAACTCTCCTCGGCATTCTCGAACATGATCCGCTGCCCGCAGATCTAGCAGCCCGCGATTTGCGCACCCGACTTTTCCGCACCGGCGAGATGCATGGGTTCGGCGACGCGCTGTGTTACCTTCCCGCGATCGACTCTCTCGCAAGTATCCTTCGCTTCCTTGCTGACTCCGAGGGGTGGAAGGACGCCACCCCCCCCCTCTTCACCGTGGATACTCCGGCCACACCAACGCCTTAAGCGAGCACGACGTCGCAGCCCGGTTTGCACTGCGCCGTTGCCTCGGACGAGCCAGAGGAGGATCCTATGTCTGGCAGTGAGATGCAGAGTGAGGTTAACTTCGAGGCACTCGGCAGGCTTGTGAAAACCTGGGTTCTCGGTGAGGATAGACTAAAGATCCCCGATCCCGCTAACCCCGACGCCAACCTGAGCTGGCCGAGGCCGGCGTCTACAACAGACTCCGCCACCATCAACGCTCTCCGTGAGCAGTTCGCAAGGGCGGGAACGCTCTTCACCATCCCGGAAACGGTAACCGAGGTGAAGGTGGTGGAGAGCAGCGACACATGCTTCGTTTTGAAACTGCCGTCTCCCCAAAGAATCCGAGACTTTGAGGAACGGCTGAAGAAGCCGGGCTATCCCGTCCCGACCTTCTACGCATCGGCCGTATGCGGAACTCCACCAACTACAATGGAGGAAAAGCTGCGTCTCGACGCAGCGCGGATTGGCGACCACACAATTTCGAACTGCGCCGGCTGACCCTAGTGGAGTGGATGCCGCTATGAGGGTCAACACGGCGGTCCCCGCCAGGCACCATAGGTCGCGCCCTCGACCGGCAGGCCGGCACCAGCAACTCCGCTTCGCAGCCGCTCCCAATCCGCCGCGTTGCGGATGGGGTAGAGGTGCAGCAACCAGCGGGTCATCAGCGCTGGCGTTGGTGGCCGGCAGTCATACCAACCAGCGGCGATGATGTCGCAGAAGCGCGCTGCGGCGCGCTCTGCCTCGGCCTGCCGGCCAAGGCGGTGGAGCGCCGCGGCGCGCCAGGCCTCGAGGGTGGTGATGACGCCATCCGCCCGATCGCACGCGTCTACCGCCACCGCGTCCTCGCCGCGCAGGTAGGCGTTCGTCACCTCGTAGCTCCAATGCGTCCGGCTCGGGTCCACGGTGGCCTGCAACGACTGTTCCCCCAGGCTCCGCGCCTTAGCGTGCTCGCCTATGAAGGCGTGGAACAGCGCAAGTGACATCAGCGGCATCGAATCGTCGGGATTTAGATCGAGCGCTAAGGCCATGTGCGCCTCTGCCGGCCCGAAGCGGCCCATCATCGCTAGCGACCAGCCCAGACAGAGTTGGTTACGGCAGTCCGCGGGATCGAGCTCCACGGCCCGCTTAGCATGGGTCAAGGCGCGTGCCTCGCGGAGCGGGTCACGCCAGATGCCGGGGCGGACAATGTGCGCAACGTTGTCGAGCTGAGCCAGGTTACACCACGCCGGCGCTGAGTTCGGCACTGCCGCCACCATCTCTTGCGCCATGTTGAACGCGCTATCCCAGTCGGACGGGTTGAAGCCGAGCAGTAGGTGGCGGCAGCGGATGCAGCTGTCGTAACCCTCCAAGGGCATGTCGGACTTCCCCGCTACACGCGTCAGGCGATGCGCCGAAATGTGCGTGTTGAGGACGATCGCGAGCCGTCGTAATACGTGCTGCTGTGTGTCGAACCAGCTCTCGAGTGCTAAATTCACGCGCTCGCTCCAGACGAAGACACCAGTATCCTGTTCGGCCAGCGTGAGAACCACGCTAATGCGGCTGCCGGTTTGGTAGGCGGTTGCTCCGATCCGGTAGCGCGAGCGCACGCAGTCCTCGCTCAGTGCCGGTGCCGCACCTTCAAGCACGAACCACTCCCGAAATCGCACTAGGCGTGCGATTAGGTCGTGCCGGAATCCTTGCACCAAGTGCACCTGCTCGGGCGCTACGCCTGTCATAGTAAACGCTTCGACCAGAAGCGCGATCCGCATCATCGCAGCCGAAGCGGTCGGTGTGGCCGGTGCGGTCTCCTCCCGCCCGTGCGGCTGGACTGCCGCAAGGAACTGCGGGGAAGCTGTCGTGCCCGACGCGATCCGCCCGATCTTGATCTGGGCCACCAGCTCTTGCGTCGCGAGCGACGGCTCAATGTCGAAATCCTCGTCCAGCACACGCCAAAGCCTTTCATACACGCGTAGTGCGGCGCCAGGATCGCCGGCTTCCGCATACATCCACATCAGTGTACGACAGGCTGCCTCGTGGGTTGGATCAAGTTGCAAAAGCGCGCGCGCCGCGTTCCGGCGCCGCTCGAGCGGCATGCCGCTCTCTGGCGACAGAAGCGGCTCGAGTGCGCGCAACAACGCATCGTGAAATATTTGCCGGCGTTCCTGCAGCCATCCGTGGAAGGCGGGATCCAGTTCGTCGTACCCGGCTAGTATCCGCTCGGACAGGCGAGCCTCGTCCAGCAACAGCCGATGGGCCTCGCCTAGCTCTGCGGCCCGCAGCACCTCGTGCAAGTCAACGGACACGGCGCCGGGCTGGACGGCCAGCGCGGCCCGGTCGGCTCGCAACGCCGGACAGCCGATGATGTCGAGTGCATCCTTCAGCTTGCGCACCACTTGCCGTAACGATCCGCGCGCATGCTTTTCGTCCGACTCGCTCCAGAGCAATCCTGCCAAGCGCTCACGGCTCTGCTCGACGTCGCCGTCAAGAGCTAGGTACGCTAGGAGTGCACGCGCTTTTGGACTGTCGAGGATCAGCTCGCGTTGCCGGAAGCTCGCCCGGAAGGGGCCGAGCACGGACAGTTCCAATGCCGGTGGTGCCTCCGTGAATACCGGTTTAGCTATCGCTGCTATTGTCGAATGGCTGTATCCCATAGACTTCGGCCCCCGAATCCTGTGCCAGGGCTGTCATTGTAGAGTCCATTACATAAGAGCAACTTCGGGGGGATGGCAATCCGCCCCTGGCGTGCTTCGCGCTGCCGGGCCGGCTGCTGCCGAAGGCTGGCTCTCGAGGCCGGAGCAGAGCATGCGCAGGATCGGCACACGGAGGACGGGGCGGGTAGGATCAACGGCGTAGACCTCCCGTCCCGATGCGGCGAGGTACTTGAGTATCTGGGCGAGATCCGGCGGGAAGGGTACTTTCGACGGCGGCAGCTGTGTGGGCGTGCAGGATTGTGTGCCATGCGGCCTGCAGGTCTGCGGCCCGCCGGATATGCGCTTGGTCGGCCTCGCTTAGAGCAGCCTCGCCAAGCGCCGCCCGGTTCGCCTCTTTTACCTCTACTGCTAGCTCGCTTATAGCGAGATCACGGATCGCGGCCGCCGATGTCGCTGTATCTGCCTGGGGTGGATGGACGGGATGGCAAAGGTACCCGAAGATCTCGCGGGCGACGTGTCGCTTGAGGCAACTGGATCGGCAGCTTGGCCACTATAGTAGCCTCAATCCCACTTCTCCGTCACATCTGATTAACAAACACGAAAGAGTTCGAGATTTTTCTGGCCGCGTTTTCTCATTAGGCGTTCGCCGCCTTCCACAGCATTCAGCATCGATTCACGAGCACAGAACGGAACAATCAGTGGCGCTGGCGAAAACATCATACTGGGCATGACAGCCAGGCCTAGGTCTTGCTGTTATAGGCCGAAGCGTCCGCCCCCGCGCTCGCTTTCCGGATCACACACCATGTCGCAGGACGCCGCTGCCGCCCACAATCCTGTGCCGATTGGACCGGAAACCGGCCTGCCCCTTCACGCACCTTCAAGCCGCCATCATTCAGCGCTTATGGCCGCTGCCATGCAGACGGTCGACCGATCACTGGCGCTTGCCGTGCTCTTGCTGACGCTTCCTCTCCTGCTTCTGGCGGCCCTTGCCGTTCGGCTGAGCAGCCCAGGACCAGCCCTCCTGTCCACCCCGCATCTGGGTTGCGGTGGCACCGTCTTTCCACTGTGGGCGCTCCGGACCACCCAGGCCGGTGTTGCGTCAGGCACGGCCGAGGTGACGAAGGTCGGTTACGTCTTACGGCTGGTGCGGATTGACCAGCTCCCCGTTCTGCTCAGCGTCCTGCGCGGTGACATGGCCCTTCTTGGCCCCTGCCCAGAGCGCGCTCCGTTGCCGCTGGCCAGTGGTGAAACGGACCGACGTCAGCATCACTCGTGGGGTGTAAGGCCCGGCGCCCTGGGATGGGTGCAGGCGAACTGAGGCGCCTTCTACTGCGAAGCGGCTGGTGCAAGCAGCTTGGCCGAGAGCCAGACGAAGATTCGCACTGCTCCCCACCAGAGCAGGACAGATAATACGCCTGACCTCATCGATTGACCTGTGCCCAGGGGCGGGCTGCGATGGAGGTGATGCGCTCGGGCTGCGTGATGAGCCAGTTCCAGGCGTCGCAGCAGGCGTCGAGGATGGCGTCGTAGGTCTCGAAGACGCGGTTGGCGAGTTTGTTGGAGCGAAGGAAAGCCCAGAGGTTCTCGACTGGGATCAATTCCGGGGCGTAGGGCGGCAAGTGCAGGAGGGAGATGTTGGCGGGCACGCGAAGTTCGCCTCCGGTCTGGTGCCAGCCCGCGCCGTCGAGGACGAGAACGGCGTGGGCGTTCGCTTGCCCGCGGCCTCCAGCGACAGGACGACCTCTACGAGGGTGGGGAAGTCGCGCTGAAAGACGCTTGCGCCTGCGGATCGTGCCCCGGGTGCCGCGGCCGCGTCACCAACCGCCGGAACCCCAACCGACGCAGGAGGGTACCGACGGTGCGCTCGGCGAGTGTCACCCCGAACCGCTCGGTGATGACCCGCGCCAGGTCCGCCCGGCGCCAGCGCACGACGCCATACGCAACAAGGTCCGGTCCCTGCCGCACCCACTCGCCCACCTTGACCTCCTGTGCGGGCGTCAGGCGGCGCTTGGGGCCAACCTCTCCCACCCGATCCCGCAGGCCCGGCAGGCCCTCCTCGTTGTAACGATGCACCCAGTCCCGCAGCGTCTGGCGGTCCATCCCCGCCGCCCGCGCCGCCTCCGTCCGCGACGCGCCCTCCAACACCAGCGCAATCGCCAGCATCCGCCGCGACGCCGCCGCGTTCCGCTCACGAGCCGCGATGCGCCGCAGACCCGCCGCGTCCAGATCCCGCCGCGTCACCGCCACCGCCGCCGTCATCGAACTCTCCATCCACCGATGGAGCGAGCGATCACCCATCGAACCGCGCCGATACCCTCAACGAGTCAATCATCAAAGCCGGGCGTATGAGTAATCTCTCAGCAAGCGAGCGCAATCCGCCGCGTTCCATCGTGCCGCGGCGGCCTCTGCCTCTTGCCCATCATACTCATAGGCGAGCATGAACCGCACCGGGTTTGTCGGAGGCTTCAGACCTTGAGAGGATGGAGCCATGACGCCGAAGGGCAGGACGACGGCGAGCTACTCGCCGGAGGCGCGGGAGCGGGCGGTCCGGCTGGTGCTGGACGGAGCCGGGGAGCACCCGACGCAGTGGGCGGCGATCAACTCGATAGCCGCCAAGATCGGGTGCACGACGGAGACCTTGCGGAAGTGGGTGCGCCAGACCGAACGTGACGGGGGCGGGAGGCCAGGACCGACGACAGCGGAGCGGGAGCGGATCAAGGCTTTGGAGCGGGAGGTCCGCGAGTTGCGCCAAGCCGACGAGATCCTGAGGAAGGCGTCGGCGTATTTCGCCCAGGCGGAGCTCGACCGCCGGTCCAAGACATGATCGCCTTCATCGACGACCATCGCGAGGCCTACGGGGTCGAGCCGATCTGCCGGGTTCTGCCGATCCACCGTCCACCTACCACGCCCATGCTGCGCGGAAGGCTGATCCGTCCAGGGCGTCGGCGCGCAGCTTACGAGACGCGGAGACCTGTGCCGCGATCCGGCGGGTGCACGAGGCGAACTTCGGGGTCTACGGCGCCCGCAAGGTCTGGCGGCAGTTCGGCCGCGAGGGCATCGCGGTCGCCCGCTGCACGGCGGAGCAGCTGATGCGGAGCATGGGGCTGCGGGGCGTTGTGCGCGGGAGGGAGACGCGGACCACCGTCTCAAACCCGGCCACCGCGTGTCTTGCCGACCTGGTGAACCGGCAGTTCCGGGCACCGGCGCCAAACGTGCTGTGGGTCTCTGACTTCACCTATGTCGCGACCTGGCAGGGGTTCGTCTACGCCGCTTGCGTCATCGACGTCTTCGCGCGCCGCATCGTCGGCTGGCGGGTGTCGCGGACGGCCCATGCGGGCTTCGTCCTCGACGCGCTGGAGCAGGCGCTCCACGGCCGCCGTCCGGCGAAGGGCGGCCTGACTCACCATAGCGATAAGGGATCGCAATACGTCAGTATTCGGTACACGGAGCGACTGCTCGAGGCCGGGATCGAGCCGTCGGTCGGCAGCGTCGGGGATTCCTACGACAACGCACTCGCCGAGACCGTCATCGGCCTGTTCAAGACCGAGGTCATCCGCCGCTGTGGCCCGTGGCGGAGCCTTGAGGAAGTCGAGTTCGCCACCCTCGAGTGGGTGGACTGGTTCAACAACAGGCGCCTCCTCGAGCCGATCGGCAACGTCCCTCCCGCTGAGGCCGAGGCGCGCTACTATGCCGCGACAAGGGCACCAGCCTTGGCCACGTGACCCAAGCCAAACGGCCTCCGGCAAAGCCGGTCCGGTTCAATGTTCACTGCATCTGGGGAAACGTTTAGCTGCCGTCCAGGTTAGTTCGACTCACGCCCCAACACCGCTCTCAAATCTCACTCGGTATTACCCACTCCGCGAGTGTTCCCGGGCCCGCATCAACAGGATTGGGTACTAGGCAACGCGAGACTTACGCGCCTTCGCATCCGTCTCGAATCGGGCCTTCCAGAAGTTCATGTCCGCCTCCCGGCCGAACATGACGCGGACGCCGGTCGCGCCCTTGCTCACCCGGATGCTCCCGCCATTCTGGGTCCGGTGCTCGGCCACCCACTGCTTGAAGGTGGGGTCTTCACTGTCGTAGCCCGCGATCTCGAGCACCCCGACGACCTGTTCCTGCTTGCGCCGCTTGACCATTCTTCAGAACCTTACTCGTGGAGGCGGAGGGGGCGGACGCGGCTCCGCTCAGCGGTCGCCGGTCTTGCGGTTGCTCTGGGTCGCGCTGCTGACGCCACCCTGCTTTCCGCCACTGCTCCGGCTGCTGCCGGCGCGGGCGTCCTTCGGGTTGGGCTTACCACCATTGGCGTTCTTGCCGCCCTGAGGGGCGCGGCCGGCTGGAGGAAGGGGAGGAAGATTGGCCATGGGGGTACCTCGTGTGCGGTAGCGTCGGTTCGCATGTGTCAGCAATGCGCCGACACACTGACGACGGGTGGTGGTGAACGCTTGGAGGGGGCTGACGATGACTCGGGGCCAAAGCGATGCGTTGGTGAAAGCTAGCGGGAAGGTCAGGGGAGAGGGACACAGAATCTGCGTTGCCCCACGCAAGCAGAAGGGCAGCGATTACCGAGCACTAAACCTTGATGGCGAAATCGCCCAACTCCCAAGCTCCGGAGAACAGTCGGCCTCCGGAGAGAGAAAACGCCGCTCGTTCCGCAGTCGAACCCTCAAGCCGAGCACGTAAACACCCCTGGCGCTGGGCGCACTACTGCGCCACGACCATGGCAGAGAAACTTCAGCTTGTGGAAGATTGGAGCAGCGAGAGGAGCTGGGCGCAAACCTTCTCTGGGCGGGCGGGGCAGGATAGGACACCGCGGAGGGCGCCGAGTGCGATCCCAACGCATTGCCCGGTCGCCATAGAGAGCAGGAGGCAGCACATGACATGCTGGGAAGCTGTGTGCCCTTGTCGGCACTCGCTAGAGCAAGGGCCGCTCAGCACTTGAGACAGCGTCTCCCGGCAGCCAAAGCCGCACCAAGTACTCCGCATAACATTTTTACGCCAATCGGCGTAGCCAAGCGATGTCGCGGTCCTGCTGCCCCTTGTGTGAGAGCAGTACTTCCCATCCACGCCCGGACCCGTCTCGTCGCGGATAAGCTCGCCCTGCGTCGTCGTCGCCGGTGCTCACGTGCCTCTCCCACCAGTTGGCCATACCCGGTAGGCGCTTCCAGGCCGGCGGCAGTCGGTCCGACCATTCAACAAGTTCCCGCATGGCGCGATAGAGGGCGCCACGCTCGCGATATTCTCCGCAGGCGGCAATTATTACGTCGCGTAGAAGCCGGACCCCCGGAAGCAGCGTGCGAAGGACAGTCTCGACCTCCTCCTGCAGCCGCCGCGCCGGCTTCGCGACGGCCGGCAGCGTGTGGGGCTGCGGCGGAGAAGAGGGCAGCGGCGAGGAACCATCTGCAGCGGAGGCATGCGCTGCAGCGCGCGCCTCCGCCTCCACTGCCCACACGCGCAATGCCGCTGCCTCGGCCGTTAGCGCCGCCATGTGCGCTCGTACTGCCAGCAAGTCCGCCTCAATGAGTTGCAACCGGAGCACGTCGCCGCGCCCCGCGGGCGTTACTGGCTGGCCGAACAGGCGGCCCAGCGTCGCCTCCATCTCATCTTCGTCCCGCGGCACGATGCGCACGAACCAGTCCGCGTCGAAGTTCTCCACCTCCCCGAGCCAAGGTCCCGCACGGAGCACACGCAGGCCATCCGCCCGCAGGAGAGCCGCGGCGGCGTCTCGCTCTACCGCCGACCCTGCGATGAGGAGGTAGGCCTCTCCTTCTGTCATTATGGCTGACCACCGCGGGGTGTCCGGTGAGGGGCACACATCATGCTCCCCGGGGAGCCTTCCGGGTCCGGACACCTCGATAACGTCGCCGGGCATGAGCGGGAAGGCGAGGCCGCGCCACAGAGCTGCCTCCCCCCGATCCCTCAGCCGCAGAAGGCGAAGCGAGCGCTCCTCCACTGGTTGGCCCGCTTGCAAGACCCGAATGGGGCGAGAAGCTCCGAACGTCATGCGATGATCCCGGCCGACACCTTCCGTTTCGAGAATCTTGCGCTAGTCTGCCAGTTGAAATGTTCTCATTCTCAGGATTTGTCTCCAGTTCTGTGACAATCGGCGGGGTGGTTGCCGGGCTAGTCGCGTGGGCGTTCCTATCCGGCTTCTTTCTCCGTCGCGGTACGGTGCGCGTTCGCGCGGCTCTGGCCATCGCGAAGGAGCATCTTGGGGCCGTGCCGAATGGCGCGGCATTTACCGCGACCTATGAGCAGGTCGCGGACGAACTGGAGCGTGTGAGGCTCCTCGGCGATCGCTGGCGGGACTATCGCGCCACCCTCCTCCTGCCGCGAGTGCAGGATGTTCTCGTTCGGGCCACCTCGCGCCCCGACGCATGGTTCGACCTCGCCGGGCTGTACCGTGCGGCGGGTACCGATCTGCGCTACCACGCCGCTCTCCCCAACCTCCTCGTCGGTGCCGGGCTCCTCTTCACCTTTATTGGGCTGGCGGTCGCGCTAGCGGCTGCGGGCGGTATTGTGTCGGGCGACGATGCGGGGGCGCAGCGCGGGGCGCTGCAACGCCTGCTGGACACTGCGTCGTTTAAGTTCATTACCTCGCTCGCGGGTCTCGGTCTCTCGATCGTCTACGCCCTGACCCGGAAGTGGCTACTACGGCTAGCCGAAAGCGACCTCGACGCTTTCCTCGCCGCGTTGGAGTCCCGTATCCCCTTCGTCACGGCCGCGATGCTGGCGGAGGAGGCGAACCGGCTGCTCGAACGTCAGGGCACTCAACTCGAGTCCTTCTCGACTGAACTCAGCCTCAACATTAGCACAGCTCTCGACAGTGCCTTCGATCAGCGGCTGGGCGAACACGTCGGACCGCTGCGGGAGGCGATGGAGAAGCTTGCCGCCGGCCTCTCCACCCGCAACGAGGACGCGATCGCGCGAATGCTCGACGTTTTCGTCGAGCGCCTGCAGGGCGGCGCGGGGGAGCGAATGAACGACGTGGCCGCGAGCCTCTCGGCCCTGGGGGAACGGCTGGAGGGGTTGCGCGGTAGCCTTGGCGATGCCGCAGTCCGTATGGCGGAATCCGCCGACGCCATGGCGACCCGCATGGGAGAGGGGGCGGAGGCCGCACTCAGCCGTGTCACGGACCAAATGGGAGGGGTAGCCGAGAGCTTGCGCCTCGTAGCTGAGGGCACGCGCGCCGCTGGCGTCGACGCGGGCGCCGAGCTGGCGCGGCGCGTGGAAGAGGCGGCGGGCGGGTTGGAGGCTGCGGCCCGCGGCATGGGCGAGACGCTCGCGACCGCCGTGGCCGAGATGGGCCGGCGCATGGCGGACGACGAGGCTGACCGCTCTGGCCGCCTGCGCGGCGAGCTGGAGACCATGGTCGCGGGTCTGCGCGAGCTGGCGGAGGAGAGCCGCCGTGGCGGCACCGCGGCGCTGGAAGCCGTGGCGGAACGCATCGCCTCCGCGGCTAGCGCCTTCGAGGTGACTGCGGCCCGCGTCGGCACGGCCCTGGAGTCTGCTGGTGCAGTGTCCGGCGGCGCGCTCGGTCGCGGTGCGGAGGAAGCGGTGAGCCGCATCGCCGAGGCGACTGAAGGGATGCGGACGGAACTCGGCGCAATGCTGGCGGAGATGCGGGGCCATCTCGGGCAGGCCGGGGAGGCAGTGCGCGACGGCGCGCGGGAAGGCGGCGATGCCCTGCGCGGCACTTTGCGTGAGGCTGGGGACGCGCTCGCGGCGGCGCTGACGGGCGCTGCGGCCGGCGTGCGAGACGCGGGCGAGGTGGCGGGCACCGCGCTACGCGACGGCGGTGGCGCCGCGGCGGAGCGAATCGGGTCCGCGGCCGGAAGCTTGGTTAGCCGGGCGGAGGTGCTGGCGGGGGCGGTCCGGCTGCTGGCCGAGGCGTCCGACCGCCTAGGCGCGCGCGTGGGGGAACTGGATGCGGCCGCGCACGACGCGGCCACGCCGCTGGCGGCCGCCGCGGCGGACCTGAAGGCGGCAGGTGCCGCGGCCCGCGACGCTATCGGGCCGCTGCGCGAGGTCACGGGCGGATTGCGCGGGGCGATAGAGGGTGTCGGCGGCGCTGCCGGACGCCTGGACGCCGCCGCCGCTGCACTCACCCGCCTGAGTAACGATCTTGCCGGCGTAACGACCCGGTTCGAGGGCGTGGACAGAACCCTCGCGGCCACGGTGGATGCGATGGTGAATGGCATCCAGGGCTTCCGGCGGCAGGTGAGCGAGTTCGTCAAGGAGACGGATGAGAACCTCGCGAAGGCTGCCAGCGCGCTCGCGAATCGCACGGACGAGCTGGAGAAGACGCTCGGAGATTTCATCGAGCAATTACAGAGGACGCAGCGTTGAGCCGCGCGCGGCTCGAGGCAGGGGACGAGGGCGGGGAGGGGTACTTCGCCTCCATCTCGGACCTGATGGTCGGCATCCTCTTCGTCTTCCTCCTCATGCTGACCGTCTTGGCCCTGAACTACCGCGAGGCGGAGCAGCGCCAGATGGTGGAGGTCGAGCGATACGAGGAGCAGCGTCGCCGCGCAGAGGAGCAAGAGGCGGAAGCACGGCGACAGGCGGAACTGGCCCGCCTCGCTCGCCTGGACGCGGAGCGCGAGCGTGTGGAGGCGGCGCGGCAGGAGGCGGAGGCCCGGCGCCTCGCCGAGGTGGTGCGCCTCGCCCTTTCGGAGACGGAGCGCGAGCGGGCGGAGGCTGCCCGACAGGCGATGCTGGCGCGCGAACGTGCGGCGGAGGCACGCCGGATGGAAGATACCGCGCGCCTTGCGCGGGAGGAGGCGGAGCGGGAGCGCGCTGAGGCGGCGCGACAAGCCGACCTTGCTCGGCTTGCTCGGAACGAGGCCGAGCGGCAGGAAGTGAACGCGAATGTCCTGCGCGCGCAGAACGAGCGGTTGCGGTTCGCGTTGGACGCCGCCGTGGCCCGTCTCCGGCGCGAGGTGCGTGAGCGCGAGGAAGCGCGCGCCGAACTGCTGAACCAGATCCGTACCGAACTCACCTCCGCCGGCATCCGCGTCCGCATCGAGGAGCAGTCCGGCGTGCTACGCTTGTCGGAGGACGTGCCCTTCGACCTCAACCGCTCCGAGCTGACCGAGCGCTCGCGGCGGACCGTAACAGTCCTCGCAAACGTCCTCGCCCGCGCACTGCCCCCCTTCGCCGGCGCCGCCGAGGATGGAGAGCGCGAGGCCATCCTGGAGGCCGTCCTCATTGAGGGCCACACCGACGGCCAGGTATTCCGTGGCCTGACGCCCGCGCAGTCTGTGCTAGAGAACGACCGCCTTTCGGCCGCGCGGGCGCTGAGCGTCTTCGCGGAACTGCGTCGCCTGCAGCCGGGGTTAGAAGGGCTGCGGAACGCTGACGGCCTGCCTCTACTCGGCCTGTCCGGCTACGGTGAGCGGCGGCCGGTCGCCGCGGGCATGGTGGAGGCGGCCTATTCCCAGAACCGCCGTATAGACCTTCGCTTCGTCCTCTCCTCTCGCACCTCGGACGAGGTACAGCGCCTGATCGAGGAGATTGGCAACCTCCGCGGCGCGCCGCCATGAGTCATTTGAGCGAATCGCTCGGCCGACTCCGCGCCGCCGTGGACATCCTGCCGCGCCGCGCGGCGTTGCCGGAGCGACCCGAGAGCCGGCGTGTACTGGAAACGATGGAAGCCACGGGGGCCGTGCCCCGGGCGCCAGAGCGTGCCGCGATGGACGCGCTGCGGGAGCGCTTGCACGCTGCCTTCGCCAATCGGCCCGCTCGGCTCTCCGGCCGCGATCTGAGGGACGCGCCCTGGGTGATGTGGAGCGGTGAGGCGCCTGCCGCTCGCATCCCCGGCCTTACGGACGCTGTGGTGAGGGCTGCACTGCCCTCCCGCCGCGTTGCCCGCGCTCTGATTGAGGCGTGGCTGCACGATTTCGTGGCCGGCAATCCCGAGATCGCCCGTGGCGGGCAGGCGATTACCGCCGTGCTGGCGCGCGCGGAGGACGCGGCGCTGGACTCCTGGCGATCCGCACAGGCGGGCTACGCGCTGTTCGACGCCGCTTCTGGGCCGGGCCGGGTGGCCGCGGAGCTGCTTCACGGCCCGCTGGCCGTTGCCGCCGTCCTGGCTGCGACGGGGCTGGATCAGCCCCCGCGCGCGACGGGCGGCTACGCGCGGGCGGTCGCGGCGCGGCTCCTCGCCCTCCTTCCTGCAGCGCTGCGGGGTCGCGAGGCGGAGACGGCCCTGGATCGCGCCCTCGCCTTTCTGGCGCCCGAGGGGCGGCTGCGCTTCGGCCGGGAGATGCGCGGGGACATCGCGCAGGGCCTGCTCGCCGCATGGCTGGACGGTGGACGTGAGCCAGCACCACCCCTGCGCGAGCCAGTGCGCGACCTGCTGGTCCGCGACCTGGGCGACCCGCGGCTGCGCGCGCCGGAGTGGACCCCGGTAGGGGAGGAGGGAACCGCGCTGGTGCGGCGCTGGCTTGCGCGCGCGTCGCTGCGGGCTTTCTTCGACCTGATCGCAGAGTATGCGTTGGATCACCAGTGGCGCTATCGGGAGGCTTTCTGGTCCGCCGTCCTAGACCGCGGGGCGATCGAGGATGCTTGGCTTGCCTTGGGAGCACAGGTGCACGCGTCTGCCCGAACTATGCGTGACTTCCAGGGCGGCTACGGGCGCCTACGGGGCAATGTGTCAGGCGATCAATCTGTGCTGCTGCTGCGCGTCGGGCCGCTGATCCTGTGCGAGTGGAGCCACAGCGGCGCCTTGCGAGCTTGGCCGCGCGAGTGGGCCAACGCGCCCAGGCTCTACCAGACGGAGTATTCGCGGGACGACCTGACGGGGAAGGGACTCCCCTTTCCCCCGAACCCGCGCTTCAGTTCGAGAGGGTCAGCCGATGGCCGCGGGCTGAGGCACGACAATCCCGAACGCTCCCGCTGGCAAGGCAGCGCCGCCGAGCTTCTTGCTCGCCGCGCCAACGTCCATCTCTCCGAAGCCGACTGGCGTCCGCGATGATCGCACGCTTCATTCACACCCCCGCGCCGGAAGGCACCGAACTCCGCCTTCACCTCCGCGATGGCGCCGTGCCCGTGGACCTGTGGGCACTCCACGCGCCGGACGCGCTTCTTTCCGGCGTGGACCTTGCGCAACGCCTCCTCACGGCGGAAGCGGCGATCGCGGAGGGGGACCTCCTCCTCATCGAGCACGCCGCTGTCGCCGGACTCTCCGCACGGGAGGCCGCGAGCCTCGGCCTGCCTCCGGCCGCAGAGGTGCGCGCAGTGGTGGAGGGCAGTGGCCTCCTCACCCGTCCCGACTTCCGCGTGACACTGACTTGGACCCGTCCCACCGGCCAGCCAGTTCTCGGCGCGGATCGGATCGGCGCCTGGCTCCGCGCCGGCGGCACCGACCGCCGCCTACCCGCCACCCTCTTCGGGATTGCGGAAGCGGTGGACCGCCTCGCTGCCGTGCCGACGGACGACCTCGCCGCTCGCCTCTCCGCCATCGCAGGCCTACGCGAGGTCCTGCCCAGCGCGGAGGCCGCTGGCGCTGCCTCCGCACGCGGGATGCTTGGCCGCCTGACCGTCGTGGAAGCCGACGCATTTTCCCTCGACCTGCGCGGTGAGGGGGATGCCGCCACGCTCATTCCCATCCTGCACCGTGCCGGCGCTGGCGGCGCTATCCTGCTGCCTGATGATCGTGCCCGGGTCTTCGGCGAGGACCGCTTCCACCGTTTCGCCGAGGCCAGGCCGCTCTATTCCCTGGGCGACGACTGGGTAGTCGTGTTGGCGCCGCCGCTGCGCCGGGCGCTGGCCGCCGTGCGCCGCGTCGCCTCCGGCCCGGCCGCGAGCCGACGCGCCCTACTTGCCGCCCCCCGCGCCTTCCTGCGCGAGGAACTAGGCGACGACGTGGACGACACCGTCCTGGAGAGCGTGTTCCGCGAAACCGAGGCGTGGTCTTCCCGCGTCGTCGGCCTCGGTCTCTGGCGCAAGCGCGTGTTGCCCTGGGTCCCGCTCGCCACGACCGACTGGTTTGGCCCCGAGACCGGCGGCTCCGCTTCTGGCGCCGCCCGGCCGCGGGGCGGAATTGTGGTGGACGGCTCACCTGTTCCTCTCTCCGCCTCCGAGGCCGCTGCCCTCGCACTCCGGGTGGAAGCCGCCATCAGTCAGGGCAGGCCGGCCGTCACGGTCGAGATCGACGGAAAGCAGGTCGAACTTCCCGCCGACCACGATACTCTCGCCGCTCTACACGCCGCTGAGGTGGCGGCGATGGGACGGGAAAGCGCGCGTCCCACGTCGAAGGAGCCCGAAGAGGCGGAAGCGCTCCTCATCCGTGCGAACGAAGAGGCGCTCGATGTGGAAGGCGAAGTCGCGCGCCGCCCGGCGTCGCCTTCAGGCCTGCCTGCCCCCCTTGCCACGGTTCCAAAGCCGCATCAGGCAGAAGGGATCGCGTGGCTCCAGCGCGCCTGGACGGCGGGGCTGCCGGGCGTGCTGCTGGCCGACGACATGGGCCTCGGTAAGACGCTCCAGGGTCTAGCTTTCCTCGCCTGGCTGCGTGCGGGAATGGCTTCGGGCGCAATCCCGCGTGCGCCCGTCCTAATAGTCGCGCCAACTGGGTTGTTGGAGAACTGGCGCGCCGAGCACGACCGTCACCTCGCCGCGCCGGGTCTCGGGCGCCTGCTGCCGGCCTATGGGCGAGGCCTCGCTGAAATCCGGGACGCCGGGCCGGACGGACGGCCTGCCCTTGATGCGGGGGCGATCCGGGACGCCGATTGGGTGCTGACGACCTACGAGACCTTGCGTGACTATGACCGCGACTTTGGCCGCATCCGATTCGCCGCGCTCCTCTTCGACGAGGCGCAGAAGATCAAGACGCCGGGCATCCGCCTGACCGACGCAGCAAAGGCGATGAACGCCGACTTTCGAGTTGCACTGACCGGCACGCCTGTCGAGAACCGGCTGGCGGACCTTTGGTGCATCGTGGACGCCGTTCATCCGGGCTGCCTAGACGACCTGAAGTCCTTCTCCGCACGCTGGGAGCGGGGCGACGATCCTGGACGGCTCGCGACGCTGAAAGCGACCCTCGACCGGGGCGTGGGCGGTTTCCCACCCTTGATGCTCCGCCGCATGAAGGAGGACCGTCTCCCCGACTTGCCGCCACGCGAGGACCGAGTGGTGGCGGAGAACATGGGCGACGTCCAGCGCGCGGCATACGACGCCGCCGTGCAAACGGCGCGAGGCGACGCGCGGCCCGGCGCTGTCCTGGAGGCGCTCACTCGGCTGCGGGCCGTGTGCCTTCACCCTGACCCGGAGGGATCCGCTGACGACGCATCTTTCATTGCCACCTCAGCCCGCCTGAGGGTGGCGGCCCGCGCGCTGGACGCGATCGCAGCAGCTGGTGAGCGGGCGCTGGTCTTCCTCGACGATCTCGCGATCCAGTCACGGCTCGCGGGCGTGCTACAGCGCCGCTATCGCCTCCCCTCGACGCCGATGATCATCAGCGGCGAGGTCTCTGGGCGCGCTCGACAGGACCGGGTGGACCGCTTCCAGTCCGGCCCACCCGGCTTCGACGTCATGCTGCTCTCCCCTCGCGCCGGCGGCGTCGGCCTCACCCTCACTCGTGCCAACCACGTCATCCACCTCTCTCGCTGGTGGAATCCGGCGGTGGAAGACCAATGCACCGGTCGCGTGCTGCGGATCGGTCAGGAGCGGCCTGTTACCGTCCACATTCCAATGGCGATCCTACCCAGCGGTTCCCGTTCATTCGATGAGAACCTACACGCCTTGATGGAGCGCAAGCGCAACCTGATGCGCGACGCACTCCTGCCGCCTACGCCGACGCGGGGTGAAGAACGTGAGCTACTTGAACGCACGCTGGACTCGGCATGAGCGGAACCGTCAATTTCGAGGTCCGATCGCGGGATCGGGTAAACTCACGCAGCATCATCCGCCCTTGCCGAGCATCGAGGTAGAGGCCGATTCTGAGCAGCCAGTTGCCTTCCAGCTCTACAAGGGGTTCACGCCCGATTTGCCGGCCGGGGCGAGAGGGGGGGGTGGACCTGGAGAACATCCGGGGTGTTGGGAAGCGAGCATCTAGCAAAATGAGGCACTGATGAGCGACGAGCCTACTCATTGGGCGCAGGACCCATACTGGACCGAAGCCCTCGCGGCGTTTGGCCGCCGCAGGCGGCGCGGGTTGCGCTTTGTGACGCTGGATTTTGACGCGCTGGAGCGCACCATCGTCAATGGCGACGGCACAGCCTACCGGCTTATGGACGCGATGGTGACCGTTCGGCGGGATGAAGGCTTGGAAGGGTGCAAGGGTGCGCCTCGGCTATTGCTAGCCGCTCTGATGCGGTTGGCGGAGGTGTCGGGCACCACTGGGCGCATCCTGTCCGCGGCACGTGCTGAAGGACGTGACGGAGAACAGTGAGCTGGTCTGGGCGGCGTTTGCGCGCTTTCCTTACCGCGCTCGCCGTCAACGGAATTGCCGGGACAGGGGGGGTGAAGGCCTGGGACGCCGGCCAGGACCGCCCTAATCTGCCGGGAGCGCTGGAGGCCCTGCGCGCCGCCCTGGCCTGCCGGCACCCCACGACGCCCCCGCGAGGGCACAAAGCAGCAGGCGGTGCTGGCCCTCCTGCGCCGGCCGGAAGGCGCCACCATCGCCCAGGTGCAGGACGCGACCGGCTGGGCGCAGCACACCTGCCACAGCTTCCTGACCGGGCTGACGAAGAAAGGAATCAGCGTCACCGTCCTGGAGCGCGTTCGGCAGGTCGGGCCGGGCTAGGTGGGTGCGAAGGGCAACTATTCCATCTACCGGGTGAGCGATGCGGCTCCGGTAGAGGCCGGCTGATGGCCGCGCGCCGCCCCTCAACCCATCTCCGGTACGCCGTCGCGCTCTACCGCGTTTCTACCGGCGAGCAGGGCCACTCGGGCCTGGGACTGGAGGCTCAGCAGGCCAGCGTTCGCGCGTTCGTGGCGCGCGAGGGCTGGGTGTAGGTTCCGAGCACGAGGACATCGCCTCGGGCAAGGATGATTACCGGCCAGGGTTGCCAGAGGGGCGGTGCTGGGCGGGGACCGAGCGTGGCGGCCGCCGTCGCCGCCATCTGCTCGGTCTGCGGCGCGGGCGTGGCGGGAGAAGGCGGAGAGGGCGGCCCACCGGCTGGCGTTGGAAATTGAGGGACGCAAGGCGGAGGGTGTTGCGGGGCAGGCGGCACTGGCACGCAGTCTAAATGAGCGTGGAGTACCGACGCTAGCAGGCCGGGGTGCCTGGACGCATAAAGGCGGCGCGGATCATCGACCGGCTCAGCGCGTAGGTGCAGCCCGGCCCGTGCGAGTGTCGATGGTCCGAGTCTGATGGAGAGCTGCTCCGCTGCTCCGAAAAGGCTGCTCGGGAAGAGCGGACGTTTCTGAGAATCTCTCCAAGAGTGGGGCCGCCGGAATATGGGCCGTGGCTTCAAGGAGGGGCAAGAGACCGGAAGCCGCTGAACAAGCCGGAGCAGATGGAGGTACTGACGCGAGCAGCAAGACGGTGGTTGGGGTAATGCACGCGATCGCAGTGGCCAGCTCATAGCGGATGGCGCAATATTAGCTCCGAGCCAAGTCGAGGCTTTAGCTGGGTACTGCCTCGCTTCACTGCCTTGACCTTGTATGGGAATAATCGAGGTGCCAGAATCGGGGGGCGGGGCAATGGTAACGCAGTCGATCGAAAGTCAGGATATCGCCGTGGCAGGTGTCTTCCAGGCGTTCTACGCAGTGCCAGACTACCAGAGAGAATACGTCTGGAAGACGGAGCAGGTGGAGCAGCTGCTCAGCGATGTCCTTGGAGAGATGCCGCTCAGACCGCAGGATGGTCCACCCGCCGAGTACTTCATCGGCAGTATCGTCGTCTGCCTGAACGACTCCGGCGTGCTTGACCTGATCGATGGACAGCAACGGATGACGACACTCTTCGTAATCCTGTGTGCGATCCGGGATCGGCTACTGGCGCTTAAGGATACAGTCGAAACGCCGATCAACGCCCAACTTTCATCACAGAGTATGGATGACTGGGGCCAGTCGCGACATCGATATCGCCTTGACCTACAATACGCGGATGCTCAGGGCGTTCTCGCCAAGCTGGTTGGGAGAGAACAGATCAACGGCAAGTTCACGACGAGATCAGCGGAGAACATCGTCAATGCGCACCTGACCGCATCCCAATTTTTGGTCCGGGAATTTGGAAACGATGCGGGACGCGTGCGAGCTTTCTACGCCTACCTGATCAACCGCGTGAAGCTCATCCGGATCAAGACCGATGGAGTCGCCAAAGCTCTGAAGATCTTCGAGACCGTTAACGACCGTGGCCTCAGCCTGGACTCGATGGATCTCCTCAAGAACCTACTCTTCGTGCGGGCGAAACAGACCGAGTTCAGTAACCTGAAGAGCGTATGGGACGAACTGCAGAAGGAGCTGCGCAGATCAGGCGAAAAGCCGCTGCGGTTCCTACGCTACTTCATCTTAAGCCGCTATGCAGCCGAGCAGCTTCGCGAAGACGCTATCTACGAATGGCTCAAGAAGAACGAGGAAAAGGTTGGCTTCGGAAAAGATCCGATTGCCTTCGCAAAAGAATTGGTCAATGCGGCTAGAGCATATACTCGCTTCCTCGCTGGACGAGGTGAGGACGATCAGGCGCGTCCGGCATTAGAGTCCATGCGGATCCTCGGAGGGAGTGCCGCCAAGCAGCACCTAATACTACTGATGGCAGCAAGCCATCTACCGACCGCCCTGTTCGACCGTCTTGCGAGAGAGATAGAGAACCTGTTTTTTACATACGTGATTACGCGCGAACCAACACGCGATTTCGAGCGGGACTTTGCGCGTTGGGCCCCGGAGGTGAAGGCGGTGAAGACGGCAGAGGATCTCGACGCCCTGATCGAGAAGAGGTTCCGGCTCGCCCGCGCCGCTTTAAGCACGCGTTTCTCGGATGCGTTTGGAAGACTTGGGGCCAGAGATCTCCAGGCTTATCGGCTGCGATACTTGCTCGCGAAGCTGGCCCAGGCCGTCGAGGTGAACGCATTTGGAGAGACTGAGGGCACGCGTTGGCTGAAGAGGTACGCCGAGGGTTCGGCTTACGAGATCGAGCACATCTTCCCCGTCACGGCGAGCGCAGCATGCATCGCCCAGTTCGGCGACGATAGCGGTGCGTGGACCCAACGATTGGGGAACTTGGTGCTTGTAGAGCAAGGCATCAATTCGGCTCTCGGGAACCAGCCTTTCTCGTCGAAAAGGCCGGTGTACGCGCAGTCCCAGCTCTTGCTAACACGCTCGATCACGGACAGGCCAAAGGTGGGCGTGAACACGAAGATCAACGCAGCTGTGTCCAAGCTCGATCACTTCGCTGTCTGGACGCCCGCGGAAGTCGAGATGCGGCAAGCCCAGCTGGCAGACTTGGCGAAGGTTGTTTGGGACGTTCCTACTCCCAGCGCCACGCCGTCCCCCGTGCCGCCAGGCAGCATGCAGCCCTCGCCAACTACGCAGTTGGCCTCCAATTAACCGTTGAATCTATGGAATGTCTTCCCAGGCGAGGCGGGAAGAGGCTGAACCGGCGGCGTACCGGCTGGCGCTGGAGATTGAGCGGCTCCGGGCGGAAGGCATCATAGGGCAGGCGGCGTTGGCGCGGGCAATGAACGGGCGAGGGGTGCCAACTCCGGCAGGACGGGGCGCCTGGACGCATACGACGGTGGCGCGGGTGCTAGCGCGAACAACGGTGCTGGCCTCAAGCGACCAGCACCGGGCCGTCGGCATACCGCTGGGACAGTATTGACCGCCGGCGCCTTGCCCCCGGCTCCTTCCGGCGAATGCTGCCTCAGCTAATCCAGAGTGATGTTCGCCCGCCGGATGATGGCCTCCCATGTGCTGTACTCCGCCGCTTGGAAGCGGGTGAACTCGGCACTGCTGAGAGGGAGCGTCTGCCACCCGTCGCGCGCAAAGAATGCCTCCGACTCAGGATGGCGCAGCGCATCCGTGAGAAAAGCGTTCAGCCGCTCAAGGATTGCCGGCGGAGTCGCGGCGGGCGCGTAGGCTGCGTTCCAGACCGTCAGGGTGAGGCCTGGAACGCCGGCGTCCGCCAGAGTCGGAACATCGGCGAGCCCCGCAACGCGTTGAGGCACCGACACCCCAATTGCTCGGAGCGTGCCGCTCCGGACCAGGGGCAGCGCGGTCAGTGTCTCGGTGAAGGCGAAGTCCACCTGGCCGGAGATGAGGTCCGTCAGCGCCGCGGGAGAGGTGCGGTAGGACACATTGAGCGCCGCGATGCCGGTCTCGCCATTGAGCACCTCCGCCGCGCCACGGCTGGTCAGGCTGGCCGATGCGAAGGTCAACCGGCCCGGGTTGCGTCGCCCGGCTGCAATCAGGTCGGCGACCGTGCCGTAGGGGCTAGCGGGTCGGACCAGCAGCACGAGCGCTCCGCGGACCAGCGGCGTCAGCGGTGCAAAGTCGGCCACCGGGTCATAGGTCAGGTTTGGGATCATGAGGGGATTGCCGATCTGTGTGGTCATCCCCGTGATCATCACGGTGTAGCCATCTGCTGGCGCTGCCTTTGTGGCCATCACGCCGATGACCCCATTGCCGCCGGGCCGGTTGTCCACCACCACCGGCTGGCCCGTCGCCTCGCTGACCCGGGCCGCGACGAAGCGGGCCGTGTTGTCAGTCGCCGTACCAGCGCCGAAAGGCACGAGGAAGCGGATCGGGCGGATCGGAAAGGCCTGAGCTTCGGCGAGACGCGACAGGGCCGCCAAGGAAGCGGCGCTCATCAGCGTGCGGCGCATCACGGCCATGCCGTTCTTCCCCCCCCCCCCGGTAACGCGAGCTTGGGAGGCATCCTATTGCAAGAGAACGGGCGACAGAAAGGCTGGCGTCCGTGCCGATGTCGAGCGGGAGGGCTGGACTCTGGTGGTCGGGCACTCCGGCTTTGTCTCCGGCAAGGGCGACCGTCGACCCGGGTTCCAGGCCGCCCTGACCCGCTGCCGGCAGCTCGGGGCGGTGCTGGTGGCAGCACGGCTGGATCGGATTACCCGGCGCGCCCACACGCTCTCGGGTCTGCTGGAGGAGGGGATCTCGAACCGGGCGGCCGACATGCCCGGGGCGGACGACCTGATGATGCGGGTCTATGCCGCGATGGTGCAGAAGGAGCGGGAGCTGATCTCGGAGCGGACCCGGGCGGCGCTGGCCGCGGCACGGGCGAGGGGGCGCATGCTCGGCGGGGATCGAGGGTATCGGCCCAGCACGGGACCGGACACGGCAGCGGCGGCCAGGGCACGGCGAGACGCGGCGGAGCGGGCTGCGCATCGGCTTGTGCTGGAGGTGGACCGACTGCGCGAGGACGGCATCACCGGCCAAGCAGCGCTGGCACGGGCGCTGAATGATCGTGGTGTGCTGCCGCCCGCAGGACGGGGCGCATGGACCCATACGACGGTGGCGCGCGTCCTTTGTCGATCAGGTTGATGACCGGGGTTGGCCGGAAGTTGCATGGCCGCTTTCGAGGGCCTAGTCGTGAACAGCGGACGTGAATGAGTTTGCCAATACATGCGGCTCTGCCAAGATTGATTCGGGCTAGGCGCATCCTCTCGAGACTACCATTCGATGATCCTCGTGGGCGACGCGTCGCGCAGAGTGGCTGCTTCGATCTGGTGTCGGACAGCAAGAACTTTCGCGAAGGGTCAATCGAAGGAGATGTCGAACGCGCCGTTCCGCATCGCTTGCGAGTCCCGGATCGGCGAATGCCTTTCAATGACGCGGGTTTCCTAGGAGTAGCTCAGCCTACACAGTCCAGGGCACGCCATCCCCGCGCAGCACGACGGGCGCGAGGTCGCCGAAGAGGCCTTCGAAACGCTCGGGGTGGAAGGTGTGGACGGGCGACAGCGTCTCGGGCCGAACCGCCGCCACGAGGCGTCTCAGCGAGGGCGGGTCGGCGTGCCCGGAGGTGTGGATCACCTCCAGCGCGACCCCATGCGGCGCGAGGTCGGAGGCAAGCCGCTCGCCATGCGCGCCAAGACGCAGGTACCCTTCCCACTGCGACCAGACCGCGCGCGCGCCGGCGATGAGGGACGCGAAGCGACGGTCCTCCGTGAAGGTGCGGTTCAGGAGCACGACGTAGCGGCCCGGCCGCACGGCTATGTCCTCCGGGAAGAGCCGCCGCGCCTTTCGGACCCCGCCGATGAGGTCGAACGCGCCGTGCCTCTTCACCCAGCGCGCCTGGCGCCAGGGGAGGTAGAGGTGGACGTCGGGGAAGAGGGGGCTCGGAATACTCCGGTACCCCGTCGCCTCGAGCACCTCGGCCGCCTGGAGGTCCATCACGAGCCGCCGCCCGGACCGCTTAGCCGCGCGGTGGATGCTCACGACGCGGTCGACGTTCTGGGCGGAGGCCGCGACGAGCACGAGGCCGGGCGCCTCCCGCATGGCGCCGAGGAGCCGCTCCTCGACGTCCTCCTCCGCCGGGAAGCACTCGTAGGGGTCGAGCCGGCCGAGGGAGGATCCCTCCATCAGCATGGCGTGGACGCCCCGCGGTGGGGCGTTGACGAGGGACTCGAAGATACCGGCCTTGCGGCCGTGAGCCCGGAGGCGCCGGAGTAGAAGAGCCGGCGCCCTCCGGCCTCGACGAGAAGGGAGTAGGCGTCGAACGCCGAGTGGCAGGCGAGGTAGGGCGTGACTAGGAAGGGCCCGATCCGAATAGGTCGCCGGTGGGCGAGGTGCGCCGCGGCGCGGAACGGCGGGGCGCGGTCGAAGGGGCGCGCCGCGGCGGCCTGCATCCGCTCCGTTGCGGCGCCCGAGATGACAGGAACGCCACGGTGCACGAGCGGCAACAGTCCCCAGTGGTCGGCGTGACCGTGAGAGAGGACGACGGCGAGGAGCGAAGGGTCGGGCGCGGTCAGTCCCGCCACCCCCGGGAGGAGGTCGGGCGAGGCCTCGCCCGCGCCCAGAGGCAGTCCGAGGTCGAGGACGATGCTTACGCCGTCCTGCTCAACCTCGACCGCCGTTCCGCCGATCTGGCGCGTGCCGCGGTGGACCGTGACCCTCATCCCGGCTCCGCCGAGCGCATCGCGAGGAAGCGGTGACAAGCCCCCACGAGGTGCTCCGGGCGGGATGTTAGTGGCGCATGGGCAGGACCCTGCTGGAGCTGGAGAGGCTGTGGCCGGGTGGTAGGGTCAGGTGGTGCAGCAGGACGACCTCTGGCGCCGGCGGTTGGTAGCGCAGCGAGGAGTGTGGGCGGACGGTGTTGTAGTGGCAGCGCCATTGCTCGATCAGAACCTTGGCCTCGGCCAGCGTATTGAACATCTCCCTGTTGAGCAGCTCGTCTCGCAGCTTGCCGTTGAAGCTCTCGACATACCCGTTCTCCCACGGGCTGCCGGGCTCGATGAATGCCGTCTTCGCGCCGACACCGTTGATCCAGCTCCTCACCGCGGTGGCGGCGAACTCGGGCCCATTGTCTGAACGAACATGGCCCGGCGTGCCGCGCAGGATGAACAGGTCGGACAGCACGTCGATGACGTCGGCAGCCCTAAGCTGACGCCCGACCCGGATCGCCAGGCACTCGCGGGTGAACTCATCCACCACGTTCAGCATGCGGAACTTTCGCCCATCCCGGGTGCGGTCCTCGACGAAGTCATAAGCCCAGACCTGGTTCGGCCTCTCGGGGCGCAGCCGGATGCAGGAGCCGTCATTCAGCCACAAGCGCCCGCGCTTGGGCTGCCGGGCTGGGACCTTCAGCCCCTCACGGCGCCAGATCCGCTCCACCCTCTTGTGGTTGCAGCCCCAACCCTCGGCCCGCAGCAGGGCCGTGATCCGTCGATACCCGTAGCGCCCGTACTGCCGCGCCAGGCCAGTGATGCTCGCCGTCAGCGCCGCCTCGTCATCTGCTGCGCGCGACACCTTGCGCTGGGTCGAGCGGTGCTGCCCCAGCACCGCACAGGCTCTCCGCTCGGACACGCCGAGCTGCTGCATCACATGCCCCACTGCCGCGCGACGACGGGCGGGGCTCAGTATTTTCCCGATGCCGCTTCTTTCAGGATCACCTTGTCCAAGGTCAGGTCCGACACCGCCTTCCGGAGCCGCGCGTTCTCCCGCTCCAGCTCCTTGAGCCGCCTCACCTGGTCCAGCTTCAGGCCGCCAAACTCGGTGCGCCAGCGATAGTAGGTCTGGTCCGTCACCCCGATCGTCCGGACCGCCTCGGAAACCGTCTTGCCCTGGGCTGTCAGCACCTCAACCTGCCGCAGCTTCGCTACCATCTCCTCCGGCGTGTGCGTCCTCTTCCGACCCATTCCCCGCCTCCTCAGAACACCCGCCGGGTCACATGACCGGCGGACCGCTTCTACGGGGGAAGGTCAATAGAAGGGCTGAGCGCGGGCATGCTCCGGAAACCACACTGGCAACAGCTTAAACGTCTCGGATGCAACCCAACGCGCAGTCCGCTCCAAGAGGGAAGCTATCTCACCCAGCCCGATTTCAGCACGCAGCGCTGTGAGCCCATCCAGCGGGACCGTACGCTCGGAGTTGAAGACGCTCGGACTCATGCGACAGCTCTGTCCCGTACGTTGCTGAGGACATCAATCAGTCTGACAACCTCAGCTTCAGCGAATATCCCTTCTACCCCCTTCGCGCTGAACTTAGTGTAAGGCGCTTCGTATAGCCGCGCAGGATCAATAGCACCTGTTCGGGTCAGGTTTTCAATGATGATGTTGATGAACTCGAGCTGATTGCCGGTCAATGTCTTTCCGTGAATGAAGGTTGATAGAGCGTGTTGGGCGGCCGAGCGATCCAGCCCCACTAGGCTGCGAACAAAAAGACCAAGCCCCTCACTCTGAGTCTTCGCCTTCTCCAACTGCTCCGGTGTGCCAGTGCCGCTCTTCACCAGCATCCCTTCCAGCTCCGTCAAATCGGTTGTTGTCAAAGGCAAGTTATGGCGAAGCCGGTGTATGGCGATGTGGCTCTCGTGGGCCTGCAGGAATTGCCGCGCCTTCTCCCGAAATCTGGCGAACGCATCCGCTGAAACAAATTTTTCGAAAACGACCTCCTCGGCGTCTCCAACCTGGTCTTCGAAGTTGGTGTAGAGGATTGGCCGTTTCGCGCGCTCGATCAGGTGCACCAGGCCGCGTAGCCGGCGGCGTACCCGCTCCAACTCGGCCAAGCTGACGTCCTGCCACCAAGCTTCTGTCTGCACTTCGAGGATCAGCTCCATCTCCGCCGCAACAGCCGGAATCGCTTTGCTCTCGGCGAGCGCCGTTGCGATGCCGGTTAGCTTATCCTTGAGGGCGTCAAAGCCCGGTCGAGCCGCCACGAGGCAGAGCTGCAGGTTCAGCAGGAGCAGGTCAAACTGCTTTGCTTCGACCTTCTCGGGATCCAGTTCCGCCGGCAGGCCAGCGAGGCGGTCCGAGAGAAGATCGCGGTCGGCATGGTCCAACGCATCCCAGGCATCCGGCCTTGCGAAGATTTCGACGAGGCGCCGGTGGGGACGAACGAGGAAATTGTCAGGGTTCATCGCCGCCACCTCCGCGCGCAGGCCGTCTGCGAGGCTCCGGCGCAGATCGCCCTCGACTTCCGCCGCCGTGCCCGCCTTCAGCCGCGCATCGATCCCACCCACCACTTCCAACCGTGCCCGGAACAGCCGGGTGGACAGGCTCTCGGCCGTGCTGCCTTCCACCGTTGGAGCGTTCTGGCTGAAGAACTCCAGGTTCTGGCAGAAGTCGAAGACGAAGAAGAACTCCTTGGGCATACCAGGACCAAACAGGTCCGGGCGGAGGCGGGTACCTCGGCCGATCATCTGCCAGAACTTCGTCTTGGACCGAACGAGCTTGAAGAAGACAAGGTTCGCCACCTCCGGCACGTCGATGCCGGTGTCCAGCATGTCTACGCTAATGGCGATGTGTGGCGCCTTGGCGGGGTTGGAGAAGTCGTCGATCAGCTTCTGGGCATAGTCCACCTGGAAGTCGATGACCCGCGCGAAGCTGCCCTTGTGCTGCGGGTAGTTGACGTCGAAGCGCTGCTGGATGAACTCGGCATGGCGGTGATTCTTGGCGAAGATGATGGTCTTGCCGATCCGGTCCCCGCCCTCGACCTTCAACGCATGGGTCATGAGGTGCTGCAGCACCTTGTCCACCGTGTCCTGGTTGAAGAGCCAGCCGTTGACGGCCTCTGCCTCCACGCGGTCGGGCGGGCCGTCCTCCTCATCCCACTCCAGCTCGTCCCACCGGTCCTTTTCCTCCTCGGAGAGCTGGTCGTAGCGGATCCCCTCGCGCTGGAACTTCAGCGGCACGGAGACGGCGCGCATCGGGACGAGGTAGCCGTCCTTAACCGCCTCTTCGAGCGGGTAGGCGTCAGTCGGCATGCCCGTGTCGAGGTCGAACAGGGAGTAGGTGTTCTTGTCGATCTCGTCCTTCGGCGTCGCGGTTAGGCCCACGAGGAGGCTGTCGAACCAGCGGAAGATGGCGCGGTACCGGCGATAGATGGAGCGATGCGCCTCGTCCACGATGACCAAATCGAAATGCCCCGGGCCGAAGCGGCGGCCATTCGGCCCCGCCTCGTCGATCAGCTTCATCATGGTGGGATAGGTGGAGACGTAGACGCGCCCCTGCCCACCCTTGTCGGCCAGCAGGTTGACCGGCGCGGCCTCCGGCAGGTGCGCCTTGAAGGCGTTCACGGCCTGGTTCACCAGCGCGGTGCGGTCCGCGAGGAACAGGATGCGCTTGGCCCAGTTGGCGCGCATCAGCAGGTCGCACAGCGCAATCACGGTGCGCGTCTTGCCGGCGCCGGTGGCCATGACCACCAGCGCCTTGCGGCGGTTCTCCCGCTCGAAGGCCTCGCCGATGCGGCGGATGGCGCGGGTTTGATAGGGGCGCTCGGCGATGCTGGAGCGGATCTCGGTCTCACCCAGGGCGCGGCGGGTGGTGCGGCGCTGCACCAGCAGCTCCAGCTCCTCCCGCCGGTAGAAGCCCTGCACCTCGCGCGGGGGATGGGCGGTGTCGTCCCAGATCCAGTGCTCGTAGCCGTTGGTGGTGAAGATGATCGGGCGCTGGCCGTGCATCCGCTCCAGGCAGTCGGCGTAGAGCCTGGCCTGCTCCTGGCCCTTGGCCGGGCTGTGGCGGGTGGCCTTGGCCTCCACCACCGCCAGCGGCCGGCCATCGGCGCCCCAGAGCACATAGTCGGCGAAGCCGGTGCCGCTGGGGTTGGGCATGCCCGTGACGGGCACCTCCGCCACGCCCGGGGCGTTCGGGTCCCACCCGGCCTCGCGCAGCAGGCTGTCGATGTAGAGGTCGCGGGTCTGCGCCTCGGCGTAGTCGTGGGTGTCGGGGCGGGCGGCGTTGGCGGCGGCGGCCTTCGCCACCTCGGCGCGCAGCGCGGCCAGCTCGGCATCCAGCGAGGCGCGGGCGGCGCGCTCCTTCTCCAGCTCCTCGTCGCGGCGGCGCAGGTCCTCGGCCACCTTTCGGAGCTGCTCCAGGCTCTGGCGCGCGACAGCGACGGCGGGCGGCGGAATCTTCGCCGGGTCGAAGGCGAGGCTGTCGGGCGGCGGGGTGCCTCGCGCGTAGTGGCGGGCGAGCCAGAAGCCAATCTGGAATAGCTCGGAGAGGAGGGCGCGGGATTCGGCTTCGGCCACCGGCTTGTTGCTGTGCACGGCGCGGTTGCCGGCATCCTTCACCAGCACTGCCTTGCGATACACCGCTTCCCCCACCAGGCGGCGGAAGGAGGGCTCATGCACCAGCGCCGCCAAGTTGTCTTGCACCGGCGGGGTCAGGCGCTGCTCGGCGCGGTAGAGCCAAGCAAGCGCCAGTTCCAGGAAGCGGCGGGCGTAGAAGACACTGGCGCGTGGGTCGCCCCGCGCCGCGGCCTCGGCGCGCGCGGCGACGGTGTAGAGATCCGGCCACTCGGGTTGGAGAAAGCCGAATTGCGACATGGGGCTGCCTTACAGCTCGCCGCGGAAGGCGCGGTGTTGGAGGGAGGAAAAGAGGGAGTCATTTTGGACGGCAGCACTTTCTGCGGTCTGCCTGCTGTCGTTCAAGGCATGGAGCTGACGGCAAAACTCCTGCTGCACGGCTATTGGTGGGAGAGGAATCACCGTTTCCTTTATCAATCCCATGTTGAGCCCAGGCATCACCGCGCCGCGTGCGGTAACACCGAGTTGTCTCAGGACTGCCGGGTGCGTCAGAAAACAAGCATGCAGATAATCAGAAAGACAGACTTTGTGATCAAGTGTGATGCTGCAAAGATGCTTCGTGGTGATTGCGAGGGGAATATCATCCGGAACAATCGCAGCGCGCCCACACGTTCCCATGATGGTAACAATTACATCTCTGGGATAGACTCGGTATCTTGCAAGCTGCTTGTATTTTTCTTCTGTGATGTACCTACGTTCATCCCAGGCAAAAACATTACGAACTGCGTTGTCGATACCAAGCACCGCAACGCCCTCATCTACAAATTCAGAATGAAGCAGCTGGCTGCCGAACGGACCTGTCCTCATTGTACGAGCGATTGCGCCGATGGCGACCTGTGGCCAGGATAGCGTGTCGTTCGATCTGACGAAGCGCTCCATGAAGAGCGAAACAGCCATCTCGTCGAGTTGCGCCAGCGCCGCCTGCCGCTTCGTACGCAGCGCGTCGGCCTCATCGAGGATGGCGGCGATGCGGCGCTGGTCCTCGAGAGACGGTAGGTTCAGCGTCAGATCAAGTGTGCGGCCAAGGTCAAGGTTAGAAATGCTAGTTGTCTTGCGGCCGAAGCTGCGTAGTGTCGCTTGAATTGGATCGCTGGACAGCCAGCGATAAAGGTAGCGCGCGTGTGCTCGATGTGGGTCTGCACGCAAGACGGTTACGAAGCCACCGAAGGTTGCAGGGCTTTCGAGTGCAGGCACCCAACAGCACTTACCAACGAGATTCCAGCTATTGGCGCTTGAGATCAGGATGTCGCCTTCGCGCAGAAGCTGGTCGGCGCGCCGGGCAAACGACCTGGGAATGCCCCAGACATCCGACAAATCGAGCTTGTCCTGAACGTTCTTCGTTCGCATGCATAGAAGAGAGCCGGCTTGGCTCGCTGGCACTACATCCTCGGGCTTAAACGTGATTCCCCGAACAAAGGTGGCGATATCGCCGAGGCGGACGGAGCCGTCCAAGGCTTGTGGCGATGCCGCGTCGAACATCACGACAGCATTCCCTCCAGCCGCGCCATGCCCTCCTGAATTTCCGCCTCCAGCCTGCGCAGGTCGGCCAGGATCTCGCGCGGGCCGCGATGCGCCACCTCCGCCAGCACTACCTCCTTGTAGCGGTTGAGCGAGAGGTCATAGCCGGCGTCGGCAATATCCTCCTTCGTCACGCAGAAGCTCTGCGCTGTGCGTGCCCGGCTCCGCTCCTCCCCCGCGCGCTGGCGCCAGCGGGCCAGGGCATCGGGCAGGTTGTTCTTCGCGTGCTCGGCCGGCTCCAGCACCACCTCGGGCGCCGGGCCCAGTTTCGCCTCGGGCAGCAGCGGCGTGCGCTTGTCGTCCAGGCTCCAGCCATCGGCCTGCATGTCGTAAAACCACACCTGATCGGTGCCGCCGCTGTCCGTGCGGGTGAACAGCAGGATGCCGCAGGAGACGCCGGCATAGGGCCGGAACACGCCGGAGGGCAGGCTCACCACGCCTTCCAGCTTATGGTCCTCCACCAGCATGCGGCGCAGCTCCTTATGCGCCTTGGAGGAGCCGAACAGCACGCCATCCGGCACGATCACCGCCGCGCGCCCGCCCGGCTTCAGCAGGCGCAGGAAGAGGGCGAGGAAGAGCAGCTCCGTCTTCCGCGTCTTGACGATGGCGGTCAGGTCCTTGGCCACCGTCTCGGCGTCCAGGCTACCGGCGAAGGGTGGGTTCGCCAGCACCAGGGTGTAGCGCTCGGCATCCTGCGCATGGTCCTGCGCAAGGCTGTCACGGTAGCGCACGTCGGGGTTCTCCACCCCGTGCAGCAGCATGTTCATGCTGCCGATGCGCAGCATGGTGCTGTCGAAGTCGAAGCCGTGGAACATGTGGTGGTGGAAGTGCTCGCGCGCCGCATCCTCCAGCAGAGCCTCGGCGTGGTGCCGCTGCACATAGTCCTGCGCGGCGACGAGGAAGCCGCAGGTGCCGCTGGCCGGGTCCACGATGACGTCCTGCGACGTCGGCGCCGTCATCTCTACCATCAGCTGGATGATGTGGCGCGGCGTACGGAACTGCCCGTTCTGCCCGGCCGTCGCGATCTTGCCGAGCATGTACTCGTAGATGTCGCCCTTGGTGTCCGCCTCCTCCATCGGCACCGCCTCCAGCATGTCCACCACGCGGGAGAGCAGGGCCGGGGTCGGGATGGTAAAGCGGGCATCGCGCATGTGGTGGGAGTAGGTGGAGCCGTCGCCCCCCAGCGTGCGCAGGAAGGGGAAGACGTGCTCGCCCACTACCGCGAACATCTCCGGCGCCGCGAAGTGGCGGAAGCGGGACCAGCGCAGGTCCTCGTAGGGCCGGCCCTTGGGGTCGGTGCCCTCGGGGAAGAGGCGGCGGGCCATGAGGCGGCGCAGGCGAGCGGCCTTGCGCTCCTCCAGTGTGTGCAGCTCGTCCAGCCGGCGGATGAAGAGGAGGTAGGTGATCTGCTCGATGACTTCGAGCGGGTTGGAGATGCCGCCCGTCCAGAAGCTGTCCCAGATGCGATCGATCTGGCTGCGAAGTTCGCCCGTTAGCATCAGTTGTCAGTTCCCCCGTCGTCGCTTGAACCGGCATGCGGCTTGCACGTGAACGGGAATGGAACAGGTGGTCGGGGGCGTATCAAGGGGTTGGAGTCAGGTTTTAGGCAGGCGAGCCGAGGGTGGAAGAATGCGGTGAGGCGATCAGGGAAGGTCAAATAGTAACAATGCACTATACCTTGTCGGCCAAATTGCCCAGCTCCCAAGCTCCGGAGAAGAACTGCCCTCTGGAGAGAGAAAACCTTGCTCGTTCCGAAGTCGAACCCTCAAGCCACGCACGCAAATACCCGCGGCGCGGGGCGCAATACTGCACCACGACCACGGCAGAGAAACTTCAGCTTGTGGAAGATTGGAGCAGCGAGAGGAACCCGGCGCAAACCTTCTCTGGGACGGGGTGGGTCTGCAGGACGTGGCCACGAGCCCGTATCGCCACACCGTGTGGTTGCAAGTGCCCCTGCTTCCGCTAACTCGGTCGCCCATGCAGCGCCGTTTGCTCCTCATGGCCCTATTCAGCCTGGCAGGCTGCGCCTCTCCCCCTCCACCGCGGGCGCGGAGTAGCGCCGCCCGCCCACGGGTGCGCCGGCGGACCGTGAACACGACCCCCGCCGCTGCCCCCGATCAGCCCGTCCCGCCTCCCGCAGCCAGCTCGGCTCCAGGGACGACAGAGGGCGGGTTGGGAGGCCGGCGCTGGCAATAGCGGCCGGCGCTGTCGCAAATATCGCCGCCATCGGCACTCGCCATCTAGGCCGGACCTTGAGCCCAAGCGGCCAGTTCGTGATAGTTGGTCAGCAATTTCCGAGTGCTGAACCGCACGACGGGAAGGAGGGGGTCAACGCCAATGAGCATCGTGTGCCCGGCCTCGGGCGAGATGACGACCGAGACCAGGAAACGGTACCTCGCGCAGCTTGGAGAGGCGCTGTTCGGCCAGGACTGGATCGGCCCGCTCGCATCTGCGGCGGGGGTGGATCTTCCGACGATGCGGAGTTGGGCCTCTCCTTACGCACTTGGCCCTAATGCTCAGAGCCTTGATGAGCTGCGAGCCCGAACGGCATCTCGCATCAGTAGTCGCCTGACTGAACTGCGGTCCTGGGAGATCCTCCTCACGGAGGAAGCGAAGGCGCAGGCTGGACGTGAGGCGTCCCCGGCGGCCTTGGACCAGCATCTATTCGGCGACTGAACAGATGGCCTGCGAGTTGGGATCTCGGGGGGCCTCCCCCCTCCAATGAACGGCGGTCGGCGTGCTCGTCTCAAGTTCGTCCAATGGGCAGCTTTCGCCATCTACGGTGAGGAGTGGCCAGCGATCCTGGCCCGGCAACTCGGTGTCGGGCCGGTCTCGACGCATCGCTGGGCTGCTGGCATCGCATCGCCCAACCCGGAACGGGCAGAAGAGGTGATGCAGCTGCTCGAAGTGCATCGGCCAGATCTGTTGAGCGAGGCGGAGCACCGTAGGGGAAGAGGCGGTCTCCGGACGCTGTAGAGCGCGGCGCTTCCCCGCAGCATCGGCAGCACCGCCGCGGCGGACATGCCTGGCCGCTCCGGGATAACGGGTCTGCACCTGGAGCCCTGACAGGCTGCCGGGCACTATTGCTTCTGATCGGTGTCGGGGACGATCAGAAGGCAATGGGCTACATCGCCAACCCTTGCCCCCGTCTTCGAGACCGCAGCCACAAGCTCGTGCGGCGGTATCCCAAACCGCCCCGCCCATAGGGCGAGGCTGTTTGGATCAAAGCAGTTGATGCGAGCGTCGAGAGCAGTCGTCTGACCCTGCTCCGCGGCCGGCCTCGGCGAGCTATGTCTCACGCCTGACGTGCTTCCAGCGTCGGCTGGCGCTTCAGCAGGAATGCCACGGCGCCAGGCCGCGGGCCCGCAGTTTGAACAGCGATAGCGAGATCCAGCTCGGACAGGCCAAAGGCCCGAGACCAGTGTCGCACGCTGTATGGGTCACGCAAGTCGATCCTCTGATCATCGATCCGCGCAGATTCGGGCTTGTCGAGCAGCATTTTGCGCCTCCCTCCAAGGGACTGCGCGTCTATCTCCCGTCGTTCTGGGTGGCATTATCCCGGGTTAAGAACCGGGAATTTCGAACTGAACGGCGTCCGGGCTTTGCTGTGCCTGGATCAAGAAGTCGCATTCGGTCGACCTAAGCTGTAAGCGGGCTGAAAGGTTGAACCCTCAGACTTTGGCGTCGGTCCGGGGACGTGCTGTGCCAGCCAGTCAGGAAAGCGTTCGGGAGGCCGAGCGCCTCGTCGCTGAGGCGGACGCTCGTGTCGTGGCCCAACGGGCCGTGGTTGAACGACTGGAACGGGACGGGCCGACCTGGTTGGTACCCGCAGCTCGCACGATCCTCGCGGACCTTCGCTCCTCCGCGATGCAACGAGCCGAGGACCTAGCGCGGCTCTGCTCTGGATTCACCGTCTGGGCAGGTCTGATCTCCCCACTGATAGTCTGAGCGGGTTGGCAGGCGTCTCTGGGGCGGTGCCTGGGCCTCGTTGTAAGGGGAGCGGCCCCATGGGGAACGAGCTTGCGGGAGCCGCCTACCGGACCCACCCAGGCGACGAGCCTTGAACAGGAGCGGCGGGCGGAATTGCGGCGGCAAACGGAGGTCTTCATGGCGAAGCCCAATTTGGCGCGCCTGACCTTCCTGCCTCTCGGCTCGGCAGTGGTCTTTCGCGAGCTGCACCGGTTTGTGCAATGCGGTGCCGGATGCCGGCTTGGCATTGTCCAAAGCCTGGACTGAACCGGATGGGAGCGTGGTATGGACGCGTCGGAATGGTTGAATACGTAGCTATTCGGGTCCCCCGTCGCGCTGACCGCCTGGGCCTATCTTCCCGGCCACCGGCCGGGTTGAGGCGGTCGTTCAGCCGGCATTGCCGCCGCTCCTCCGCCCACAAGGGTTAGTGCCGACGTTGGAATACCTGAGGAATCCAGGCCGGCCCTGGAGGCTGGCGATGCCAAGCCTCCTGGGACCGTAAGAGCCCGGTCCTCGCCGGCGGGCTTTGTCGTTCAGGAGGACACGGCCGGTGGCCCATCGCAGGTGTTGACTAACCTACCCTATGTCAGACCGTTTCTTCGAAATGCCCGAGCCAACGAATGAAACTTCAGCTTGGCCGCCCAGCGACGGCGAGATGGCCGGGCGCGTCCGCGCGTTCGAGTGGGATGCGACCCCACTCGGGCGGGTTGAGGGCTGGCCGCAGCCCTTGCGGACCGCCGTGGAGCTGATGCTGGCGTCGCCAATGCTGGCGACCTTGGTGGTAGGGCCGGAACGGGTATTCCTCTACAACGACGAGGCGGCGCGGCATTACGGCGAGAGGCACCCGGGCGCGCTCGGATGTCCTCTGGCCAAGGCGTTCGCGCGTGAGTTCCACGCCGTCGCGGCCTTCTACGACCAAGTGTTCGCCGGCGAGAGCCTGCACGTACAAGCTCAGCCACTTGACCCGGCCGGGGATGGCACGGGGGAGGTGTTCGAGGCTTCCTTATTGCCGGTACGTGATGCCGGCGGGACCGTCATCGCGGCCTCCATGACAGGCTTCGCGGTCGGGGAGCGGGTGAGAGCAGATGCGGCCCTGCGCGAGAGTGAGGAGCGCCAGCGCTTCCTACTCTCGCTGAGCGACGCGCTCCGACCGCTTGCCGACGCGGCGGAGATCCAGGCCACCACGACCCGACTTCTCGGAGCGTATCTGGGTGTCGACCGCGCGATGTATGCGGAGGTGACGGGTGATCGCGGCGCAGAGGCAGGGGTGATCCGTGGCCAGTTTTTCCGGCCGGCGGCGCCGGGGCGGCCTGCACCCGCCCCGTTCCCGGATCACTTCACTTACGAGACCTTCGGCGCGCACGTGATGGCGAGACGCTATAGCGGCGAGGGCCTTGCCGTCGCAGACGTGAATGCCGACCCGGGGTTCGACGCAGCAGAGCGCGCGGCATGGGCCAGGGTCGGTGTTCAGGCGGCGATCGTCACGCCACTGGTCAAGGGTGGTCGACTGGTCGCCGAACTCGGCGTTCACTCTGAGACGCCGCGCACATGGACGGACGCCGAGGTCTCGCTGGTGCGCGAGGCCGGCGAACGCACTTGGGCCGCAGCAGAGCGCGCCCGCGCCGAGGCAGCGCTAAGGACAAGCGAAAGACGCTATCACAGCCTCTTTCACTCGATGGACGAAGCCTACGCCGTCGTCGAGGTCCTGAAAGACAGGGCAGGCACCTGGGCGGACTTCCGCTTCCTGGAGGTCAACCCCGCCTTCATGGCGCACACCTCCATGCCCTACCCCGTGGGCCGGACCGCGACGGAGCTGCTCGGCACCCCGAACCCGCGCTGGACGCAGATGTATGGTCAGGTGCTCGACACCGGCCGGCCGATACGGGTGAAGGAATCCGAGCCGACGCTCGGGCGCACCTTCGACCTCAACATCTTCCCCCTCGATCGCGAGCGGAACCGCGTGGCGGTGCTGTTCACGAACATCACGGAGCGGGTGCGCACCGAGGCGGCGCTGCGGGTGAGCGAGGAGCGCCTTCGCCTGGCCTTGGATGCCGCGGAGATGGGCAGCTTCGTCTGGTATCCCGAGGAGGACCGGGCCGAGCCGGACCAACGGATGGAAGCGCTCTTCGGCCCCGAGGGCGCGCGGAACTTCAGGGTCGCACTCTCCACCCTCGTCCATCCTGACGACCGGGACCGCTACGCCTCGGCGGTGTCGCGCGCGCTGGACCCGGCGGGCAACGGCGTTCTGCGGGAGGAGGTTCGGGTGGTCCGGCCGGAGGGTAGGGAGTGCTGGCTCGCGGTCGCGGGCCAGACCCGCTTCGGCACGGGGCGGCGCCGGGTGACGCGCATGGCTGGCATCGTGCGCGACATCACTGAGCGCAAGCTGGCCGAAGCCTCGCTGCGGGAGAGTGAGGTACACAACGCGTTCCTCGTCCGCTTCTCCGACGCGGTCCGCGGGCTGTCCGACCCCCGGGCCGTCGCGGAAGCCGCCTGCCGGCTCGTGGCCGAGCAACTCGGGACCGAGCGTGCCTACTGGGCGGAGGTGGATTGGGCCAGCCGCGAGTACGTCATCGGGGCCGCGTTCCACGTGCCGGGCGTCCCGGTGATCGAGGGGCGCTTCCCCCTCGACGCATGGGAGCCCTTCACGTCATTGCACCTCTCCGGCCGGCCCGTCGTGGTGAGCGACACGCGGACGGACCCGCGCATCCCGCCGGCGATGAGGGAGGGCTATGCGCGGATCGCGGTCGGCGCGGACCTGGCCGTCCCGGTCCTGGTCAACGGGACGCTGCGCTGCACCCTGGCGGTGAACGGGCGGGCGTCGCGCCCCTGGACGCCGGAGGAGGTCGCGCTCGTCCAGGGCATCGCCGGACGCTGCTGGGCGGAGGTGGAGCGCGCCCGGGCAGAGGCCGCGTTGTGGGAGGCGGCGGAGCGCCAAGCCTTCCTTCTCGCGCTTGGCGACGCCATGCGCGCCGAGCCGAGCGCCGGCGGAAAGATCGAGACTGCCGCTCGCCACCTCGGAGAGCGACTTAGAGCCTCGCGGGTGCTGTGGGCGGAGTACGACTGGCAGAAAGGTCTCGCCCACATCTTCAGCGGATGGTTCGCGGACGGCGCCCAACCGTTCCCAACTGTCATGCAGCTGAAGGATTACGACGGGGAGGTGCTGAACGATCTCCGGGCCGGCCGAACCGTGCGGGTCGACCATGTCGGCCTCCTGGTCGCGGAGCCGGCTTATGCCGCCATCGCGGCTGTCGGCGTACAGGCACTGCTGAGCGTGCCGCTGCTCGTCGGCGGCAGGCTGGTGGTGAACGTGAGCATCCACCAGCATGAACCCCGCCGCTGGTCCGATGGCGACGTCGCACTCGTGCAGGATGTTGCCGAACGGCTATGGGCAGAGGTCGCGCGGGCCCGCACAGAGGCAGCCCTGGCCGCGAGCGAGGAGCGGTTCCGGGCCTTTGCGGAGCACTCGGCGGACACGATCTGGATCGCGAGCGGCGACGGAACGCGGCTGGAGTATCTCTCGCCCGCCTTCGAGCGGATGTTTGGGGAGGACCGCGCGGCGGTCATGGCGAATCTCGGACGCTGGGCGGAGCTTCTGCATCCTGACGACCGAGAGGCGGCGATGCGGGCCATGCCACGCACCCTCGCGGGCGAGATGGCCATCGTCCACTACCGGGTGGTCCGCCCATCCGACGGCCGCCTCGTGCACCTGCGTGACACGGGGTTCCCGATCCGAGACGGGACCGGGGCGGTCGTCCGGGTCGCGGGTATCGTGCAGGACGTGTCCGACATGATCGCCGCGCGGGAGGCGCTGGAGGCGGAGAAGGAGCGGTTCCAGACGCTCGCCGAGGGCATACCCCCGCTGGTCTGGCGCTCGTTGGACCAGGGGCGGTGGGCCTGGGCCTCACCGCAGTGGCAGGACTACACGGGGCAGGGCCAGGAGGAGAGCCACGGACTAGGCTGGCTTGACGCCGTACATCCCGAGGACCGGGAACAGACAATGGCGGCATGGCACGAGGCGCGGCTGCAGGGGCGGCTGGAAGTGGAGCACCGGGTGTGGCACGCCTTGGACGGCGCGTGGCGCTGGCACCAGACACGCTCCCTGCCCGTGCGCAACGGACCGACGACCGAGCAGCCGGAGGGCCAAATCGTGGAGTGGCTCGGCACAACGGCGGACATCGAGAACCTGAAGCGGCTCCAAAGTCATCAGGCCGTGCTGGTCGCGGAGCTCCAACACAGAACTCGGAATCTGCTGGCAGTGGTGCGCAACGTCGCGCGCCGGTCCATTCCACCCTCGCGAGGGCGCGACGAGTACGATGATCGCCTGGCGACCCTCGGGCGAGTGCAGGGCTTCCTGACGCGCTCAGCGGCCTGGTCCGTGTCGCTGGAAGAACTGGTACAAGCCGAGCTGACGTCCGTCGGGAATGGCCGATCGGCCAAGGTCACGGTGTCCGGGCCAGCCGTGCAACTGCCTGGCGATAAGGTGGAGACGGTCGCCCTGGCACTGCACGAGTTGGCGACGAATGCCATGAAGTACGGGGCCCTAGCGCGGGATAAGGCGCGTCTGGCCGTCAAGTGGCACGTGGAGCAGAAGGGCAGCGGTGGAGACCGCCTCGTGCTCGAATGGCGGGAGAGTGGGGTGGAGATGCCGCAGGGCCCTCCATCACGCCGAGGCTACGGAAGCGAGCTGATCGAGCGTGCGTTACCTTACCAGCTCAAGGCGGAGACGCGGCGGGAGTTCACCCCTGACGGGGTGCACTGCATAATTAGTTTGCCGCTGGAGGCGGTGCGGCTGCTGGAGGACCCAGCATGAGCGGCGTAGCACGGAGCAGCCTCCACGGCTGCCGCATCCTCGTAGTGGAAGACGAGTACTTCCTGGCGGACGAGTTAGCGCAAGCTCTGCAAGAGGACGGTGCCGAGGTGCTCGGACCAGTCGCCCGGGTCGCTGATGCCCTGCCCCTGATCCGCGACGAGGAGCAGATCGACGGCGCTCTGCTGGACGTGAACTTGGCCGGCGAAATGGTCTGGCCGGCGGTGGAGGCACTGCTGGCGCGCAGCGTGCCGATCATGTTGGCGACGGGGTACGACGACAAGTCCATCCCGCCGGTCTATGCCCATCTGCCGCGAGTGGAGAAGCCGCTGGAGTTGCGCGCCCTTCTGCGTACGCTCCGGCATGAGTTGCGCCCGGACTAGGAGCAACCCGCCCCACCCCGTTGCGGCACAGCCCCAAGCCCGATCGGGACACTTCGTGGTCCAGTAGTAGCAGGAGCCGGCCGTCCGGTGCCCCTGGGCGGGCGGTCCTGCGTTTGGGGTTTAGCCGCCCTGGAAAACGGCGGGTGCCCGGATCGCTTCGACCGCCTCCTCGTCCCGCATCGCGGTCTTTAGCACCTTAATGAGGTCCTCAAGATGCGCGTCCTTCTCCTCCAGTGTCTTCGCGCCTCTGGCGCGAACGGCGAACAGAAATGCTTGCTGGAGGTGCTGCATCGCGTTGTCCGGCTCCGGTGCGGTGCCGCATCAACGCTTCAGATCAGGCTACAGCCGGGGCACCCGCTCGCCTTAGCTGCCGTTCACCTTCCGACGCGTGCGGGTGGGGCCTGGAGGTAGGCCCTGGTAACGTCATCCCCTTGGGGTCGCTCCCCTTACGATGACACCCGCTCCCATCTCCCCTGTCTCAAGCCACTGCGGGCATCGCCCACGGCATTGCAGTCCCAGCCTCGCTCGGGTGGGGCTGGTAGCTGTTCTGATTAGCGCTTTCGACGTTCGGCCGGGAGAAGGCGTTCTGCAGAGCCACCCTCGTAGCTACGGTGGAACTCCGCGACGGCAGATAGGCCGGGCTGAACTCCGCCAGGCTTTCGAGGCCGGCGAGATCGAGAATGCTGAGCACGCTGCCGGTCCAGGAGACCAGGCCGCGCTTACGGAGCACCATGAGCACGCGATTGACGTGCACCGGAGAGAGGCCCAGGGCATCCGCCACATCGGCCTGGGTGAGGGGAAGGGAGTACGAGATGGGGCCTGCCTCATCCCGGCTTCCGAGGCGCGCATGCAGCTCACAGAAGAGATGCGCCATCTGCCGCTCGGCCTTGCCCAATCCGGCCGTGACAAGCCACTCGCGCATAGCGCTGGCCTCAAGAGCGCTCTCCCGGAGCAGCGTCAGCGCCAAAGACGCGTCATCCTGCACGAGGTCAGCGAGGCGGGAGCGCGAAAAGACCGCAAGCTTGCACACGTTCATGGCGCTGACAGCGTACTGCGACTTGCCGAACAGCTGCAGGTCGCAGAAGTCGCCTGGAAGGAGGAAGCCGATGATCTGCCGGCTACCGTCCCGCTGGACCCGGAATCGGCAGGCCATCCCGCTCAGCAGCAGGTAGATGTGCTCGGGCCGCTCACCTTCCCGGATGATGGGCCGCCGAGCCGGGACCATGAGCGTGTCCGGCTCTGCTGACGCGATCCCCTCGCGGTTATCGGACACAGAGGAAGGATGTGGCTCGAGGGTCGTGATCGGCTGGTACGGCAATTTCGGATCCTCAAGACTTGCCAATCCGACAGGTGGCGGTGTCGTCCATTTGGCTGGAGCGGGCGTGCACAGTGCAGGCAGAGCTCTTAACGCCCACAGCATTGTGGCTGTAGAAAATTTTCGACTTCTTTCGAATATGTGAATCCCCTCTATTACACGGCACCAAAACACGAATTTTCGTGGCGTTTCTGCAACTTCGCCGGTCTTTCGTCTGGCTCGCTCACGGTCTAGTTGAATGTCGGTGGCGCCATTCGGCGGCTCATTCCTAAGATGAGGATCGCAACTGCATTCCCCTCATTTGGACGAAGAAAGTGTGCGAATGATGACCACCCAAGATGATGATCGTATCCCGCCTCTGAGCCGCTTCTTCTTCGATACGGACGATGGCGAGCACTTCGTCCATGATGAGGAGGGCCTGGACTGCGCTGATGCTGCAGCGGTCCGCGGGATGGCCCTCAAGGCCCTCTTGGACATGGCCAGCGACGTCATGCTGGACGGGGGTTGCCGCGACATCTCGACAGACGTTCGGGACGCGACGGGGCGGCGGGTCTTTACGGCGACCCTGTCCTTGGTCACGCAGTGGGCGACCAAGGACCAACTCCCACCCGACATTTCGGGCCTCGCCGATTTCTACCGTCCGGGCCATTGCCACCCGGGCGCGCTGAGCCCTCCCGAGGACGTTCACTTCATCTCCAGCGCAGAGGCGTAGACCGACGCTGCGCGGCGTATAGGGGACTACGTCCGCGACAAGCGCACCTGACCAGCAGGGCCGCCGCTTGGGGAACCTGGCCGGCGGCTTCCCCTACTCGGCCTTTACCGCGCCCCCAATCACGGTCCGACCAGCTATAGACGAAGATCGGATTGCGGCAGCTGGCCGCGCGGGTCCCGCAGGTTCACCACCTCTGCCAGCCGCCGCACATGAGGCAGAACAGCCGCTCGCACGCCTTAGCGCGGTGATGTCGGGCCAGCGCGCCGCGATGCCGGCAATGGGCACCACCGCTTTCCGGCCGCACCCGCACGTCACCATCAGCACGCACCGCGGATCGCGGGCAGCCAGGCGCGCGCCCAGGACGAGGCGACGTTCCTCGGCGTGGGCCGGGTTGACTAGCAGGCAAAGCAAGCCACTGGACTAAACGCTTGGGCTCCTTAAGACACCCAATTGTAGCTCGTCGCGCTCGCGATCCAGCGTTCGGCCGCCTGCAGGTCATGGAAGGTGGGGTGCGTGGGGCTGTCCAGCTGGCCAAAGCCGTGTTCCAGGAACCACTGACCTGCCGCCTCATGCTGCTCGGAGAGGCGGACGAGCACCGCCGCAAGCTCGCCCTCAATGAAGACCAATTGCCCCTCCTTGTCAGGAGTGCTGGTGGCCACCAGCACGGGCTGGAATGTGATGTTCACCGCTCCGTACCGTGATCCTGGTGCAGGTAGGTCGGATCGAACGCGCAGAGGTCCATCAGCGCATCCCGCTTCAATACTGTTACTACGGATCTGACCCAGGTGATCAGTTCCTGCTTTCTTAGGTCTTGCAATACGCGGTTTACATGGACTGTCGAAAGCCCAAGCGCGTCGCCTAACTCGTTCTGCGTTGCAGGGAACAGGTATGTTCCCTCTGGAGCAAGACCTACCGCCTCTAGGCGAAGCAGCATTTCGCAGATCAGGTGAGCGATGCGCTCGTGAGCGGTGCGTCGGCCCATGCCGATCATCCACTCGCGGAAGACTGCAGCATCGATCAGTGTCTGGCGCCAGAAGGCGTGCAGCAGCCCGGGATGGCGCTGGGTCGCTTCGCGAATGGCCCGGTGCGGGATGAAGGCGGCCCGGACGGGCGTTAGAGCGCCCACCGAATTATCCAGTATATGCAGATGCAGGCTTTCGAGGTCCGGGATGTCGCCCGGTATGTGGAAGGCCATGATCTGGCGCCTGCCGTCCGGCAAGAGTTTGTGACGGATGGCATAGCCTTCCAGCAGAAGGCAGCACTCATGCGGGCGGTCGTGGTCGCGGACAATATCGCTGCCGGCGTCGTAGCTTCTGACCACGAGCGGCAGATCCAACACGGCTTGACGCTCCTCGGCGGTCAGATCCGCGATGCTCTCCAGCCGCAGCAGGAGACGACGCCCGTCCGGCGCCGTGCTGACGTGCGACATGGCCCTGCTCCTTCAGGTAGGAGCAAGCGCCGCCACTGCCCCGGGAAGCTAGAAAGCCGGGAAGCCGGCATCCGTCCCGGTTGCTACAAGCCGATCAGGCTGTGGCACCACAACATGAGTTACAGTCTGGGCCGAGCGTTCCTGGGACCCAGACTTAGGCCAGCCGCCGCCTCCGCTGCCCTGCTACTCTGGGGGGTGCGGTCAGGCCGGGGCCGGGTGTCAGGGCGCGCGGTCCCAGCCGCCTGCTTGTGGCGGTGCAGGTGTGAGAAGCCACACCAAGCTGACAGATTGGCAGCGCACGACCGACGAGACGAAGAGCAGCATGCGACGACACCGCGGCGCGACGAGCCGTCAGTAGAATGCCAGGTCATCGCGAAACAACGATGGCTGAGAGTGCGGGCCCCATGACCCTGTCGCGGCTCTTCTGGATCGTCGTAGGCAGCGACGTGCTGTTCGCACTCATGCTGATCTCAAGCGTCGCGGCACACCCTCGCGGGCAGTTCGATGGCCTGCAGGTCCTCATGGTGCTCGTGTTCACCGCCCTGATTTGCGTGATCGCGGGCGTCGTTGCACTGATCAGGAAGCCGGTGGCCTACCAGATCGGAATATTCCTAACTGCTATACCGGCACTTCTGTTCGTTCTCGGGTATGTCATGAGCTTAGGACGAGGCTAGGGATCGCACGCTGGAAGCTGCGCTGGGCCAACCAATCGCCCCAACCGGCCGGCACGGTCTAGAGAGATCGCTGCGGGTCGAATTCGAGATCGGCTTGGCCGGCGGAGGTTCCATTCTACCGGCCCACCTCTCGGCCCTTTGCCCCGAGCGAGGCACGCTGAGCCGGAAGGTCGCGTGTCCCATCCACGCCGCCGCAGCGCTATAGCGTAGGCTGGTCGTTCCGGCAGCAACAACACTTTCCCGCGCCCGGCCGACATGCCGAAAACCCCGCGCTGCCGACTTCTCGCACTCCCTCTTGGGGGACGCCGCTGGACTAGGAGTTGCGCCCGCCGTCCCTCCGGGTTGAAGGCGCCTCCTGGGCCAGGAACAGCAGCGTGAACAGCGTCAGGCCGGTATCGTCCGTGACCTTCAACTGCCACTCGTACGTGGACCAGAAGGTCTCTGCGTGCTCCTTCAGGATCTCGGCGGCAACGCGCACCGCCTCGACGCGGGCCGCTTTCAGGTCGGGCAATTGAACCCCCACGCTGTCAGGCAGCGTCTGATCGTCCAGGACCTGGAAGTGGTAGAGGGGCATGGCTCTCGCCGGCTTGGGCCGGCCATGTAACGCATCCGGCCCAAGCACAATCCTACCGTTTCACGGCCTCCTGACCAGCCTTCGTCACCGATGCCGCGCTGTCCAGAGGTGTGCCGAGCCGCGCCCTACCGGTCAGGAAAGGAGTTCAACTGGCTCCGACAGAACGACGACATCGGCACAGCCAAGGTCAGGACAACCAAACGACCGCCACCAGAAACCAGCCTCCTCCAGGGCCTCATCCCGAAGCGGCTTCCAGCCCCGAGCATGCCGGCCCGTGACAGGGCACCACACCCGATAGTGCCAGCCGCCCTGGAAGCCTGGGCAGACTAGGGCCGCTGGTAGGGAGGTCTCCGGCGCAGGACTGCCTCCACAGCTACACGTCATGCGGTTCCCGGTCCGCTTCGCCACTGGCCGCGACAGCACCAGCAACAGTCATTCCGCTCATCCACATCGTTGGATCGGCTCGTCCGGTATATGCGTCACGGTCACACGCAAGGCGAAGCACGGTCATGGATCGGTTCTCGCGCGCCAAGCGCCCGAGCTGCTGAACGGCACCCGCTTTTTTGTAGATCGTGGCCAGCAACTCAGTGAGGAGTTCGTCGGCAAGGTCCAGCCCGCGAGCCTGAGCGTGATCGGCCAAGTAGCGAACCGCATCGATCACCTGATCCAGCCTTCCACTTGAAGCGGAATGCACCTGATCAACGCCCGGCATGGTTGTGACCCCCTTCGTTGGCACCACAAATCTATGGTGCAGAAAGCCAAGCCACGAAGAGGGGTTGTGAACGATACGTCTTATGAAGAGCGTTAAATAACCCTTTGTTCATCCTTATGAGACAAGGTTTGCGAATTCAACAGTCCTGCGATGTGGGATATTTTACCTGTTGAAATCCGTGTGAGCCGCCGAGGCTGGCGACCTGCGTTGATTCGTTCGAGGTTATGCCGCTGATGGATTCTGATCGGTTGTGAGGAACGATGCTGCACCAACGACCCTCATCTCCGGCACCGCGCGACAATGACCTGCGCGCCATGGTCGCGGCCTCCCTGGAAACCCTGCTCAGCCGGCGCCCTAGAGGAGGCGACCGTCTCGGGATGTTGCGGGACCTTCGACTGGAACTTCACCACGCGATGGAGAACGCCCCGTTAGCCAAATTCACACCCGACGACGTCGCGTTCCGCGTACGGCTCGCTACGATCTGCGATGCCGAGATTGCTCGTCTGGAAGCCATGTTGACGGCGAATGCTCAGCGCCTGCCAAGTGTTCGCCCATAGCCGGCCGCGCAGCCGATCCAACAATGCCGCGGAGGAGAGCGCGCATTTCGGCGTTGAAGCGGCGCGCCTCGCCCCGTAGCGCGGCGGCACAACGATGGTGTGATGGTCGCGTTATGCCCTGCAGCGATGGCTGGGACGGTCCTAGCCCAGGAGAACACGATGAAACGAGCCATCCTTGGTGCCATGGTGGTAGCGGGCGCATTCCTGATCGCGGTTCCCGACGTTCAGGCACAGGGCTACGGCCCACGTGATCGCTTCGAGCGCCAAGCCTTCGAGCGGCGGATGGCGCGGCGGGAAGCTCGGCGTGAGTTCCGTCGCGAGCAGCGTGCGATGGACCAGCGTCGCGCTTATGAGGCCGGCCGCCGGGCCGCTTACGTCGGCCGTTAAAGCGCGGTGTCGTGCGGTAAGGTGGTGCGCCGTGCGCCACCTTCCGCAGCCAAAGGTGCGGCACCGTGCCGCACCTTACCGACCAACGCTTCGGCACCTGCCATAACAGCGTTGCAGCACTTGGTGGTACTGGTTACCTAGCAAGCGGTCGAGCCGTCTCGCCACGTCTCACGTGAGACTGAGACAGACGCACAGTCTCACTGGCATTTTATGGGCTTAGGCGTCCCACGCGCGCCCTGGCGTTTCATTCAGCGCCTCGTCTCACGCCGGTATCAGCCCACTGCGCTGGCCGTGCTACGTTCCTCAGCCAAAAAGCTAGGCAATGCGACAGGATCGAAACCGACGTAGATCCGTGCAAGCAACTCCGTTAGCATCTCATCGGCGACATTGAGCCCTCTGGCATGTGCATAGTCAGAGAGTTCGTGGATGGCTTCGATTGTCTCGGCCAAGCGCCGGTCCCGCACTGGCTTGTCATTGCAGTAGCTCAGCATTGACTTGTTGCCTCCTCGTTATGGCAGACTGCGGGTGTCCACGCCGTTGTGGTGTTGATGCGGTCCTTTGTGGCTCTCAAATCTCGGTTCAGAGGTTCGGGGACAAACAACACATTTGTTGTGTCCTACTGCCCCTTCTTCAACATTTAGCAAATCTGTTCACGGTTTTTCAGACAAATAAACTTCCTGTGACGCTTGCGAAGCTAATTAGTTGACTAACTTCAACCATCGCCAGCCAAAGCTGGCGTTAGAAGACCTCCTGTTGAAGGCGAGGTGCATCGTCATGTCTCCTGATCCCAAGGTCTCGACCCTCATTGACGACGACCTGCGGGCGCTCGTGCGCGCGTCGTTGGAAAAGCTGCTCAATCGTCGCGCTACAACCGCTGATCGGTTTGCGATGATACGTGATCTGCGGATCGAACTCGGACGGGCCTTCTCTCACGCAACGGCACAGGGCGTGGTTGGTATCGCCTTCCGCGCGCGCCTCATTGCTATCTGCAACGCCGAGCTGGCCGAACTGGAGGAGACAATCACAGCGGGCGCCCAGCATCTGCCTGGTGTCAGGCGCGGGCAGCACTGAAGGGGTCCTGACCCGATAGCGCCTTTTCGCGGCCTCCTGGCGCCGCAAAGGAAGGCCGCACACAGTGAGCGACCTTTGCCCGACAATCTCCCGCCTGCAGGAACTTCCCGACGTCGGGAAGGTGTTGCACGGTGCAACACCTCCGAAGGGTACTCGCCACCGAACACCTCTCGCGCCGAAGGTGCGCCACCGTGGCGCACCTTAGCCCGACAGCGTTACGGACGCCGGGATGGTAGGGTCCTCGCTTCTGCTGGCCCCAGCCACATAGCGCCGGTCCCACTCCTTGGTAGTGTTACAGGGGATCGGTCCGACCAGCACCTTCCCCGTCCATCCCGTCCGGCGCCGGTTCTCCTCGATGGCGGCGGCCGTCATCGCCGGTAGGTGCTCTCGCTCGGTCCCACGCATCGTGGGCAGAAGAAGTAGTACGAGGGCGCGGGTCTCCGCACGATTGCGCTTGGCATCCCTGCCGAGCAGAGCGAAGCGTCAGCACGCAGCCAGCTCGACGCCTGGCGCCACCCTGACCCTCACGCGTCAGGGCTTCGGGTCGTAGGACCCGGCCGATCGGGTCCGGAACCGGGATCCGACAATGACCCTCTCCCACACGCAGAGCCTGCTGCTGAGCCGGGCGAGCCAGAACCCGATGGGGCTGGCGAAGGCGCCCGACCACCTCCCGGCCGCCGCCCGCAACGCCGTGGTACGCAGCCTGCTTAAGACCGGGCTGCTGGAGGAGATTACCGCCCCCGCCGAGCACCGCGCCCTTGCTTGGCGCCAGGAGGAGGACGAGACCGCGGTGGCGCTGCGGATCACCGCGGCAGGGCTGCGGGCGATCGGCGTTGGACCGGAGCGCGGAGAGGCCACACACGCCGGCCAGGAGGGCGCGGGGCAGCCAGACACCGGGGCACCGGCCACAGCCGTCCAGGAGCCGCCCCAGACGGCCGCAGCGCGCCTGTCCTTGCGTGACGCCGCCAGTTCGGTCCTGGTGGCCTGGGACGCGGGCCCGGGCCGCCCGGATCTGCCGGCAGCGCTGGAGGCCCTGCGCGCCGCCCTAGCCAGCCGCACCACCCCCTGTAGGCGCCGAGACGACACTCCCCAGAATTGCCGACTGAAAATTCCCCAGCTGGTCTGACGGGCCGGCCTGGTCAGGAATGCCTCGGTCGGCCGGCCATGGACCCCATGCTGCCCCTGTCCTGAGGGGGAGCGGCGCCGGTGGTCCGACTTGGGGAGGTCGTCATGATCCTGGACCTGCACCGGCAGGGCCTCTCGGTATCCGCCATCGCCCGGCGGACCGGGCTCGACCGCAAGACGGTGCGCAAATACGTGGAGCGCGGCCTGGAGCCGCCGGTCTACGGCCCGCGCCAGCCCCGGGGCACCCTGCTCGATCCGTTCAGCCGGTACCTGCGCGAGCGGATCGCGACCTTTCCCGATCTGACGGGGCGGCGGCTGCATCGGGAGTTGCGCGATCTGGGCTACGAGGGCGGCTACACCCGGCTGACCGACTTCCTCCGCGACGTTCGCCCTCCGGCGGCATCCGGCTTCGAGCACCGCTTCGAGACCCCGCCCGGCCAGCAGGGGCAGGTCGACTTCGCGCAGTTCCGCACCGAGTTCGCCGACGAGCCCGGGACGGCGCGCATCGTCTGGCTGTTCTCCCTGGTTCTCGGGCACAGCCGGATGCTGTGGGCGCGCTTTGTCCTGCACCAGGATCTGCCGACGGTACTCCGCTGCCACATGGCGGCTTTCGAGGCGCTCGGCGGTGTGCCGGCCGAGATCCTCTACGACCGCATGCGCACCGCGGTGGTGGGCGAGGATGCGCAGGGCATCGCCTACAACCCTACCCTGCTCCAGATGGCGCGGCACTACGGCTTCCTGCCCAGGGCGTGCCGCCCCTGCCGGCCGCAGAGCAAGGGAAAGGTCGAGAGACCGTTCCGCTACGTGCGCGAGGACTTCTTCCTCGCCCGGAGCTTCCGCAATCTCGACGACCTCAATGTCCAGCTCCGGCAATGGCTGGACGAGGTGGCCAACCGCCGAGTGCACGCGACGACCCGCCGCATCGTTGCCGAGCACTTCGCCGAGGAGATGCCGGGCCTCAGGCCACTTCCCGCCGGCCCCTTCCAGGCCACGCTGCGCCTCGAGCGGCGGATTACCCGCGACGGCATGGTCTCGGTGGACGGCAATCTCTACAGCGTGCCCGACAGCACGCGCCGCCGCGCCGTCGAAGTGCACCTGCTCGCCGATGAGCTGCGCATTTTCGAGGAGAACCACTTGGTGGCGAGCCACCCGGTGCTCGAGGGCCGCGGGCATCGCCGGGTTGCTGGTGGCCACCGCCGGCCTCCGTCACCCGCCAGTCGTCCCGTAGGGGACGGCGGCCCGGTCCTCCCCATCCGCGCCGGCGAGACCGTCATGCGCCGGCCGCTCGCCTTCTACGCCGCCGTCGCCCGGCGTCTGGCCGAGGAGGGGACCCGCTCATGAGGGACGACGCTCCGGCCCCGGCCACCCTGGAGCGGGTGCGGCGCCATCTGGTCGGGCTGCGCATGCCGCGCGCACTCGAGGTGCTCGACCATGTCGTCCGCCAGGTCGAGCGCGGGGAGATCGGCACGCTGGAGGCGGTCGATTCCCTGCTTGCCGAGGAGCTGACCCTGCGCGAGGGGCGCCGCATCAAGGCGGCGCTGCAGATGGCGCGCCTCGGCGTGGTCAAGACGCTGGCGAGCTTCGACTTCTCGTTTCAGCCATCCCTCGACCGCAACCGCATCCTGGCCCTGGCCGAACTCGACTTCATCCGCCGGCACGAAGTGGTGCATCTCCTCGGCCCGCCTGGGACCGGCAAGAGCCACCTGGCGGTCGCCCTCGGTGTCGAGGCAGTTCGAGCCGGTCACAGCGTCTACTTCGCCTCCCTCGCCGACATCGTCGCCTCACTGGCCAGGGCCGAGCGGGAGGGGAGCCTGCGCGAGCGCATCCGGTTCCTGTGCCGGGCCTCGCTGCTCATCGTCGACGAGATCGGCTACCTGCCGATCACCTCCGGCAACGGCAACCTGTTCTTCCAGCTGGTCAACGCCCGCTACGAGCGCGGCGCCATGATCCTGACCTCCAACCGGGGCTTTGCCGAATGGGGCGAGGTGTTCGGCGACCCCGTCGTCGCCACCGCCCTGCTAGACCGGCTGCTGCACCACGCCGTGGTCGTCCAGATCGAGGGCTCGAGCTACCGCCTGCGCCAGCACGTCGACCTCGTGCCCGACGCCATGCGTATCCCAGCCGCGGCGCTCTCCCAGGTACCGCCGCGCCGGCGAGGCAGACCTCCCAAGGCCCGACCTGCAGAGCCGAACGCCACCTGACCACCCATCACCTGGGGAAATTTGCTTCGGCACTTCTGAGGAGGATCCGGTCGGCGTTGACACCCCCGCCCGCCAGCCCCGCGCCCCAGCCACCCCACGCCGCCCGCGCGAGGGCACGAAGCAGCAGACAGTGCTGGCCCTCCTGCGCCGCCCCGAGGGCGCCACCATCGCCGACGTCATCACAGTGACCGGCTGGGCCCAGCACACCGTCCGCGGCTTTCTCGCCGGTCTGAAGAAGAAGGGGATCAGCGTCACCGTCCTGGAGCGCGTCCGGCAGGTCGGGCCGGGCAAGGAGGGCGCGAAGGGGAGCTACAGCATCTACCGGGTGGGGGAGGCGGCCTGATGGCCCTACGCCGCCCCACGGCCCAGCCCCGCTATGCCGTCGCGCTCTACCGGGTCTCGACCGCCGAGCAGGGCCACTCGGGCCTGGGGCTTGAGGCCCAGCGGGCCAGCGTCCGCGCCTTCGTGGAGCGGGAGGGCTGGACCCTGGTCGCCGAGCACCAGGATATCGCCTCCGGCAAGGACGATCGCCGGCCAGGGTTCCAGGCCGCCCTGACCCGCTGCCGCCAGCTCGGGGCGGTGCTGGTCGCGGCGCGGCTCGATCGGATCACCCGGCGCGCCCACACGCTCTCCGGCCTTCTGGAGGAGGGCATCTCCATCCGGGCGGCTGATATGCCCGGGGCTGACGACCTGATGATGCGGGTCTATGCGGCGATGGCGCAGAAGGAGCGGGAGCTGATCTCGGAGCGGACCTGGGCGGGTTGCGGAGCCGACCCCTTGAACCGCCTGTTCGGTCTGGATCTCCTCGATCCCGGGGCCTTGCCTCATGCCGGAATCAGACAAAGCCTTCAGCGACCAGCCTACTCCCGGCGGAAGTGATCTCATGGCGCTGACCAGAGCCTCCGACAACACGGCTCCAGCTTTCTGAAATCAGCACGGCTTCTACCCCGTCATTGCGGAGATGATACACAAAGCCGCCGTACATGCCCGGAACTGCGAACCAGACTGGTTCAGAACCCGTTCCGAGCTCCAGCAGGGGTTCCAGTTCGGGTAGCCGTAGTGCGCTCATGTAAGGGGTCCCACTGGCACGACCCCGGATCACGCTGTGAAAGTGGGCTTGGACCCTGGCAAGGATGCCGTGCGGGACCTTGCGCTGCAGGACGGGAAGCAGGGTTCTGACAATTTCCTTGTGACCCCTTCGCTGCGCAACATCGACAGCGCGCTCACCGCGGGCATTCTGTAATGTCCGCCACGCCCCAAGTCGGATCATCTCCACTACTACCTCGATCGGAGCACCGGAATAGGCTGCTTGGTGCAGGGGAGCGTAGAGCGACTTGCCACCAAGCCTTGTAGTGTTCGCAAGACGAGGATGCTCGCGCAGGATGCCGAGTATCGTCGGCCAGTCGCAGCCCTTTCCCGCATCGGCCAGCTTGTGCCGGAGGTGCGCCTGCTCCTCGTTGAGTACATCCGCTTCGACGATCCCATCCCAGACCACGCCCAAGACATTCCACCCCCGTGCCTCCGGAGCATCGTGGAGCAGGGTTGCCGCCTGGGAAAGATCGTCCATCGGTCGGCCGTAAAGGCGGATCCGCGCCGTACCCTTACCTTCGGCAATAGCGCCGATCCCACCCTCAGTCGCCTCGCACTGCACCGGTCCAACCAGCACCGCCCCGTCCATCTCATTCCGCGCCGGTTCGCCTTGCTGGCCGCAGCCGTCATCGCCTCCAGGTGCTCGGCACCGTGCTCCCAGGCAGCGTGCGGCAGCAGAACGGCCTGCGAGGCGCGGGCCTCTGCGCACGATCGCGCTTGGCTTCCCTGCCGAATTGAGCGAAGCGTAGGACGCCGCCGGTACGAGGCCGGCTGCCACCCTGCCCCCCGAATGGCAGGGCTTCGGGTCGTAGGACCCGGTCAATCGGGTCCGGAACCAGGACCCAGACATGACCCTCCCCGACACGCAACGCCTGCTGCTCAGCGAGGCGAGCCAGCGTCGCTCGGGCTTGAAGGCGATTGACCGGCGGCTCTTGGCCGACCGAGCCCGCCGGGTCCGTCCTCGCCGTGAACGCAGGAGGGCCACTCCGCACGAAGCGGCCCTCCTGTTCGGCCCCGACCTATCAGAAGACGAAGTCGGAAGCGACGAGGTTGCCCGTGACGTCCACGGTCTGCACGACGATCCGCAGGTCGGCCGTGCCCTCCCCGGCATCCGTCTCCACCAGGAAGCGGCCGTCGCCCAGCGCTTCGGACCGTAGCTCCGGCCCGGTGCCGCTGAAGCCGGCGCCGCCGATGAAGCGGTAGCCCAGTCCCGCGAGCAGGGGCGAGAAGTCGATCAGGTCTCCCTCGCCGCGGGAGAAGTCGGCCACGAGGTCCACCCCCGGCCCGGGCGTGCTGTCCTGGAGCGTGGCGAAGACGAAGCGGTCCGTTCCGGCCCCGCCCACCAGCACATCCGCTCCGCCACGACCGAGCAGGTAGTCGCTGCCCGCCCCACCGATGATGACGTTGCGGCCGGCATCGCCGACGAGCACGTCGTTGAAGGCGGAGCCGGTCAGGCCCTCCACCTCCAGCAGCACGTCACCCGCGGCATCGCCGCCCGCCCCCACCCCGGCGCCGCCGAGGAAGGCGGTCACGCCGGTGTCCGAGGTCAGGTAGTCCACCGTGTCGAAGCCCGCGCCGCCGACCAGGACATCCGCCCCGCCGCCGCCGCGCAGCAGGTCCGCGCCGAGATCCCCTAACAACACATCGCTACTCGCGCCGCCGATCAGGGTGTCACTGAACTGGGATCCGAACACTCGCTCAACGCCGACCAGTGTGTCGCCGGTTGCCTCTCCGCCCGAGCCAAGACCGGCTATGAGATCTACGAGAACGGCCGTCGTAGACGCGGCATAGCTGGCCGTGTCCAGTCCATTGCCACCATTCAGACGGTCAGCGCCGCCACCGCCGACCAAGAAGTCGTCTCCGTCACCGCCGGCCAACAGATCGTCTCCGAGCAAGCCCAAGAGGACGTCATCGGCTGTACCACCTGTTAAGGTATCGCCGAAGTTACTGCCAGACACGCGCTCGATGTTGCGCAGGATATCACCCTGAGCATCACCGGTCTGCCCGAGGCCTGTGGCCAGTTCGACTCTCACCCCAGCTGTGGAGGTGATGTAGGAAACGGTATCGGGACCGAGGCCTCCGTCGAGCACATCTGCGCCAGAGCCTCCGAGGAGGAGGTCGTCGCCCTTCCCACCCAGTAGGCTATTTGCACCGGCTGCCCCGATCAGGACGTCGTTGAAGCCGGAGCCGACGAGGTTCTCGATGACGATGAGGACGTCGCCCTCTGCGTCACCAGCCGATCCAGTGCCGGTCAGAAGGCTGACCGTTACTCCGGCGAAGGAGGCGCTGTAGTCCACCGTGTCCACGTCTGCCCCTGAGAGGGTCGTGCTGCCCTGGAGCGTATCGGCCCCGGCACCGCCAATCAGGGTGTCCTCACCGGCTTCCCCGTTCAGGACATTTGCGTTCGCGTCGCCGACCAGCAGGTCTGCGAAGCCGCCGCCGCTGACATTCTCGACCCCAATCAGCACGTCGCCTTCGGCCTGACCGCCGAGACCGGTCCCGAGTGCCAGGTTGACCGTGATGCCCGCAGTGTTGGCGATGCTGTAAAAAACCGTGTCCCGGCCGGTCCCGCCGATAAGCGTGTCTGCTCCGCCCTGGCCGTACAGGGCGTCGTCCCCGGCGCCACCGTCGAGCACGTTGTCCCCGAGGTCACCGAACAAGCCGTCGTCGAAGTCCGAACCCGTGAGATTCTCGATCCCGACCAGCGTGTCGAACTGCGCGTCGTTGTCGGTCGAGGGCTGGAGCGACAGCGCCGCGCTCACACGGCCGGAAGAAGTGGCGTAGCTGGCCGTGTCGGTTCCTGCCCCGCCGTCGAGGCTGTCCGCGCCTGCCCCGCCGACCAGGGTGTCGTCCCCGTCCCGCCCGAACAGCCGCTCCGCCCCGCCCACGCCGGAGAGGATGTCCGCGAAGTCCCCGCCATAGGCTGCCCCGTCCAGCGCCGCCGTCCGCACCACAGCCGCCGTCGCCTCCCCGAACACCACGTAGCTGCTGCCGGAGTACGGGCCGTTCGGGGCGGCGTAGGGCGCCCCGATGATCAGCTCGTCGTAGCCGTCGCCGTCCACATCTCCCGCCGAGGAGACGGACAAGCCGCTGTTGTCGTATGCCGCAGCGCCATCCAGGCGGAAGCCCTGGGCGGCGGTCAGCGCACCGACGTTGAGGGTGCCCGGGTTCGTCGCCCCGCCATAGACCACGTAGCTGCTGCCGGACTGGGCGCCGTTCGGGCCGGCGCCGTAGGCCCCGATGATCAGGTCATCGAAGCCGTCCCCATTCACGTCGCCGGCCGAGGACACGGAGAGGCCGCTGAAGTCAAGCTCCGCGGCACCATCGAGGCGGAAGCCCTGGGCGGCAGTGAGTGCGCCGAGGTTCAGGTTGCCCGGGTTCGTCGACCCGCCATACACCACGTAGCTGCTGCCGGACTGGCCTCCGTTCGGGGAGGTGCCGGAGGCCCCGATGATCAGGTCGTCGTAGCCGTCTCCGTTCACGTCGCCCGCCGAGGAGACGGAGTAGCCGCTGACGTCGCCCGCCGCGGCGCCGTCGAGACGGAAGCCCTGGGCGGCGGTGAGCGCGCCGAGGTTGAGGTTGCCGGGGTTGGTCGCCCCGCCATACACCACGTAGCTGCTGCCGGAGTTGGAGCCGTTTGGGTCGGCCTGGTAGGCTCCGATGAGAAGGTCGTCGTAGCCATCCCCGTTCACGTCACCGGCCGAGGAGACGGAGTAGCCGCTGCGGTCGTTCGCCGCGGCGCCGTCGAGGCGGAAGCCCTGGGCGGCGGTGAGCGAGCCGAGGTTGAGCGTGCCGGGGTTCGTCGCCCCGCCATAGACCACGTAGGTGCTGCCAGACTGGGAGCCGTTGGGGTGGGCGAAGTAGGCCCCGATGATCAGGTCGTCATAGCCGTCCCCGTTCACATCACCTGCGGAGGACACGGAGAGGCCGCTGAAGTCGCCCGCCGCGGCGCCGTCGAGGCGGAAGCCCTGGGCAGCGGTGAGCGCGCCGAGGTTGAGGTTGCCGGGGTTGGTCGCCCCGCCATACACCACGTAGCTGCTGCCGGAACCGTTGCTGCTCGCGTCGGAGCCAGGTGCCCCGACGAGGAGGTCGTCGTAGCCGTCCCCGTTCACGTCGCCGGCCGACGAGACCGAGTAGCCACTGATGTCGTTCCCCGCGGCGCCGTCAAGGCGGAAGCCCTGGGCGAGGGTGAGGGCGCCGAGATTGAGGTTGCCGGGGTTCGTCGCCCCGCCATACACCACGTAGCTGCTGCCGGAGTACGAGCCGTTCGGGGCGGCCTGATAGGCGCCAACGATGATGTCGCCATAGCCGTCCCCATTCACGTCACCGGCGGACGAGACGGAGTAGCCGCTGCTGTCGCCCGCCACGGCGCCGTCGAGGCGAAAGATCCTCGTGTCAGCGGTTGGGCTGCCGAGGTTGATGACGCTGGGGATGCCGGCCATGGGTAGGGTCCTTGCAGGGCCTTGTCTTGCGAGGCGGGGTCCGCCCCGCACCAGCGATCAGGGCCGTTCGCGATCACGGCTACCAGGGGCGTTCTATTCGAACTACCAACCTGTGGTTGTGGCCGGACCAAGTCCTTGATGGGCGATCCTGACCAGCGGCAGGAGCCCTGATGCTGACAGATGGTCCGGAGCCAGGCCTCGGCCAGTCTCGGTCGCAAACGGGCAGGGACAAGAACTTGGCTTCTATGCTGAACAGAGCGAAGCGTCAGCATGCAGCCGACGCCGCGTCGGTCGCCACCCTGCCCCTCACACGGCAGGGCTTCGGGTCGTAGGACCCGGCCGATCGGGTCCAGCACCGGAACCCGCGACGATGACCCTCTCCGACACGCAGAGCCTGCTCTTGAGCCAGGCAAGCCAGCACCCGATGGGGTTGGCCAAGGCGCCCGACCACCTCCCGGCCGCCGCCCGCAATGCAGTCGTGCGTAGCCTGCTCAAGGCCGGGCTGCTGGAGGAGATTACCGCACCGCCCGAGCACCGTGACCTGAGCTGGCGACAGGAGGAGGACGAGACGGCGGTGGCGCTCCGGATCACTCCGGCCGGACTACGAGCGACCGGCGTCGAGACGGAGGGCGGGGGCGCCTCACACGCGGGCCAGGATGGCGCGGAGCAACTGGGCGCCACCACACCCACCCCAGCTAGCCGGGAAGCGCCCACGCCGGCCCCAGGGCGCTTCTCCCTGCGCAACACCGCTGCGGCGGTGCTGGCGGCCTGGGACGCCGGCGAGGACCGCCCTGACCTACCGGCAGCGGTAGAGGCCCTGCGCGCCGCCCTAGCCCGCCGCAGCGCCGGCCAGCCCCGTGACCCTGCCACGCCGCGCCGTGCCCGTGAGGGCACGAAGCAGCAGGCCGTCCTCGCCCTCCTCCGCCGTCCCGAGGGCGCCACCATCGCCGACGTCATCACCGCCACCGGCTGGGCGCAGCACACCGTCCGCGGCTTCCTCACCGGGCTCAAGAAGAAGGGGATCGCCGTCACCGTCCTAGAGCGCGTCCGCCAGGTTGGGGCGGGCAAGGAGGGAGCGAAGGGGAGCTACAGCATCTATCGGGTTGGGGAGGCCGGGTGATGGCCACCCCCCGTCGTCCCTCTCCTCAGCCCCGCTACGCCGTCGCGCTCTACCGCGTCTCAACCGCCGAGCAGGGGCACTCGGGCCTGGGACTGGAGGCGCAGCAGGCCAGCGTACGCGCCTTCGTCGAGCGGGAAGGGTGGACCCTGATTGCGGAGCACCAGGACATTGCCTCCGGCAAGGACGACCGCCGCCCGGGGTTCCAGGCGGCTCTGACCCGTTGCCGGCAGCTCGGGGCGGTGCTGGTCGCGGCGCGGCTCGATCGCATCACCCGTCGCGCTCACACGCTGTCCGGTCTGCTGGAGGAGGGCATCTCGATCCGCGCCGCCGACATGCCGGGCGCCGACGACTTGATGATACGGGTTTACGCGGCAATGGCGCAGAAGGAGCGGGAGCTGATCTCGGAGCGCACCAGGGCGGCGCTGGCGGCGGCCCGGGCGAGAGGGGCGGTGCTGGGTGGAGACCGGGGGTGGAGGCCGTCGGTGCCGCCGTGTGCCCGGGCAGCGGCCCAGGTAAGGCGGGAGGAAGCGGAACGGGCTGCGCACCGGCTGGCGCTGGAGATCGAGCGACTGCGGGCGGATGGCGTTGTGGGGCAGGCGGCGCTGGCGCGGGCGCTGAACGAGAAGGGGGTGCCGACGCCCGCGGGTCGAGGTGCCTGGACGCATACGACGGTGGCGCGAGTTCTCGCGCTGGCGTTGTGCTAACCTTCAACAGGCTTCGGTGTGATGCCACCAGGCTCCGCAGCAGCGAAGTGCAATGCATCAACGCCGACGAATATCGTCGACATAGGTCAACGTGTCGGATCGCGCCGCAAAGGTCAGCCCGGCGCGCGAGGCCCAGAGCGCGGCCTCGTGGTAAAGCGGGATGATGGCCGTTTCCGCCCGGACGATGCTGGCAGCCTCGCGCAGCAGAGTTTCCCGCCTACTATTGTCAATTTCGGCCAGGGCGGTGCGGAGTATACGGTCCAGACCGGCGTTGGAATAGTAGCTCTCGTTGGACGGACCGAAGCCGCCGGCCATGTCTTTCGTGCCGACCATCTGCGGCACGAGCGTCCAGGTCACCGGCACGGGTCCTGCGCCGTGCATCACCATGGAGTATTGGCCCCGCCGCCACTCGGCCAGCCAGACGGAGAGTGGGACGGCATTGACCGTCGTGCGGATGCCGATGCGGGTCAACGCGGCCGCGATAGCCTCGGCCACGCGGCGGCCGTTCAGGTTGCGATCAGAGGGCGTGGAGAGGCGCAGGTTGAAGCCGCCGGACCAGCCGGCCTCGGCCAGCAGGCGCCGTGCGGCTTCGGGTTCGGCCGCCTCCACCCGCAGGGACGGGTCGTGGCCGGGCTGGCCAGGCGGGATGATCTGGGAGGCCGGCACTGCCAGCCCGTCCAGCACGCGCGCCGTCAGCGCTTCCCGCGGGATGGCGAGGGAGGCGGCGCGGCGCACGCGGGGGTCGGCGAAGGGATTGCGTCCGTTCGTGCCGGTCAGGTCGGCCAGGGGCTGGGGCCCCTGGTGGACCTGCAGGTAGGTGATGCGGGTGGAGACGGCGCGATGCACGGCCACTGCGGGATCGCGCGACAGGCGCTCCAGCCCCGTGGTGGAGGGGTTCACGATGAAGTCCACGTCGCCGGCCAGCAGCGCCGCCTCCCGTGCCGCGGTGTTCGGCAGGATGCGGAGGTCGATCCGGTCCCAGGCCGGGGCGGGGCCCCAGTGATCAGGGTTGCGTGCGAGTTCCAGACGCTCCCCGCGGCGGTAGGAGACGAAGCGGTAGGGGCCGGAGCCGGCCTGCGCCTCGCCGGTGTTGAAGGCCTCAGTGGGCGCCTCGGCCAGCCGGGCCGGCACCACGTACACCGCGGTCAGCAGGGCCGGGAGGATCGGCGTGGGCTCACGGGTGCGGAACTCCACGGTGCGGGGGTCGAGCGCGTGAGCCGCGGTGATGGGACGGGTCACGCTCGTCAACGGGCCCGGCGAGTTGCGGATCGTGGCGATGCGCCCGATCGAGGCGACGACGTCGGCCGCCGTGACGGGGGCGCCACCCGCGAAGCGCGCATCGCCCCGGAGGTGGAAGACCCAGCGGGTCGGCTCCGCCGCCTCCCAGCGCTCGGCTAGGCGCGGGACCACGGCCTGGGCGGCGTCGAGCTCCACGAGGGAGTCGAAGAGCAGGTGGGCGACGGAAAGGTTGTAGGGGAAGGAGTGGAAATGCGGATCGAGCGAGGTCCACTCCGCGTCGAAGGCCACGCGCAGCGGGGCGGTTCCCTGGGCGGCGACGCCACGGATGGCCGGCGGGAAGCTCGCCAGCGCGGTTGGCAGGAGCAGGAGCGGACGGCGGCGCATGGATTCCTCCGGGACTTCTTGCTTCAGGGGACGGCTTCGAGCATCCGCGCCAGGCCGGCGATGTAGCCAGTGGCGTAGGCGCGGCCGCGATGACCCCAGACCGTGTCGCCGGGCATGTGCGGCACGTGGTCGTCCATCAGGAAGCCATCGAAGCCCACTTCGCGCAGGGTCCGCATCGCGCGGACCACGTCCACCTCGCCCTCGTCTACGAAGCTTTCAGCGAAGCGGGGCAGAGCCCCGCGGACGTTGCGGAAATGGACGTAGTGGATGCGGCCTGCCCTGCCGAAGCGCTCCAGCGCGGCGAACATCGAGTCCGCCGATCGCTCCGCGAAGGTGCCGATGCAGAAACAGATGCCATGCGCCGGGCTGTCGGCGAAGGACATGGCGCGGGCGAAGGCATCCTCTCCGTTGAAGATGCGTGCCACGCCGTCGAGCGTCTCGACCGGCGGATCGTCGGGATGGAGGGAGAGCCGGACCCTGGCCTCCTCCGCGACCGGCAGCACGGCGGTGATGAAGCGCTCCCAGTTCGCCCACATCGCCGCTGCATCGCGCGGCGGCAGGGTGCCGGTGGACACGCGTTCGCCGAGGGCGTGGTCGTACTCCGTGACCAGCGCGCCGCCGCGGCCATGGGCGGCCTTGGCGGTGCGCCAGACCCCGTCCGGGATCCAGTTGTAGCCCAGCACCGGGATACCGGCTTGGCCCATGGCGCGGATCGTGGCCTTGAAATCTTCAATCTGTTCCTCGGCGCCGGGCAGGCCGAGCATGGCGCGATCCAGCAGGTTTCGCGGCACGCCCTCGATACAGTCGAGGGTCAGGCCGTGCGCCTCCACCGCCTGTCGGAGCTGGATGAGGTCGAGCGCAGCCCAGCGGCGGGTGGGGGCGCGCGGCCCGGCGGCGGCGGTGAACTGTTTGTTCAGGAAGGCAACCCAAGCCGGGCTGTCGAGGTCGGGCTTGTTGATGCCGATGCCGGCGCAGCCGATCTGACGCGCGAAGACGAGGTCCGCCTGGGTCAGTTCCCGGAACTGCCCTGCCACGATACGCATGCCCAAGGCGCGATCCTCCCAATCCCCGGATCAAGGCAGAGAGATTTGATCAAATCAAGTCCTGAGACGGAGGCGGACCGTGCCCTGGCGGCGCTGCGGACCGCGATCGTGGAAGGGGATCTGCCGCCCGGCATGCGGCTGACCGTCGCCGCGCTCTCGGGACGCCTGGGCTTCGGGACGATGCCGCTGCGCCAGGCTCTGCTCCGCCTCACCGGGGAGGGGCTGGTGGAGAGCGACCCCCACCGGGGCGCGCGGGTGGTCCGGCTGGATGCGACCCGCATCAGGGGGCTCTACCGGCTGCGCGCGGCGGTGCTGTCGATCCTGATTCCCGATGTTGTGGCGCAGGCCACGGCGGCGGAGCTGGACGGGCTGGAGGACCTTGAGCAGGTCTGCGAGGCGGCGGTGACCGCCGGGGACATCGGAGGCTTCCTCTCGGCCAACCAGCGCTTTCACCACGCGCTGCACGCCATCGGCCGCGACCCGGACGCGCTCGGCGTGCTGGACCGGACCTGGCCACTGGTCGACGCCCTCCGCCGGCGGCACGGCTTCGGACAGGAACGGTTGGCTGGGTCGATCGCCAGCCACCGCGTCTTGCTGATTGCGCTACGGGCCCGCGATGTCGCGGCGGCAACCGCGGAATCGGTGCGCTCGTCCAATCACGCGATGAATGATCTCCTTGCATTGGAGGCGGTGGCCGTCCCGCTGAACGAGAGCAAAGGCCCTGTTCGCCACCCATCAACGGTCCCTGCCCGGTGTTGAACATGACGGAGGACATGCAGACCACTCGCTAGCTCGAAGCATCAGGACCGCTGTCCCGAGCCTCGAAGGTCCAAGCCTCCATGGCTCGGGATCCTGGCAGTGCCATCCGAAGCAGGAGCCACCAGAGATAGATTCCCGGCACGCTCTGGAACTCGTCTGCCTCCATCATCCCGTGAGCAAATCTGTTCCGGAGATTGCCTCCTGCCTTTTCGGTCATGAGGCTCTTCAGCTCGAACACAAGCTCTGGGCCGATCATGGTCAGCAATAGTGGTTCTGCCAGTGCCTTGCCAAGCGGCCAGTCTTCCTGGATGCCATCTTGGTCAATGTGGGACGGGATGACACCACGCTCAGCGAGAATAGCCCGGATAGCGTATTCTGCTTGGGGAATGAGGAGGCTGAGCGCCACAGGCATGTCGCGATGGAATCCAGCTGCGAAGCCCGCAGCAAAGAGATTCATCCGGGACTTTGGGATGAACATGCTGCCTTCCAGCAGCTCCGAGATGTCGGGCGCCCCTGGAGTGTGCTCCTCCAGGAGCGTCAGGAGCGCCGGGACAATGAGCCCCCGAACGGCTAGCCAACGCTCGAGTTCTGCGTTCCGCTCCATCCGACCACGGATCCCCGCTTCATGCTCGTCTGGGTCATCCGTCATCAGACTTGGGATCTTCTGGATCACGCGACCGCCCGCGTCCATCTGGTACGAGGGCACTAATGCAAGAAGAGGGTGGCTCTTTGCCTGCTCCAACACATCCTGCCGAAGGCGGTCGGGGTCGAGCGGGCCCGTAAGGCTGCCGAGGGTGCAAATGGCATCGCCGAGAGAGCACCCCGCCACGGCTCCGCGGGCGCGGGGGGCCAGTTCGGAGATATCCACCTCCATGCCAACGGGCTTCATGGCCTTGAGGGATTCCTGTCCCGCAGCGTTGAGACGAGCATGCAGATCAGGCAAGCGCTCCTTGCCGCTGGGAAGCTCTCGGAAAGCCTGAATAGCCTCCTCGAAGAGGGCCTGAGCAGCCATGAGATTGCCGGCGTTCTCGTTGATGCTCGCTTCCTCGACCAGGGTCTCGGCGGCAGCCGCCCGAGCTTCGCGCTCACGGTCGGGGGCGGGGATCCGGCGGAGTAGCCTGGCAGCTATGAGGTAGTACATTCGGGCGGCACGTGCGTCACCATTCGCGTGGTTTCGCGCCGCTGCTCGGAGCGCTAAGGCTGCCAACTTGTCGGGATCACCGTGACGAAAATCGTCCAGCAATCCGAGTAAGCGGTGAGAGTGGAACAGCGGGTCGTCACCGTTCATGGCGACCACACGGCACAGGACACGGTCGAGCGCCACGGCGAGGAGAGGGCCTTGTCTGCCAAGCGACTTTGCCAGGCGCACTGCCCTTTCATATCGCTCCGCCGCCGGTGACCAGGGCGCGTCTATGCCGAGCCGGTCGGCAGCGTCGAGGTATGCTTCCACCGCGGCGCGTGCGGCACCGGCGTCTCGCTCCGCAATCCAGAGGACGTCACCAAGCCGCGCTCGAACGTCCGGGTGGCGCACGCCGGCGAGAAGGCTTCGAAGGTATCCGCGCTGCTTCCCATCAAGATCGGACGGTATCATAGACCTACGGCCATCCATGACGAGCATCGGCCCGAGTGGCTCTCTGGCGTTTGAATGTCTGAGATGGATATTGAAGACCTCTCCGAGGAGCCTCCATCCATCGGGTGATCCGGAACCCTCAGCCGAACGCTGGAAGGCAGCGCTCAAGCCGGTCCCGTCAGACGTCCATGCTTGCTCCGCGACAATGTCAACAGCTGCAGCATCTGGGAGCAAAGGCAAAGAGAGGACTCCTGATCAGGATGAACATCCTGAAGGGTGGATGCGGGCTGTCGAGCGCGAAAGGTTCAACGGGCCGTCCAGCTCGGACTAACCGTTATCAGTCATCGCGAAAGATGTTGCTGCGGCTGGATGGCCGCCGGGCGAAGTAGCCGGATCGGGGTGAGCTGAACCAGCTGCCCGGGCGTGGGTATCGAGGTGCGTAGGGGTTGTTGGCTTCCGCCTGCTCGGGGCGGCTGGTGGTCGGTGACGGACGAGCGGCGGGGGACTCCGCGCGGCTAACCGGGGCAGGCGGCGCTGGCAGGTCCAGGGCATCTCGCAGCCGCTGCCAGGCGCCCTCGCCCCAGCCGTCCATGCCGAGCGCCGCGGCAGCTGCGCGGGCGTACACCCGGCAGTCCAGCGCCTCGTTCCGCTCGCGCGTCTTCACCCACTCCAGCTTGCGGTAGCCGTTCCGTCCGCGCCTTGCCACCAGCTGCTCCGCTGTGAGCTGGTGGCAGAGCTCCTCCCCCGCCACGTGGCTCGGCAGGTGCACGTAGCCGGGTGGAAAGGGTTCGCCGCTCTCCTCGGTCGGACGGTCCAGCCGCAACCAGGCATAGGTCTCGCCCTTGAGGAAGGAGGAGCCCACCGGCCAGACCTTCACTCCGCCCATCCTCCGCCCGCCCCGCCGGATCTCGGTGGCCGAGGGCGCGCCGATCGCCGCCCGGAGCGCGTCCTGGCCCTTGATGGCGATGGTGCGCGCCGTCCCACCCCGCCGGACGAAGCTGTAGACCTCGGCCGTGGTCAGGCCGTCGCCGCTGTCCACCGCGGCGATGCCGATCGGCAGGGGGTGCCCCGTCTCGTGACGCCAACGCTCGCCCAGCAGGTCCCGCAGCGCCTCCCAGACCGCGGGCAGGTGCGGGGCTCCCTCCAGCACGCGGTGCTCCACCAGCCAGGACTGCCGGTCCGAGCCCCAGGCCCAGACACTCGCCTCCAGGCGGTCGCGCTGCACGTCGACGCCGGCGGTCAGGAACAGCCCGTCCCGGGGCACGGTGCCTGCCGGCCAGCTCTCCCGGCGGTCGTAGAGGCGCTGCCAGTCCGGTGCATCGCCCGCCTCCTGCCAGACCTCGCCGAGGACAGTGTTCTTGAAGGTCTTGAACGCCCGCTCGTCGCCCTGGGCCGCCTCCCAGTCCCGGGCGACCTGGGCCCAGCCGAACCAGCCCACCGGCGAGTAGAGGGCGGAGAGGTGGAAGCCGACCGCGTGCGGGTCCTCGGGCACCGCGGTCGGGCGCCACTCCCCCTCGGCCAGCATGGCGGTCTTGTGCGCCTCGGTGATCGGCCCCTCGCAGCCCTCGCAGAGGTAGTGCGCCGTCTCCGGCCGGCCCTTGTCCCAGATCAGCCGCTCAAAGCGCAGGTGCTGCGGGTGGCGGCAGTGCGGGCAGGGGACGAAGAAGCGGCGCTGGTCGGTGGAGGCGTACTCGCGCTCGATGCGGGACAGGCCGGCGATGGTGGGGGTGCTGACGAGCAGGGTCTTGCGCCGCCAGCCGTAGGTCCGGGCGCGGGCCTCGGCGAGCGCGACCGGGTCACCCTCGCCCTCGACGTCACCGGGGTAGGCGTCCACCTCGTCGAGGAAGAGAAAGCGGGCCGACATGGAGCGCAGCCCGACCGCGCTGTTGGCCCCGGTCATGACCAGCTGCCCGCCCGGGAACTCCTTGCTGAGCTGCCGATTGCCGCTGTCCCGCGCCCGGGCCGGGGCAACCCGCTGCCGCAGGGCGGGGGTGTCCTCCAGGAGAGGGTCGATGCGCTGGTCGGAGAAGCGCTTGGCGAGCTCGGTGGTGGGCTGGACGGCGAGCATGGGGCCGGGGGCGTGGTGGATGACGTAGCCGATCCAGTTGTTGCCGCACTCGGTGCCGCCGACCTGGGCGCCCTTCATGAACACCACGCGCCGGGCGGGGTGGGCCGGGGAGAGGGCGTCCATCACCTCGCGCAGGTAGGGGGTGCGGGCGGTGCGCCAGGGGCCGGGCTCGGCCGAGCCGCGGGAGCCGAGCAGGCGATGGGCGTCGGCCCAGGCGGAGACGAGCAGGGCGGGCTCGGGCGCCAGGCCGTCGCGCCAGGCGGCCAGCAGGCCAGCGGCGCCGTCGAAGTCGAGGAGATCACCCAAGCGGGACATGGGCCTCTCCCCGCTCCGAGAGGTGCTGGCGCAGGCGGCTGTCCATCAGTGTCTGCAGGCGGTGGGGATCGACGCCCAGCTCGGCGGCGAGTTCGGCGGCGACCCGGGCCGGCCAGGCGAGGATGGCGTCGCGCTCCTCGCGGGCAAGGCGGTGGACGAGGAGGAGGGCGCGGGCCTTGTCGATCAGCTTGCCCCGGCGCTCGTCCAGCCGCAGCCGGCGCTCCTGCGCCTTGAGGATCTCGTGTGCGGTGCGGGCGTCCGAGAAGGTGGTTCCGGTGCGCGGCATGCTTCCCTCGCCAGTCGGAATGCTTGTGGAGCCCGGTAACGGCGTAGTGGGCACAGGCCGGCGTGCCGGATCGGCGGATGCGGTCAGCCGGGCGCGCACCCGCTCCAGGTCCCAGCCCCCACCGGGCTCCTCGGCGATGCGGCCGCTGCGTACGGCCTTCTGCAGGGCGGTGTGCGACAGGCCCAACTGCCGCGCCACCTCCCGCTGCGAGGTCACCAGCACCGGTCAGTCCGCCGTCACCAGGGCGGGCTGCCGCTCGGCCGCGACCTCCGCGAAGCGGCGCCCATCCCCGTCCAGCACCGCGGCCCGGCCGGTCAGCGTCTGCCAGCGCTGGACCGCCACATCGACGTAGGCGGGGGAGAGCTCCATGGCGAGGCAGCGCCGTCCCGTGGTCTCGGCGGCCATCAGCGTGGTCCCGGAGCCGGAGAAGGGCTCGTACACTGCCTCGCCCGGGGCGCTGTTGTTCAGGATCGGCCGGCGCATGCACTCGACGGGCTTCTGCGTCCCGTGGACGGTGGGCGCGTCCTCCTCTCCGCCCACGGCGATGGCCCAGACCGTCGCCTGGTCGCGGGCACCCTGCCAGTGGCCCGTCGCACCCCGCCGGACGGCGTAGAGGCAGGGCTCGTGCATCCAGTGGTAGTCGCCCCGCCCGAGCACGAAGCGCGGCTTGGACCAGATGATCTGGCTGCGAACGGCGAAGCCCACTGCCTCGACGCTCTCGATCACCGTCCGGGCGTGCACCGCGGCGTGCCAGACGTAGGCCACGTCCCCGGGGAACAGGGACCACGCCTCTCGCCAATCGGCCCGATCGTCATTGGCGACCTTGCCGGTACGGGCGGTGGAGGAGACACCGGCCTCGTTGCGCCAGGCCGGGTCGTACTCGACCCCGTAGGGCGGGTCCGTGACCATCAGGTGCGGCGTCTCGCCGCCGAGCAGACGGGCCACGTCCGTGGCCGAGGTGGCATCGCTGCAGAGCAGGCGGTGCTGGCCGAGGAGCCAGAGGTCGCCCGCGCGGGAGACGGGGTTCGCGGGCGGCTCCGGGGCAGGGGCGTCGGGATCGCCCGCCTGCGCATCACCAGCCACGTCGTCGGGCGCCAGCAGCCGGTCCAGCTCCTCCTGACCGAAGCCGACGAGCCCGAGGTCGAACGATTCGTCCTGCAAGCCTCGCAGTTCCTGCGCGAGCACCGCCTCGTCCCATCCGGCGTTCAGCGCGATCTGGTTGTCGGCCAGGCGGTAGGCCCGCAGCTGCGCCGGCGTGAGGTGCCCGAGGCGGATGGCGGGCACGGCGTCCAGCCCCAACTCCCGCGCGGCGAGCACCCGGCCGTGTCCCGCGACCAGCACGCCGGTGTCGTCGACCAGCACCGGCACGTTGAAGCCGAACTCGGCGATGGAGGCGGCGATCTGCGCGACCTGCTCCGGCGGGTGCGTGCGTGCATTGCCGGCGTAGGGCAGCAGCGAGACGAGCGAGCGGCTCTCGATCGATCCGGCTTGCCAGGGCGACCTCTGCATCGGTGGTGCTCCAACCCTCCTTGGCGACGACGACTGGCAACCTGCGTGCGGCAGCGGGCAGGGTGGCAACTGGCAGGGCCGTGTGGGTTGCCAGTTGCCAGCGATGGTCACGCGGAAGTGGCGCTATTCGGCGAGAACAGGCAGGCTGCGGTGAGCGCGGTGGCAACCTGGAAATCGGGGCTCACGCTAGGAAGGTCGGGCGCTCCGGCCCCCCGCATACGTCACCTCGCCAGGAAGGACCCATGCCCCCGGGGGTCTGCACCGCTCTGCCCGCTGCCCGCTGCCCGCTGCCCTCGTCGCTCACTCGCGCCGCCATCGCCGCTCACACCATCATCGCGTCGTCGATCCTCATCTCCGTGCGCAGCAGTCTAACGCATCTCGCACTCATTCCGCTACATGACTGTCTTGCGCAGGACTACGCAGGACCACGATCAGCCAAAGTTTTTTTGACGCGGAGGCCTGTTGAGAGGCGGATGCGGCGCGACGGAGGAGGACCAAAAGAGATCCGCATTCGTGGTCCTCCGACCTTCCAGCGACGTCAGCGACGCGTGCGACGCGTATTCCCGTTAATCGCCACACGCGCGCGCACGCGTAGCGTACTAACCGGAAATCGCGTCGCACGCGTCGCTGGCGTCGCTGAGAGGCAGGAAGCCGCACTCACGGATCGCGGTCCGACCAGTGAGGCGACCCAGGGCCAGGCTTCACCTGGATGCCGAGGAAGCCACGTCCGCGAAACAACTGGCAGTCCTTCGTCCGCTGGAACCCCTGCCGCTCCAGCATCGTGGCGAACCACTTCGCATTGTGCGGCTCGTCGGCCCGGCTCTGGGCGTAGCCGCGCCAGGAGGCGAAGAGATTTGCGCTGGTATCCCCGAAGCCTCTGCCGGTGTCGCAGCATTCCTCGACCCACTGCGCCAGGAGATCCTGCTCGGCGAAGTACTCGGCGGTGGCGTCGAGCACGGCCCTGGGACGTTGCAGCCCATCCTTCTGCCAGGCCAGGCACCCGTCGATCAGCCAGCGCAGGATCCCGGGCCACTCCTCCTGCAGCTTGTCCGTGAGGTGCTTGTCCGGAACGACCGGCTTATGGAGGAAGGGGACCACGTTGAACCGGCGCCGGGCCGCGTCGTCCACGTTGCGCAGCGCCGGCTTGTGGTTGCCGCTAATCGTCAGTTTGAAGGCCGGGACGAAGGTGAAGTAGTCCTGTCGCATGAAGCGGGCGGTGATCGGATCGCCGCCGGTCAGGGCCTTGATCCGGCTCTCCGCCCAGGCACGGCCCTCCTCGGTCTCGGTCGTCATGACCATCCTGGCACCGTGCAGCATGGCGAGGTCGGTGGGGTGCCGATCGCTCTGCGAGGCGGTGAAGGTGTCCATGGCGGCGTTGGTGGCGTAGGTGCCGAGGATTCCAGCTACCGTGACCAGCAGGACGCCCTTGCCGTTGCCGCCCGGGCCGTAGACGAAGAGCAGGGCGTGCTCGCGGGTGACGCCGGTCAGGGTGTAGCCGAACCAACGCTGCAGGAAGCCGATTAGCGCCTCGTCGCCGCCGGTGGCCTGCCAGAGGAAGGCCAGCCAGAGAGGACATGTGGCGCGTTCGGCCGGGCTCACGGTGGTGGTGCGTGAGATGTGGTCCTCCTGCCGGGCGGGGCGGAGCTCCCCGGTTCGGAGGTCGACCGTGCCGCCGGGCGTGCCGAGCAGCCAGGGATCCTGGTCCCAGGTGGCGCTGGTCACCGCGAAGGTGCGGTCGGCCTGGGCGAGGCGCTCCACACCGGAGGCGAAGCTGGCCTTGCCGGCGGCCACCATGACCTTGGGGTTCTCGGTCGCGGCTGCCATTCGGCGGGCGAGGTGCCGGGCCCAGGAGAAGGCGAGCCTTGTCTCCTCCCGCTGCCAGATCGACCCACTCCATCGATACCACCGCCCGGCATGGTGGCAGTACCGCAGGGTGTCCGCGAGCTTGCGGGCGAAAGCGGCGGCGACGCTGTCCTCGGTGATCGGGACATCGCCGGCGTCCTTATCGGGGGAGGTCGCGTCCTCGCCCTTCGGCGGGCGCTTCCCTGGGTCGCGGTCACCACGGTCCTTGGCAGAAGCCTCCTTGACGTAGATGTCCTCCAGGCAGCGATCGATGTCGGTGAAGCGGCCCTGCCAACGACTATCTCGATCGGCTTCGGGGACCGTCTCCATGGCTTCGACCAGCCGTCGCCGCGCCTCCATGTATGGCACCCCCTGACGGGCCCAGCGGCCGAGGAGACGGACCGAGGCGGCGTGGTAACAGAGGCCGTTGCGGATCTGCTGGAGGAGCTCCGCTTCGTTCAGCGGCCCCTGCCTGGGTTTTCCTTCGGCGTCCTTGCTGCTCCCGGCGTTCGGCTTGCCGCGCCAGACGGAATCAAGTTCATCCAGCTGGTCGATGGGGATCCCATCGAGCACCTCCACCTGATGCTCTGGGTTCTGTCCAACCTTGCCGTAGTAGTAGCTCTGGGACAGCGTCCAGCTCTCATCGGAGAAGATTCCACCGAAGAGGCCGTTCAGCCGGCCTAGGAGGTGCTGCCGGACCTCGGGAGACATCTCTCCTGAGGTGGGGCAAAGGATGCGCCAGCGAGGCTTGCCAGGGGTGTGCGATGGGGAGGTGTAGATGAGGCAGAGCAAGCCGGCCTTGGCGGCGATCTCGACCGCCTCGTCGAATGCTACGCTCTCGCCGTCGTAGTCCGCCTCGATCCCGCTGATGGTGAGGATGTTGGCGTCGTGTCGCAGGCTCACCTTATCGGTTCGCCGGTCCCCAAAGCGAGCCATCTTGAGCCAGGGGAGCAGCTTCTTGGTTGCGGCGGTGACGGCCTGAATGCGCGGCGCCAGGGAGCGAAGGGTGTAGATCTCCTCGCGCTTGCTGGCGGCGGCATAGTCCGGAAAGAAGGTCAGCGCGAAGGGCTGGTCCAAGCCGGTGGCGACACTCGACCATCCGCTGTCCGCATCGGGCGGGATGCCGGTCTGCGCGTTCATGGCGAGGCCTCGAGGAATTTCAGGAGATCAGCATTGGGGGCGCGCGGCCGGGCCCGACGGGCCATTCCGACGGCGCTCATTGCAGCGGCACCGTGTCGACGGGGTGATCGGTGTCGAGCTCGTCCTTGCCAAAGACCGCCGCCAGCTGCTCCTCGGTCAGGCCGAGGGCGCGGCAGAGCTCATCATGGCAGACGTGCACGTCCCCGGTGGCGGGGTCGACCCAGGGCTGTACGCCGTGCCGCGACAGGAAGGCCCGCAGCTGCGCGTTGATCTCGGCCCGGTCGTCAGCTGACAGAGCGTGGACTGCGCGCGGCATCAGAGGGCGCCCTCCGCCTCGGCCGTGCCGGCCGGCACGCGGCGCTGCTCGGCCTCGTAAGCTTCGATGTCCTCCAGCTTGTAAGCGACCCGGTGGCCAACCTTGATGTAGGCAGGCCCGTGCCCGGACCAGCGCCAACGCTCAGCGGTCTTCGGACTGATGCCCCAGCGGGCGGCGAGTTCGTTCTGGTTGAGATGGCGGGCGTAGCGGTCGCTCCGGAACGGCGCGGCCATGATATGCACCTCGCGGCTGTTCGTGGTGCCGCAAGGTTAGGCGCATGGTCTGAGTGGAAATCGGTTGAGTGTTATTCAGTTGAGCGCAATCATTTCTGAACAAGATTATCACTCAACAACCGCGCGTAGATCTTGGGCAGACGAGTTCGGATGGTCTGCTCATGCGGGATCGACTGACGGCGCGGATGGGTCTTGCCGAGGCGCTTGCGCACGGCGCGGGCGAGTGTCGTCCAGCTGGGTTTGCCACTGGGGCTGCGAGCAGCCAGCCGCTGAACCTCCTCCCAGTTGGTCCGCAGGTCCTCCTCAATCATCGGGCCGACATTTGCCCGACCGCGGGGCCGGCGCAGAGGGGCCGCCTCCTCCATTTCGCGGCTCGGCTCCGATGGTGCCGCGATGCCCTGTTCCTTGCTGAAGGTGGGCGCCATCGGCTGGCGCACGATCCGTTCGACCATCACGTCGATGAAGCGGACCTCCTTCGCCGTGACACTGTTCTGCGCCCTGAAGACGAGCAGCCGCGCCCAGATTGCTGGGATGACAGAACGTGCTGCGGCGAGGCTTGGGGCGATCTGCAGGCCCGTCAGGACCAACTCGCCGGAGGCGATGCGGGCACGGAAGTCCTCGCGGACCTCAATCCAAGCCAGTTGCTGTCTATCCCCGATCACCTTGCGCTCGGCGGCGCGCAATCGGCCCAGGTCACCGCGCCAATCATCATCGTCGTATCCCCAGGACCGGTTGAAGTAGCGGCTCCGAATGGGGAGTGCCGGCGGCATCGGCACATTGAGGGCGACCTGCCAGCGATGAACCAACTCGGGTTCGCAGAAGGCGCAAATAGCCTCCAGGAGAGGCAGCCTGTCAGGACTGGTCGGCATGGCGAGGGTGCCCAGCCATGAGGGCATCTCCGAATCCAAGTTGCTCGTTTGTTCTAGGCGAGCATTCCCATCCGGTCGAGTCTTACCAACCCGCTCCCCAACCCCGAGCGGGCCTCCCTCGCCAGGAGGTGAACCTCCACCTCCCACCTCACCTCCGCGAGGTCTGCGCCCTGCTGGCCACTGCCCTGCTGCGGCTCCGCGCCCACACCGCCGAGGATCTCGCCCGCGACGCCGCCCAGGCCCGGGGGAGGGGAGAGAGTTCGCTACACTTCCCGCCCGAACAGAGCGGTCGTGTGCCAGCCCCAACTCGGAGTGCGGCATGACCCGACGATCCTCGAATCAGGCTTCCAGCGCGCCGCCACCGGTCCCGGCGCCGGTGTTCCCCGCCATTCCCCCGGCCGAGGTCCTGGGCCGCCTGGCCGCCCTCAGGACCGCGCCGATGGCCGAGCTGAAGGCGCAGTGGCGCCTCCTGTTCGGCAAGGAGCCGCCGCCCTGGAACAAGGCTTACCTCCAGAGCCGGCTGGCCTACCGCGTCCAGGAGCTGGCCTATGGCGGCCTGAAGCCCGAGACCCGCGCCCGGCTGGAAGCGCTGGGCGAGCAGTTGGACGGCGGCAACGTGGTGCTGCGCCGGATCCGAGCGGACAGCCGGCCGCTGCCCGGCACCCGGCTGCTGCGGGAGTGGCAGGGTGTCCAGCACGCGGTGACGGTGCTGGCCGACGGCTTCGAGTTCGAGGGCCGGCCGTACCAGTCGCTCTCGGCGGTGGCGCGGCACATCACGGGCACGCGGTGGAACGGGTGGGTGTTCTTCGGCCTCAAGGGCCAGGGAGGCCGGGCATGAGCCGCCGTCAGACCAGGGGCGGGTCAGTCCTGCCGCCGGCCAATATCCTGCCGCCCACGCCCGCCAAGCGCCTCCGCTGCGCCGTCTACACGCGGGCCTCGGGCGAGGAGGGGCTGGGGATGGAGTTCAACACCCTCGACGCCCAGCGCGGCGCCTGCGAGGCCTACATCCTGTCCCAGCGTGCCGAGGGCTGGACCCTGGTGCCGGACCGCTACGACGACGGGGGCTACTCGGGTGGCAACCTAGAGCGCCCCGCCCTCCGGCGCCTGATCGGGGACATCGAGGCGGGCCGGGCGGACATCGTGGTCACCTACAAGCTGGACCGCCTCTCCCGCTCCCTGACCGACTTCGTGCGGCTGATGGAGGTGCTGGATCGGCACCAGGTGACCTTCGTCAGCATCACGCAGTCGTTCAACACCACGACCAGCATGGGGCGGCTGACGCTGAACATCCTGCTGAGCTTCGCGCAGTTCGAGCGGGAGGTGATCGGGGAGCGGATCCGGGACAAGGTGGCGGCCTCGCGGGCGAGGGGCATGTGGATGGGCGGCCATGTGCCGCTCGGCTACGAGGTGCGGGAGAGGAAGCTGATCCCGAACGCGACCGAGGGGGAGACGGTCCGGCGCGTGTTCGAGGTGTTCGCCGAGACGGGCTCCGGGCTGGAGACGGCCAGGGTTCTGCAAACCGAGGGGCGGACGAGCAAGGCGGGTCGACCGCTGGACCGGGGGGACGTGTACAAGATCCTGCACAACCGGACCTACGTGGGCGAGGTCGAGCACAAAGGGCGGGTCTATCCGGGCGAGCACCAGGGAATAGTCGGCCGGGACCTCTGGGACGCAGCGCACGATGCCCTGAAGGAGAGCCCGCGGACCCGGGGCAACGGCACGCGGAACCAAACGCCGGCGCTGCTGAAGGGGCTGCTATTCGGGGCGGACGGGCGGGCGCTGTCGCCGACGCACACGCGGAAGGCCGGGCGGCTGTACCGCTACTACGTCAGCCAGTCGGCGCTGAAGGGGACGGCCGAGGGGCAGGACGACACGCTGGTCCGGCGTGTCTCCGCGGCGCAGATCGAGGCGGTGGTGCTGGAACAGGTGAGGGCGCTGATCCTGCAGCCCGAGGTCGTGGTGGGGACATGGCAGGCGGCACGGGCCACAGACCCCGATCTGACCGAGGCCAAGGTCCGAGATGCCCTGACCAGCCTCGCGCCCCTTTGGGACGAACTGTTCCCGGCAGAGCAGGCGCGGATTGTGCGGCTGTTGGTCGAGCGGGTCACGGTGTCGCCGATCGGGGCGGATATCAGCTTGCGGGTTGAGGGGCTGGCGGGGTTGGTGCGGGATCTCGGGGCGGGGCGGACCGAGGTGCTGGAGGCCGCTGAATGAGTGCCGCCTCTCCCTCCAGCCTCACGGTACGGGTGCCGCTGGCGATCCGGCGGCGGCCGGGGCGGAAGATGGTGGTGACGCCGGAAACGCCTGGTGCGCCCTATCTGCCCCCCGTGCAGACACATGCCGACCCAGCGGTGCTGAAGGCGCTGGCCCGAGCCTTCCGATATCAGAAGCTGCTGGATGAGGGGCGGTATGCGTCGATCACCGAGATTGCGGTGGCCGAGCGGATTGAGCGGAGCTACCTCGGCAGCTTACTCCGGCTGACGTTGCTGGTGCCCGACATCGTGGAGGCGGCGCTGAACGGAAGACAGGCCAAGCAAATCGACATGTCGAGACTGATGATTCCACTTCCAGCAGATTGGGAACAGCAGAGGGCCGCATTGTCCAAAGGGGGGGCGGTGGCGTGTCAGCGGCTTTCAAGCTAGTCCGCTCTGCGCCCAACTCGGACGATGCTGGGCGTCGCTGACACCTCTCGGAGCGGACATCGAGCTCGCGACGTCCGGCGACAGGATGAGGGGTAAGTGGCTACAGCCGGTCACCGCACAGATGCCTGCTTTAACCTCGTGAGCGGACATGAACGCAGCCTACCCGAAATCGCCCGCTATGCGTGTTCTGGCCGTCACGGGACGACCAGCTCGCGGGCTGGATGCCGCGAAACGGACGTACGACAGCGCCAGTGTCCCGCGAAAAGGGCAAGGGCACCAACCGTTCTGGCGTAGTCGAGCCCGTCCGCGTGGGCAGGACCGCGGGGTGCGCTGGAAATCGAATATCAGCCCAACAACCAGCGGACCTCGTGGTCGAGCAGGGAGTAGACCCGCATCACCCATCTATAGCCGTCCCGGAGCTTCTTGGCCTCGGCGAACTTCTTGCAAATGGCGGCATTGCTGCTCGGAGGAAGCACAGCGCGCACCTTGCTCTCGATACTTTCGCGCAACTTCGGTTTCGGCGCCTCGTCGAGTGAGTGGTAAAGTCGGCCGAGGTGAAGTGCCAAGTCGAGCATGTTCGACTCTGCTAGGGGAAGAAGCGAGGTGGCTCGGCCGAGCCGGATGCCGATCCGCTTGGCATGCTCCTCTACGGGATCCCACTCGGACTTCTTTGTCTTGGGCGTGCTGCAGCCCTGGCGGATCGCAGCCAGCGATTCGAGGATCGGCAACGCGTCGTCCGGCGCCAGGAGTTGGTTTGTGCGCTGCTCTAGAAGCCGCAGGGTTGCGATGAGTTCATCCGGATCGGCCTGGGCCATCCAGCCAAACTCGCCGTAGATTAGAATAACGTAGGCCCAGAGGTCAGCGCCATAATAGCCGAGTTCAAGAGCCGCGATCAGCCTCTCCCTGTTGATCGTGGGGTCGGCGCTCAGAGCCACCTGGGGATAATGTGACTTGAACATAGAGGGGTTGAGTTTCAGCCCATCGACACTGTCTTCCCAGAACAAAATTCCGACGGCGAACTTACCCTGCGCGACGCGCTGGTCGGATAATGTGCGTACCTTATGCTGAAGCGGGGCGTCGTGATCACAAGTCGTGGCGATCCAAAGTGTGGATAGTGGCCCAAATTTTTCGGCGTTCACCACTTCGGCGGTAACGATGTCGAAGGAGAGAGGCGGCTTATAGCGCTTGCACTGGATGCCGACGCGGCGTCCGATCTCGTCCGGCCCCCAAATGTCGACCCCGTGTTGCTTCTGTCCGTCCCGTCCATTCTTCTGTAGGTTTGGGCTCTTCCATTTCAGCGCCATCGCATCGCGCGTGATGGACTCGAAGTCTTGCCAGCGTTTTGGAAGCGGCAGTTCCATTCCGTTGATCGTGGGCATCTTCGCTTAACCGGTTGTGAACGGAGGCTTGCGCCGCCATGCCGCGAACTATTCCTTCTTCGCCACGGGTGTTCCATCGTGTGCAGCCTCCTGTACCGCTTTTTTGCGAAGGCGGCGGCCCAGCGCATGTCCGGATGTGCGCGAAGCCAGCGCCCCTGTGATCGTCAGACCGATGGGCGCTTGGCCCTACCAATCAGACCCCAGCTGGCCAGATGAGAAAGTCTGGAATGGGTCGGACGTGGCTCTTCGGTTCGCGAACGTCGAAGTCCGCTTCCGCGCTATCCGGGCTTGTGAGCCACCCGGCCGCTTCCGGCCAACATCGGCCAATCGCAAGAACGGCGGGGGGGGGCAGGTCGGTGGCGGGATGGCACGGCGCTCCGGACTCATGAACTCCAGCTCCACTCCGGAACGCTTTGATCCTGGCGCAGGCGGGCGCGCTGCAACGCCATCGCGACGTGTACCTCCCGAGTGCCTGTCGTGTCAGAGGAGGCGAGGCCGGGCAGGCTGGCTCGGGCCTCGGAGGCGAACCGCACTGGCAGCACCCGATCCTCAGGACCGAGGTAGGCTGCCGACCACCAGTCGGCAATCGCCGGTCCCGCCTGTTGCAGGGCTTCGGCCGAGGGCAGTCGGTCGCGCTTGCCGTGCTGGTTCACCCGCCGATGAGACGGCATCAGATTCCAGAGATCACTGCAGGGCCAAGCCGACCAAGGCATGCAGTGGTCGACGTCCAGGGTCTCCGGCGTCAGACGCCTGCCGCTCCAGACGCAGTGGACGACGGCTCCACCGTCCATGAGCGCCAGCGCCCGGGCGCGAGGCACGGCGACGTCGCGGACGGGATCGGCCCAGGTCATCGCCGCAGCCATGACACCCGCCTCCGACGTCCTGCCCTGGGCGGAGGCGTAGCTCTGCATGAGGCGCATCCACTCGGAGACGAGTGCGGGTTCCACCCAGACCGCGAAGCGCTGCATCGCCCTCCACAGGTGACGCGGCACCCGCATGGTGCCGAGGCCGGAGAGGAAGGCGCCATCCACGACCAACCCGCCGGAATGCCGTCCAGCTCGGGCGCGGGTGGTCTCGAGGATACGCGCGCCGCCGGGGAACGTCAGATAGTTCGCGGGCATGCGGATGATGTGGTCCGCCGCCTCGCGTAGGGCGCTGTGGAGCGCTATCGCCGCAGTCTCACCGAGCACGGCGCCGACCCGCAGGTCGAGGGGCGACAGGGCTCCCCCTTCCAGGGCCCTCCAGCCCGGCCCCGCGAAGCCCAGGCCCTCGGCCCCGCGTCGATTGCCCGGAGCCTGGGGCAGGTCCGCCCTGACCAACGGGAGGTAGAGCCGCAGCCAGTTCAGGGCGACCAGCCCCAGTGGCAGCCGGACGTGGTCGTCGCCGTCCTCCTCAGCCAGCCCTGCCGAGCCATCCGCTGCCCGGCACAGGGCTCGGAGCAGACCCAGCTTGTAGGTCGCACTCTTGGCGTCTTGCAGGATTAGGTGCCGCAGCAGGGGCAGGGCGCCTGTCCCGTCATCCGGTAGGCGAAGGACAACGGCCGTCCAGGAGACATCCGGCCTGCCCTGGAGATCGGGGGACGGCACCGCCCGGACCACCTCCATGCCATGGCTCCTGGCCAGGGCCTCCACCTCAGCGAGGCTGACGGGATATCCGCCGCGGCCATCATCGGGGCCGTGGCGGAGCGTCATCGTCAGCAGCCCGCCTGATCGCAGTAGGCCTGCCAGCTTGCGGAAAGCGCGTGGCCGGTCCGCTGGGGCAACGTGCTGCCAGACGGCACTCAGGCAGACGATGTCGGCCGCAACGCCCGCGCGTGTCACGGTCGATAAGGCTGGTAGGCTGTCGGCAAGCCAGCGGATCCTGGGTGACGCGTGCCGCCGCTCGGCCTCGGCCCGCATGCCGGGCGAGGGCTCGACTGCGATCACCTCATATCCAGCCTCGGCGAAGGCAGCCGCGTCCCGCCCTGTCCCCGCGCCGACGTCGATGACCATAGCAGGCGGTCTGGGCAGAAGTTCGGCGAGCCAGCCGCGGGTAATCGTTGGTTGAACTGCCTCGTAGGCCACCGCCAGCCGGCCGGCGTTCGAGTCGTACCAGGAGACCACCAATGGCTGCACGCGCCGACCATAGCAGGCGCTGAGCCGAACGCTCCATCTAGCCCCACGACAGCTTCTGCTCAGCGCCCAACCCGGACATCCGGGCGCCGGCGCCGCCCCTCCGCAAGCGGACCTAAAGGCTGCGCCGCGGGGGCGTTCCGTGCCGCGGCCCTTGTGCCGATGCGGAAAATCGGGATACCCGTTCGGATCAACAATGAAACTTCCCGCCTCCCTTCTCGCCATCCTGCTCCTGGCAGCACCGGCCGTCGGGGCACAAACCCCCGAGAGGGATCAGGCCATGCAGCGCCTGGAAGAACTCTTCCGCCGGAACACGCCGGCCCGCAGCCCCGAGCCTCGCCCCCTGGACCAGGCGGCCGTGCGGGCGCGCCTCAATGCCCTGACCGGGGAGCCCGGCGAGGTGTTCCGGGCCGTGGAAGCGGAAGCGGCCGTCGCGCAACGGGACCGTCCCGGCGAATGGGCGGCCGTGGAGGCACGCCTCGACGCCGTTCTGGCGCAGCCGCCCTCGCCCTTGTTCCACAGGCCGGGGGCGTCGCCGCCGGCCCCCTCCGTGGGACAGGAGCCCTGGCCGCTGCCCCTCCTGGCGTCGCGCGTGCCCGGCGCCGAAACGCCGGCGCTGCGCCGGGCCTTGCTGCGCGGCATCGCGGGGAACCCGGACCCGCGCCGCTCGCCGCTGCTGGAAGCGCTGCGGCAGGGCCTGCCACCCGATGCCCTCGACGACGACCTCCCGTGGGCGAGCCTTTGGGATGACCTGCTGCTCGCCGCGGCGACGCTCGCCTGGACGGAAGCGCGGCTGCCGGGGCTGTTGGCAACGGAAGCGCCGCCCCGCTTCGACGATCTCGGCCTGCGGCTCGTGCTCCGCTTCGCGCCGCAACTGCGGCCGGACACGCGCCAGATGGCCTTCGACCGCCTGCTCGCCCGCCGGGCCGACCCGGACACCATGTGGCGCCTACAGGTCCAGAACCCCTACTGGAACGCGCTGCTGCTGCTCGACCGCGCGCGGGCGAGCGACGTCATCGCGGCGGCGCTCCTCCCGCATTCACGCGACACCTTCCCTATCCTCCAGGTGCTGGAAAAGGAGCCCGGCGTCGGGGAGCCGCTGGCGCGGGCCCTGCGCGGGCTCGGGGCGCAGCTGGAAGGGCGCAACCGGCTCATGAACGGTCCGGCGGCGCAGGTGGCGCTGCTGCGGATGGCGCCGCGCGAGAACCTGCCGGCCGTGCTGGACGAGGCGGCGGCGATGGTGCAGCGGGCGCCGGAGGACAGAACGGCGAACGGTGCGGGGACCGAGGCGTTGAAAGCGGCGACGACGGTCATCGAGGCCGCCGCGGCGGTGGACCGGGTCGCCACCGCCCGGCGGTTCGCGCCCCTTGTCAGCCGGCGCGACCTCAACCCCTTCGACGGGCTCAAGCTGCTGGACGGGCTGGAAGCGGGGCGCGACCCGAGCCTGCCCCAGCGCATCCGCGAATGGCGCGCGGCCGGGCCGCGCCGGGAGCGGATGCTGGTTGAGCACGCCCAGCTCTGGGGCCCCTTCGGGCGACGCGCCCTGCGCGAGGCGGGGCGTTGAACGGGCGCCGCCCATCCGGGCGGGGCCGCCGTCGGCTCTGGGCGGCCGCGCACCACCCGTGATCTGACTGCCGCTTTCCCGAATGCTCCGCCCGGAAACTGCCGGTCCGCTATCGGCAATCTCGGATATTGGAAACGCAATCTAAGCTGGCGTGTTCACGGCAGCTCGCCCACCATCCACTCCCTGAGCTTGGACCACCTCCCGCCCCTCGAAGCGGACTGAGAGCTCGCCTCTCCACCGTCGGATAAGAAGCCGACAAGGGCACTTTAAGCCAGATCGAGGGTGCTGGATGAGCCCATGTTTTCAGAACTTCCCGTGAAGCCGCTTTGCCAAGGCGTTAGAGGCCGGTCGGCAACCTGGGCGGGAACCTACCGGCTTTGATAAGGGGTTAAGGTCTATCCAGGTAACCAGCCGGTTGTCTCCACCGTCGAAGCGCGTATCGTCGCGCCGCCGAAGGGGACATGAACAGAGGAATGGTCAGGCGTCACGGGCCCGCGGTACTGGCGCATCTTGCTCTGCTGGCGCTGTGGGCCTGGGCTACCGGCCCCGGTGGCGTGCCACGCTTCATCATGCCCGGTCCAGTGGAGACGGCGGCGACTCTCCTTGTGCCGCGCTATGGCTGGGGAGGGCACCTCCTTGTCACGGCATCCGAGGCTGCGGCAGGTTTCCTGCTGGCGGTCGGCGTCGGCGTCACGCTCGCGGTGACCTTCACCTGGTCCGCCCCGGCGCGCCGGGCACTAATGCCCCTGCTGGTGACACTGAACCTGATCCCGAAGGTGGCGCTGGCACCGATCTTCGTTGTCTGGTTCGGTTACGGGCTGATCCCGAACATCGTCATCACCTTCGTCATCGCTTTCTTCCCGATCGTCATCACCACCGCGCGCGGGCTGGCGGAGGTTGAGCCGGAACTGCTGGACCTCGTGCGCGTGGTGCGGGCCACGCGCTGGCAGGTGTTCCGCAAAATTCAGTTACCCTCGGCGCTACCCTATCTTTTCTCCGGAATGCGGGTCGCGGCGGTGCTGGCGATCGCCGGCACGGTTGTGGGCGAGTTCATCGGGTCTGAGGCCGGACTCGGCTTCGTCATGCTCTCCGCCCAGGCGACGGTGGACACGCCGGCGATGTTCATGGCGCTGGTGCTCATCACTCTCGTCGGCGTGGCGCTTTATGCCGCGGTCGTCGGACTGGAGCACGCAGCGGTGCCGGCGAGCGCGCGGTTGCGCTGAGCATGGACGCCCCGCAGCCCTTCATCCACCTCTCGAACGTCGCCAAGACCTACCGAGCCCAGGGGCGCGCGGTGACGGCGGTCTCCGACGTCACCTTCGACGTGGCGGAGGGAGAGTTCGTCTGCCTCGTCGGGCCGTCCGGCTGCGGCAAGTCCACACTGCTCAAGATGCTGGCCGGCCTGCTGAATCGGGATGGTGGCACGATGCGCGTCGGCGGCCCGGGATTTGACCCCGGGCGCGACATCGGCATCGCCTTCCAGCAACCGCTCTTGCTGAAGTGGCGGCGTGTGATCGACAACGTGCTGCTGCCGGCGGAGATCCTCGGCTTGCCGCGCCGCGCCACGCGAGACCGGGCGCGGGAACTGCTGGAGTTGGTCGGCCTGTCCGGCCAGGAGGACCGCTTTCCTCATGAGCTGTCCGGCGGGATGCAACAGCGCGTCGCTATCGCCCGCAGCCTCATTCACGACCCGAAGCTGGTGCTGATGGACGAGCCTTTCGGCGCACTGGATGCGCTGACGCGGGAGCGGATGAACCTGGAGCTGCGCCGCATCTGGACGGCCAGCGGTAAGACGATCGTGCTGGTGACCCACGGCGTGCAGGAGGCCGTTTTCCTGGGTGAGCGAGTGGTGGTCCTGACCGCCGGTCCCGCCCGCATGGCCGATGAGTTCACGGTGACGCTGCCGGAGCCTCGCGCGCTGGACGTGCGCGCGACCTCGGTCTTCGGCGACTATGCTCGTCGCATCTATGGGCGCCTCGGCATGGCCTGAGGGGCTAAATAAGACAGGAGGAACCAGGACCATGATCCGCAGACTTCTGGCCGGGGTGCTGCTCGCGCTCGGGGTTGCCGGGCCGGCCGAGGCGCAGGACCGCATCACCCTCGTCCTAAACTGGGTGCCGGGCTCTGACCACGCGCCGCTCTACTGGGCGCAGCAGCGCGGCCTCTACCGTGAGGTGAACATCAACTTAACGATCGAGAACGGCCGCGGCTCCGGATTCGCGGCCCAGCGCGTGGGCGCGGGGCAGGCGCAGTTCGGCATCATCGACATGCCGGCCGCCCTGCAGGTGCGCGGGGCGGGCGCGGACCTCGTCGCCGCCATGGCGATCTATGTGCAGTCGCCCTATGGGCTCTATTGGCGCCGATCCTCTGGCATCACTGGGCCGGGCGACCTGCGCGGCCGGCGGCTAGGCGCCCCGCCGGCGGATGCGGCCCGCGTGATGTGGCCGATGATCGCGCGCGCGCTGAACCTCGGTCCGAACGACGTAACCTGGGTGAATATCGCGCCCGAGGCGAAGGTCGCCTCCCTGCAATCCGGAGCCATCGACGCCACCACGCATTTCTACAACGTCCACTATATCTATGAGCGCGTCTTTGGGAGCGACCTGGGCTTCGTGCTGACGCGCGACATTGGCTTCAACCCCTATGGCAACGCCTTCTTTGCCAATGGTGCCTGGCTGCGCGCCAACCAGGACGCGGCGCGGCGCTTCATCCGCGTGACGCAGCGTGCCTATGCGGAGTGCGTGCAGCAGCCGGAAGCCTGCCAGCAGGCGGTCGTTGGCCCCTCCAACACGAGCCTGGAGGACCTGCGGGTATCCTGGGATCTCGTGGTGCGGCTGATGCAAGATGAACCGGGCGCCAATCGGTCGCTTGGCGGCTTCGATCCTGCGCGAGTGGAGACGACGGTGGCCGCCGTGCGCGACGCCTTCAACGTCCAAGGCCTGCAGCCCGCCCAGGTCTTCACTAACGACCTGCTCGATCCCGCTATCCGCCTGCCCTGAGGGAAGGACACACTATGACCGAACCCCGCATTCGAACCACCGTCGTCGGTTCTTACCCCGTGCCGGACTGGCTGGCGTCCTCCCCCAGTGAGACGGCGGTGACGGACGCCACCCGCACCGTCATCGCCATCCAGGAGCAGGCCGGCATCGACCTCGTCTGCGACGGCGAGCTCTACCGTTTCGACGTGAACCATCCCGAGACCAACGGGATGATCGAGTTCTTCACCCGTCCTATGACAGGCATCCGCAATGATGCGACCTTCGACGAGGTGATCGCGTATCGGAAGCAGCGCGGCATGGGCTTCCGGATGCGCCCACCCGGCGTGGTGGACGGCCCGATTGGCCACGGCACGCTCGACTTACCGGCGGCTTGCATGCAGGCCGTGCGGCTGGCCTCGAAGCCGCTGAAGTTCACCCTCACTGGCCCACACATGCTGGCCAAGACCCTCATCGACCGCCACTACGGCAGTGTGGAGAAGGTCGCCTTCGCCATCGCCGACGTGCTGGCCGAGCAGGTGGCAGAGTGCGATGCCGCGGTCATTCAGGTGGACGAGGCGAACCTGCCCGGATCGCCGGACGAGGCGCCCTGGGCGGCCGAGGCGATCAACCGCGTCCTACGCGCCGTGAGGGCCACCCCGGCCGTGCATCTCTGCTTCGGCAATTACGGCGGCCAGTCCATCCAGAAGGGCACCTGGGACAAGCTGATCGGCTACCTGAACAGCCTGCAGGTGGATCACGTTGTGATGGAGAACGCCCATCGCCCGCCGGAGGAACTGACCGCCTTCCGCGACCTGCGGCCGGAGATCGGGATGGGCCTGGGCGTCGTGGACATCAAGCGAACGGACGTCGAGACGCCCGACTCCATCGCTCGCATGATCGAGCGGGCGGAGAAGTCTATCGGCCCAGGCCGCGTGCGCTACATCCACCCGGACTGCGGCTTCTGGATGCTCAAACGCAACGTAGCCGACGCAAAGATCCGGGCATTGGTGCAAGGGCGCGACCTCTTCGAGGGCCGTGCAGCGGTCGCTGCATAACCCGGGTAGGTAGAGACTTGCCGCTTCACCTTACGCGCTAGCGCAAGGTGAGGCATCGAAGCGCGATGGGCAGACATACATGCCGAGCGCATGAATGTGATGAATGGTCGGGGCCGAAGCGATGCGTTGGTGAAAGCTTGTGGCGAGGGCAGGGAAGAGGGACACGGAATCCGCCTCACCGCGCGGAACCAAAATACCATTAATTACAACGTACTAAACCTTGTTGGCGAACTCGCCTAACTCCCAAGCTCCGGAGAACAGTCGGCCTCCGGAGAGAGAAAGCACCGCTCGTTCCGAAGTCGAACCCTCAAGCTGAGCACGCAGATACCCGCGGCACGGGGCGCACGACTGCATCCCGACCACGGCAGAGAACCTTCAGCTTGTGGAAGATTGGAGCGGGCGAAGGGATTCGAACCCTCGACCCCGACCTTGGCAACGCAACGGTAGCCAAGCGTTTCCAGCGACTTAAGTGAGCGCCAGCATTCACTAGTCCGCACGCTGCCACAAGGACTTGGCACACGATGCGTGCGAGCAGCGTTCTACCGAGGAAGACCCCGAACCGCCACCCCGACGACGGGGACGGCTGCGGCGATGCCGCCGGCCTGAGGCCGATTGCAGCCGTCCTGCGCGACCACCTCGCCGGGCTGGCCCCCCGCCTGGCCGGCGACCCACCGTTACGGCCTCGCTTGCGGGCGCCGGGCGGCTCTCATGACGTCACCGGATCCCGTGGCCCGTCCACCCGCCCGGCGCCGCAGGCGCCCCGCACAGCCGTCCTCCGGTGTCCGGCCGGGGAGGCATCCCTGTCTGCCCCGTGCCTGCTCCCTGCTGACGTAATGCCTCGCCTCGACGTAGACCCCACCCCCGGGGCGCTCCGGCCCTTCTGCGTTGTGCTCACCCGTGCCCCGCACGCCCACCTGACCGCCCGCGAGCTGCGTACGCAACGCGGCCCGGGGCTGCTGGACTGGTTGCCTGCCTCGCCTGAAGCAACACGAGCAATGCTGCCGGCCATCGCCGCCCTTCTCCACGTGGGCGGCGCCGTAATTGAAAGCTTTGCCACTATCGACCCGGCGATGAGGGCCCTCGCACAGCTCGAGGATGGCCGATGAGTGCCGCCCTGCAGGACCCGGAGGACCACCTGGCCCTTATCCGGGCGGAGGTTGCGAGCGCGTTTCTGACCCGCCTCCGCGAGGATGATCGAAAGCGCCGCGGCGTGAAGGCGGGCGACGTGGACTGGCTTCTGATCGCGTGTCTCTGCTTGGACCCGGTGGAGAGCTGGCGCTTCGGCAAGCTGCTGGGCGCCGAGGCAGTAGCAGCGGTGCACGGAGCCGGCGGACTGGAATGGTGGCCCGGCGATCCGGAGCCCGCTACCGAGTACGCCTTGCCCGACCGGGCTCTCTTCGTTGGGCGCTACACCGGCCGCTCCTACGACTCCAGAACGAAGACCTGGGCACCTGACCCGATCGCCCGCCTCGCCCTGCACCGCGGGATCAAGCCCGGCCGGGCAGCGCACCTGATCTGCCGCGAGTTCGGTATGGGGGACCTGCCCCATGTCGCCTGACGGCATTTCTTACTGCGACCCCGACGACGCGCCTGAAGACGACGAGGCGTCGGTGATGACCGAAATGCTGCGTCGGTCGCAGGGACTGTCCGACGAGGCACTGCCTGGCCTTCCCAGCGCCGCCGAGGCGCGCACACCCCGCCGCGTGCTGTCCCTTGCCGAGTGCGTGGTGCGGCCCGATGCGGCCTACGTGGTGAAGGGCATCATCCGTCCGCGGAACGTCATCCTACTGGTGGGCGAGCCCGGCGCCGGAAAGAGCTTGCTCGCGCCATTGTTGGGCCACCGGATCGGCGCGGGCCGCACCATCCTTGGCCGCCGCACGCGACTGACACGCGTGCTCTACGTCGCGTGCGAGGCCGGGGACGACATGCAGGAGCGGTTCGCTGCGCTCCGTGAGCGGGAGGGCGACAGCGACCTACACCTTTGGCCGCATCCCGTGAACCTCACGGAACCTGCGAGCGGTGATGCCGAAGAGCTTCGTGAGGTGATGCTGCAACTCGGCGCTGGCGTCCTGATCTTGGATACGCTTCCGTCCGCCTTTCCTGCCCTGCGGGAGAACGACCCTGACGCCATGGGGGCGGCCGTCCGGGTCCTTCGCGACCTGAGCCATGCCACGGGTTGCGCGGTCGTCGCCGTCCACCATCCGGCGAAAGGCGGCGAGACGGGCCGCGGCCATGGGCTCCTTACCGGCGACGCGGATGCCCTGATCCTCGTGCGCGGCGAGCGCCACGAAGATCGCACGATCATCATGAAGAAGAACCGGAATGGCACCTGTGCCGGCACGGAGGGCTTTTCCATCGAGACTGTAGACCTGGGCGTGGACGATGACGGGGACCGCATCCTCCGTCCGGTGGCGAGTGAGGCGCATCGGGAGGAGCAGGTGCGGGAGCCAAAGGGCAAGCGCTTGACCGATGCTCAGGCTGGTTGGCTGCGCGAACTGGCGGATCTCTTCGCCACCTCCGCAGCGGTGGTGGTGAGGCCGCCGAAGTCGGGGATGGACCCTGTCCGATGCCTGTCGCGTGGGAGTCTGCGATCCGGGCTGCGTGGGAGTGGCCGGTTCGACCTGGACTCCCACGGAAACCTGACCGCCAAGGATCGCGACCGGCTGCGCGAAGCTCTCAACCAGCTGAAAGACAAACAGAAGGTCGGGCTGTCGGACGACTGGGTTTGGCTCATATGAGCGCGCGTGGGGTGCGTGGGGATTTGCGTGGGAGTCTGCGTGGGGGTTTGGAAGGGGCCGCGTGGGGTGCGTGGGGCGCGTGGGGTCCCCCTATAGGGGGGGACCCCAACGTCCCACGCGATACCCACGCTCCAGCCGACCCGCCCTCGTCAGCCTCTGGCAGGGTAGGTGAGCAAGAGGGAAGGGGGCCTATCCCTATCCGGGAGGCCGACCGCCTCACCGGCCGCAACGGCCCTGCTGGAACGTCCCTGGCGACCGCAGGCGGCGCCGGCGATGTGGGGGAGGTGGAGAGCCCCGGCCACCCCTGCCCAGGCATGGGCCCTGCGCGAGCTGCTGGCGGTGCTGCCGCGGTGCGAGGTACCGGCGTGCTCGCGCTCGTCCGTCGCCGCAGTGGTCGCCGCCGGCGCCGACGTGCGAACGGAGTGCAGCGCATGCCGCCAGGCCCGGCGCCTCCGTACCCTGCCGCCCGCGCTGCCCCCGCCGGACCGCAGACGGGGTGGACGCTGATGCGCGTGGGGAGCGGCGACGAGGGCTCGTGGAAATCTCTCCGAGCTGGGGATCCGGACCGGCCTGGGCCGGTTCTTCTATTCCCGCGAAATTAGGAACTGGGGGTGGGGTAACCATTAGTTCTGGCGCCGGCTGCCTGCCGCTCGCCTGGGCAGACGATCCTTGAGAAGCGATCTCTGACCTGCCTTCATACTGGGAACGTGCTATAGCGATCGAGAAATTGCAGCCAGGGTTGGAAGCGGTACCGAAGACAGGTGCCCAACGCTGGCCCGCGAGAATCATTGTGGTGGTAGAACCTCGGAGGGGCGATGCTCGACACGGCTTCCAAAGTCTTTTGGGCCTGCGTTAAGAGCCCGCGATTTTGGCTCCAAATTTATCTTCTTTGTCTTGTCGTGCTTTTGGCGCGCGCAACTTCTGAGGGTGCAAGAGCCACTGCTGAGCTGCTCAAAGGTGTTGCAAGCTTTTCCTGGCCGGCTTTGGTGGCGCTCGGAGGGTGGTACTTCCGCACGGAACTTCGAGCATTGATCCTCCGCACGAGGAAAGCAGGACTGACAGGCGTGGAATTTGTGGATGTCTTAACGGCCCAGGCACTTCTGAAACCTGTAGCTGAAACACTTGCTATCGTTGCGCCGTCGGCCACTACGAACCCAGTCCTGCTTCAGCAAGCGACCAGGATCCGCGAAGATCTGAATCGAATCGAGCCTAATGACGTTTCCCTTCGCGAGGGACGGCTCACTTCGCACTTGGCGGCGAGTCAACTAGTCAACAAGTATCTCCGCATTTACATGATCATCTTCGATTCACAGCTGGAAGCGCTAGCAGCTGCGATGTCGATAAATGGGGAGGTCAATTTTCAGCCCTACTACGAGACCCATTCGGACCGTCACCGCTTGCAGACAGCAGGAAGAGCAGACGCGGTTCCAGTAGGCGATTTCGGCCTTTGGGCTGCCTTCCTAGTAGATCAGGGGCTGATTGAACTTGCTGGGCAAAATGCGAAAATTACAGAAGAGGGAAGGATGTTCATGGAATACGTCAATAGCCAGAAGCTGCCCCGTTTCCACGTGCTTTAGCTAACGTCCAGCTTAGCTGCGATACACACCGCCTGACCCCCCAACTTCTCAGTGAAGGTGTGAGATCCGGCGACTTGCCCGGCACTTGGCCGGGTTCAGCCTTGATGCGTGTGGGCTCATGTGCCGGCCCACCGGGCCGTGCGGGAAAAGTTCGGTTGACCTACTGAACCGCCTTCGGCTATAGTTCGGTATGGCTACCGAACACCTTTCACTTCACGAATGGCTGGCTGGCCGTACACGGTTGGAGGTCGTGAACGGCCGCCAATTTCCTGCTGCTGTTGTCGAGCGCGCAGCGGAGATCGACAGCGACTCTCTCGCCAACTTCATAAACAAATCGCCGCTCGATCTCTGCTCGCGCTCGCCAGGCCGAGGAAGGGCGCGTCAATTCTGCCTCGTCGACGTGTATCAGCTCGCTTTCCTAGCTCGACTTGTAAGGATCACGTCGAGGGTGGAGTCGGCGGCCCGGTGCCTGAACTTCATGCTCTGGCAGACGAGCATCTCCGACACAATGCGGGGTGTGGCCGATAAGGTACAAGGTAAGGAGGCGTCCTGGTTGGACAGACTTGCCATTGCAGCAGCTGAGCCATTCGACGCCGACGCGGCGAGGCGTAGCTACTGCGAGGATGTGCGGCGCGCATCGCCGCTCTATCACTATCGCAACGAGAATGATCCCTTCTTCATCTACTCGGACATCGCCGGCCGAAGCTTCCAAGCAGGCCCTAACCCAGCGCTGACTAATCCGCGGTACCAGGGTGGAATTCTCCTAAACGCGACGTTCCTCCTGAACTCGGTAGATCAAACACTCGCTGAACACATCAAGCGGCTCGAGGACGAGCGTGGCTAACGCGTTGCATCCCTATCGCCTAAGCCGAATGCGCTCCGCGGGAGACTCCCGACTCGCCTGGGGGGGAACCGTCCGCTGCCTGTTCGATGTCCATGTCGGGCCGATTAGGATCCGAGACGCGCGCTTGATTGAGCGTGATCCCGGCGTCTACTGCACGACGCTCGGCGGCGGGTTTGCACATGGCAGGGTCAACTTCACCGACCGCGACTTCGAGGCCGCGGTAACGGCACGAGCGAGCAGCATGTATCGCGACCTCCTCGCTACCCGCGCTCGCCGCACGGCTGGCGCACCACCTTTGGCCACGGGCAGGCCGAGCGAACGCCGAGAGGCGCACGGTCCCGCGATGGACGCCCACCACAACCCGCGCGCCGCGACGGCGCCCGAACCCGTAGAAGGACCTATCTCATGACGCGCTTGGTTGACTTGTTGGCGCGCCGCGCCGCCGCTACCGCCGAACTGCGCGGGATCAGCGACGCCGCTGGTGACGCAGACCTCAACGCGGAGCAGCGCCAACGCTTCGACACGCTCCGCACGGAACTGGACACGATGGAGGCCGCGATCAGCCATCGGGCAGAAGCGGACGACCGCGAGCGCCGCGCGGCCGGCACACCACTTGGCGGCGGTAGCGCGGATGACGGGCGCGAGGTGAGGGTGCGCGTCGCCGGCGCCGACGTGCGCGTGCCGGACGGATTCGACGGCGAAATTCTGGTGACGCAAGCCGGTGATCGCGTGCCGCTGTTGGAGCACCGTCACCGACTGACCAGCTTCGTGGAGCGCCGCCCGGAGCACCGCGCGTCGCCGTTGTCGCTCGGCGGTCTAATCAGAGGGCTCGCCTTTGGGCCCCGCACAGAGCCGGAGCGCCGCGCCATGGCGGAAGCCGCAGTCGGCACCGGTGGCGCACTCGTCCCGCAAGTACTAGCCGCGGAGGTGATCGACGCCATGCGGGCCCGGAGCGTCATGGTACGCGGCGGCGCCAGGACGTTCCCGATGGACGCGCAAACCGTGCGCTTCGCTCGCCTCCTCTCGCTGCCGGTGGGCGGCTGGCGTGCCGAGAACGCGCCCATCGTGGAGAGCGAGCCTAGCCTCGATGCCCCGACGCTGACTGCGCACAGCTGGGCGGTTTTGACCAAGATCAGCCGCGAGCTCGCTGAGGACGCTGCGAACCTGGACGCCACGCTCCGAGGCGCCTTCGCGGCATCAGCCGCGCTGGCGATTGACCGGGCCGCCTTGTTCGGCGCCGGCACCGGCAATGAGCCCTTGGGCATCTACAACACGCCAGGCATCCAGACGATCACCATGGGGACCAACGGCGGCGCGCTCGCTGCGTGGAACGCTATCCTCGACGCCGTAGCGTCGTTGGAAGCCGCCGACGCTGGCGACGTGACCGCGATGGTCGCTGCGCCTCGTACGGCGCGGACCGTCGCAGGCTTCGCGGACACGACGGGCCAGCCTCTCGCGACGCCGCCTCGCCTCGCGAACGTGCCACTGCTGACGACGACGAGCGTGCCGACCAATTTGGTCGCCGGCACAAGCAGCAACACGTCGCCGATCATCCTGGGCGACTTCCGCGAGGTAATCATCGGGGTGCGGACTCAGCTGACGATCACTCTACTAACGGAGCGATACGCCGACACGGGGCAACTCGCCTTCGTGACGTGGTGGCGCGGCGACGTGCTGGTGCAGCGGCCGGCGGCGCTGGCGCGCATCACCGGGATCAAGCCGTGACCTCGGTCGCCGCGACGCGCGTGGAGCGGCGCGCGGCGGTGCCGGAACTGCGCGCGGCCGAAGGGCGGCGGCTGATTGGGCACGCCGCTATCTGGGACGCGCCCGCGCGCATCGGCGGCGCGTTCACGGAGGTTATCCGGCGCGGGGCCTTCGCGGCGTGCCTCGCGCGGAGCCCGGACGTGCGGGCGCTCCAGGATCACGACGATACCCGACTTCTCGGCCGCACGAAGGCAGGCACGCTTGAACTTCACGAAGATGACCGCGGCCTCGCCTTCACGGTGCTCCTGCCGAATACGACCGTCGCCGGGGACCTCCTGGAACTCGTGCAGCGTGGCGACGCCAGCGGATGCAGCTTCGGCTTCATCGCGATCCGCGAAGGGTGGCCGGCGCGCGACCACCGCGAGCTGCTGGCGGTGGACCTGGTGGAAATCTCCATCTGCTGTGCGCCGCCGGCCTATCCGCAGACGAGCGTTCAGGCACGCAGCCTCACCAAGCCGGGCGGCGTCCTGGTCCGCCAGCGCTTCGTGGCGACATTATAGATGGCCGGCATCCTCGCACGCCTGCTGGGCCTGGAGACGCGCAGCACACCGTCGCCGCCCGCCACCCTTGAGGACGTTCTCGGCGTGCAGTCTACCGCCTCTGGCGTCCACGTCAGCGCAGGCGCGGCGGAGGGCTTGGCCGCGGTCAGCGCGTGCGTCGGCGCGATCAGTTCCGCCGTCGCGTCCCTAATTCCGCGAGTTTACTTCGTCAGCGCGCAGGGCCGCGCGGAGCTGCCGAACCATCCCGTCGCGCGTTTGCTGCGCGATCCTAACCCTCACCAGGCCGGCGGCGACCTGATCGAATGGCTAGTCGCGTCGGCGCTGCTGCACGGGAACGCCCTTGCCGCGATTGAGCACGATGCCGCCGGCCGTGCCATCTCCCTGCGCCCGCTGCCATGGCCATCCGTCGCCGTCGTGCGCCTCGCAAGCGGCAGGCTGGCCTACGACGTGACGGAGGGGACGGGGCGGACGCGGCGCTACCTCCAGGATGAAGTTCTGCACATGCGCGACAGGTCGGACGACGGCGTGATCGGGCGCAGCCGGATCAGCCGCACGAGAGATGCGGTGGGTAACGCGCTGGCACTCCAGTCCTGGAGCGGGAACACCTGGCGCAATCAGGCGACGCCAGCGGGCGCGGTTAAGATGCCCGAAGGCAAGCGCATGTCCGAGCCGGCCTATAAGCGCTTCAAGAGCGAGTTCAACGCCGCCTTTGCGGGTACCGGGAACGCGCGCAGGACGCTGATCTTGGAAGAGGGCGCGAGTTGGCAGAGCATCAGCGTCAGCCCGGAGGACGCGGAGGTGCTGGCGAGCCGGAAGTTCACGACGGAGGAGATCGCCCGCATCTTCAACGTCCCGCCGCCGATCATCCAGGACTACTCGAACAGCACGTTTACTAACGCGGCGCAGGCGAGCATTTGGTTCGCGACGTTCTGTATCCAACCTTGGTGTCGCAAGTTGGAAAGTGCGTTCCGCCGAAACGTATTCGGCCTGGCTGATCGCGAAGACCACGAGCTGGAGTTTGACCTTTCGACACTCCTGCGAGGTGATCCGGAGGCGCGGTGGAAGTCGCACGAGATCGCGGTGAAGAGCGGGATTTTGGATCCCGACGAGATCAGAGAGGTCGAAGGTTGGAACCCGCGCCCCGCAGCAGGTGCAGCCGGTGGCTGACGTGACACGCATCCCCGAGCTGATCCCCGAGCCGCTGGCAGCGGAGCGGCTGGGCCTGTCCCTCGCCACGCTGCGGCGGGAGCGGGCGCGGGGGAACATCTCGTTCATTCGTCGTGGGCTGCGCGGCGTCGTCTATACCGAGACGCATCTGGCCGAATACTTGACCGCAGGGGAGGTGCGCGCGTGCCGAGACAGAGCCAGTCCGAGTTCCGCATCGGAGACTTCTTCCTCAGCAGGCGGCCCAACAGCCCTCAGTGGTGCCGCACCTGGTTCGATCCCGCCACGCGACAGACTCGTCGCGCATCGCTCGGCACTGACGATCTTGAAGCCGCGAAGCATGCGCTTGCCGAGTGGGTCACACTGAATGCGCGACGCGACCATCAGGCGGTGCGAGAGGCGGTGCTGGGCGATGTGTTCGCCCGCTACTGGCACGCGCACGGCCAGCACGTCCGCGCGGCCGTCCAGCAGCAGCGCAATCTCTTCCTGGTGCTCTCCCACCTGCCCGAGGGCATTACCGTGGCCGAGCTGACGATGCCGCGGCAGGGGGAGGTGGTCCGTGCGCTACTAGCGAAGGGCTACGCCCCCGGCACAGTGAAGCGGTGTATGGCTGCCGCCAGTGCGGCCGTTACCTACGCCTGGAGGAATGGCGAGCTGGACCGGCCGCTCCCGTTCATCTCCCTGCCGGACGGGGAACCGCGGGAGCGGGTGCTCACTGTGGCGGAGCTGGCGGCCTTGTGGGACGCCTGCGAGCCTCAGCACCTCCAGGCGTTCCTCATGGTCCTGCTGGGCACCCTGGCCCGGCCGGAGGCGGCCCTGGAGCTTACGCGGTTCCAGTGCGACCTCGAGCGCGGCCTGATCGACCTGAACCCGCCGGGGAAGGCACGGACGAAGAAGCGGCGGCCTGTGGTGCCGATGCCTGACTTCCTCCGCCCCTGGATTGCGGCCGCGGAGGGGCCATTGGTGGCCTATCGCGGCAAGGCGGTGGCGAAGGTCAACAAGACGTTCCGCACAATCCGGGAGGCCGCAGGACTGGGCCCGGATGTGGTGCCCTACACGATCCGTCACACAGTCGCGACCGAGCTGCGGGCGCGCGGAGTGCCGGAACTGGAGATTGCCGGGCTTCTGGGCCACGCCATGCCCAATGTCCGGACGACCGGGCGGTATGCGAAGTTCCGCCCCGACTACCACGGCGGGGCACGGAGGGCCCTGGACGACCTCGCAAACGAAATCGGGCGCCTTGCCGGGCGCCCGATCGAACCACTCAACGATTCGAAATCTTCAACCCATGTGCGTGCTAGTAACGTGCTAGCGACCCGCGACCGGATTGCCGTCCGGCCTGGAGTTGTTGGAGCGGGCGAAGGGATTCGAACCCTCGACCCCGACCTTGGCAAGGTCGTGCTCTACCCCTGAGCTACGCCCGCGCTCCGTGCGGGCCGGGCTAATGCCACGGGGCGAAGGGGATTGCAACCCACCCCGGCACGTCCGATCACCACGCCATGCCGTACGCGCCCGAATCCCTTCTCGCCCACCTGGAAGAGTCCGGAATCCCGGCCACCACGCACCGCCACCCGCCCCTCTTCACCGTCGCGGAGAGCAAGACCCTCCGGGGCGAACTCCCCGGCCTGCACGTGAAGAATCTTTTCCTCCGCGCCAAGCCGCCCAGCCCCTACCTCCTCGTGGTGGCAGAGGAGGACCAGCCCCTCTCCATCAACGCCCTCGCCCGTCGCCTCGGCACCGGCCGCCTGTCCATGGCGAATGAGGAGGAACTGTGGACGGTCCTCGGCGTCCGTCCGGGCTCCGTCACGCCGCTCGCCCTGATCAATGCCGCCCCCGGCGCGGTGCGGGTGGTGATGGACCGCTGCCTCGCGGAAGGCCCAGGCCCCGTGAACGTCCACCCCTTGACCAACACCGCGACCACGGCCCTGTCATCGGCGGACCTCGTCCGTTTCCTGACCGGCCTCGGGCATCCGCCGGAACTCGTGGACCTGTCCGCCCCGCTTGCCTGATGCCCCCCTGGACCGCATCTATGGCCCGACAAGCCCCCTCGAAGGCGCCAGATCCCATGAGCACCCTGCTGGACCCCAGCAACCCCGCCCCCGCGGGCCCGCAGCCCGCCGCCGACATCATCAAGGACGGCGACCAGAAGACCTTCATGCAGGACGTCATCGCCGCCTCGCGAGAGGTGCCGGTCCTCGTGGACTTCTGGGCAACCTGGTGCGGCCCCTGCAAGCAGCTGACGCCCACGCTGGAGAAGGTGGTAAAGGCGGCCGGCGGCCGCGTCCGGCTGGTGAAGATCGACATCGACCAGAACCGCGCCCTCGTGCAGCAGCTCGCCCAGCTCGGCCTGCCGCTCCAGTCGGTGCCGACGGTCGCCGCCTTCTGGCAGGGCCAGATCGCGGACCTGTTCCAGGGCGCCCTGCCCGAGAGCGAGGTGAAGAAGTTCACCGAATCGCTGCTGAAGCTCGCCGGCGGCCAGATGCCCTCCGCTGACCTTCTCGCCGAGGCCAAGGCCGCGGCCGAGGAGGGCGATCACAACGGCGCGCTGGAGCTCTACGGCGCCCTCCTTCAGCAGGAGCCGGAGAACGCCCCCGCCCTCGCCGGTGCCGCCCGCGCCCTGATGGATCTCGAGCAGGAGGACCAGGCCCTCCAGCTCCTGGAAGGCGTCCCCGCCAAGCTCCGCGACCACGCCGACATCGCCTCCGTCCGCTCCGCCCTCGAACTCGCGGCCGCCGGCCGGGAAGCCCGCGGCAAGCTCGCGGAGTACGAACGCCGCCTGGCCGCGGACCCGAACGATCACCAGGCCCGGATCGACCTCGCGGTCGCGCTCAACGCCATGGACGATCGCGCCGCCGCCGCCGACGCCCTGCTGGACTCCTTCCGCCGGGACCGGGCCTGGAACGACGGCGCGGCCCGCAAGCAGCTCCTGAAGTTCTTCGAGGCCTGGGGCTTCGAGGATCCGGCCACCAAGGCCGGCCGCCGGAAGCTCTCCTCGCTTCTGTTCAGCTAAGGCGGACTGTTCAGGCGGCGGACCGGCCCCATCTCCCGGCCATGGCCTTCGATCCTCCCAGCCTCGCGGCCCTGCCGGCGGAGATCGCGGTGTTTCCGCTGACCGGTGCGCTGCTGCTGCCAGGGGGCCGTCTGCCCCTGAACATCTTCGAACCGCGCTACCTCGCGATGGTGGAGGATAGCCTCGCCACCCGCCGCTCCTTCGGCATGATCCAGCCCGACCCGGGCGCCGGGCGGCGGGACGGCGAGCCGGGCTTCTATCGCGTCGGCTGCCTCGGCCGCCTCTCTTCCTTCGCTGAGACGGAGGATGGCCGCTTCCTCATCACCCTCACCGGCGTCATCCGCTTCGCGGTGACGGAGGAACTGACCGGCCGGGGCGGCTACCGGCGCGTCCGCCCGGACTATGCCCCTTACGCCGCCGATCTCATGCCGCAGGCGGATGGTGCCGCCGACCGCCCCACCATCCTCACCGCCCTCCGCCCCTATTTCCGCGCCAAGTCCATCGAGGCGAACTGGGAGACGATCGAGCGGATGGACTCCGCCGCCCTCGTCACCACCCTCGCCATGGTCTGCCCGTTCGACCCGAGGGAGAAGCAAGCGCTGCTGGAGGCCCCGACCGCCGCCGCCCGCAGCGCGATGCTGATCAGCCTGCTGCAGATGGACAGCCTCGCCAACCCGGGCCAAGACAGCCGCCCGAGCTGATCCCGCCCAGGACTTCGAGAGACGCCACCATGAGCCAGCCCTCCAGCACCCCGGCGGACGCCGCGCCCGCCGCCAACGCGGTGGACCCCCGCCTGCTCGAGATCCTCGTCTGCCCCGTCACCAAGGGCCCGCTGCGCTACGACCGCGGGGCGTCCGAACTGGTGAGCGAGAGCGCCGGCCTCGCCTATCCCATCCGGGACGGCATCCCCATCATGCTCCCGGACGAGGCGCGCCGCCTCTCCGGCTGAGGTGCCCACCCCCACCGAGATCCGCCTCCTGCGCGCCGAACGGGCGCTGGAGGTGGCCTTCGACGACGGGACGCGCTTCCACCTGCCGGCCGAGTACCTTCGCGTCGAGAGCCCCTCCGCGGAGGTGCAGGGGCACGGCCCTGGCCAGAAGGTGATCATCGCCGGCCGCCGCCATGTCGGCATCCTCTCGGTGGAGCCGGTGGGCCACTACGCCGTCCGGATCACCTTCGACGATCTGCACGACAGCGGCATCTACACCTGGGACCATCTCCATCGCCTCGGCGTGGAGCAGCCGCGGCTCTGGGCCGAGTATGAGGCGGCGCTGGCCGTGCGTGGCCTCTCGCGCGACCCGCCGCGCCGGGGGTAAGGCCGGGGGAAGGAATTCCCCGGCCCCCCTTCTGTTTTTCTCAGGCTGCCGCGGAATGCGGCCACGCGGGCCGCTCGTCCTAGGGTGCCGGTCGGATAGAAAGTGGCTCGGGTCTGTCAACGGGCTGGCGCGTCGGCCGCCGCGGTCCGGCGCGGCCGACGGATGGAGCGGCGGCGGCCATTGGCGTCGATCCAGTAGCGCCCCCCGCGCGGACCCGTGCAGGGGGCTTCCCGCGTGCACTCCGTCCCCGGCGGGCTCGCAGCGGCGCGCGGCGCGCGCCGTCGCCGCAGGGCCGTCTCGGTTGCCGCGTCCTGCGCCGCCGCGGGCGTCGCAAGCGCGCCCAGCATCCCGGCCAGCGTCGCTACGAAGAAGCCTCTACGCTGCATCCATTCCCCTCCCGGTCGCCGGACATCCCACCGGCGCAACGGAGGGTAGTGCCACGTTCGACAGGCCACAACGCCGGGAAGGGAACGGCTCGTGGACGCCGGACCGGTCCGTCAGCCCGGGGAGGACGACGCCCCGTCCGCCGGCCGCACGGCCGCGATGGCGGCCCGCAGCCCCGCCACATGGTGCAGGATGCTGCCATCCAGGCGGTCCATCTCCGCCCTGAGCTCCTCCGTCTGAGCGGTCTCGAGAGCATCGAGCCGCTCGCGCAGTGACCGCACCTCGCCGCGCAGTGCTTCCTGCAGATCCTGCAGGGCGCCGATCCGCACCTCCAGGGTCTCCAGCGCCGCCAGACGCTCCAGCACGGCCCTCTCCAGCTGCCCTAGCCGCGCTGCCACAGCCCTCTCGATCACGCCGGGAAGCCAGGCGGGTGGATGGGCTTGTTGCGCGTCCAGCTTCGCGTGCAGCGCCGCCATCTGCGCATCCAGCCCGGCCCGCAGCCCCGCCGCCTGCGCGTCCAGCCCGGCCTGCAATCCCGGCTGGCCTGCCAGCGAACTGACCACACGCCGGACCGGGCGCGCCGCGGCGCGCAGTAGGGACCGGATCATGCCGAACCCTCCGCGCCCAGCAGCCGAGCCCAGGCGTCGCGTGCCCGGTCGCGGCTGAACCGCGCCAGGATGGCGGGCTGCGCATTCTGGATCGCCGCGCGCAGCGCGGCGTCGCCCGCGACCAGCGCCGCCGCCTTGGTCCTCATCTCATCGAGGTCGGCGCAGGCCCCCGGCAGCACCGCCCCGGCCAGCCGGTCCAGCAGCGCGCCGCGCAGATACAGCACCGGAGCCCCCACGATCATCGCCTCGACGGGCGAGTAATGCACATGCCGCGTCTCCTCCGACGGATAGGCGAAGGCGGCGCAGCCCGCGTAGAGGCGCAGCAGCGCGCCATCATCCGGGAAATCGATCACCGCGGGATCCGCCACCGTCGCCGCCTGCTTGCCGAAGATGCGGTGCGGAAGGTCCCCGAAGCGCGCCTTGATGGTCGCGTAGAGCCCTCCGTAATACGGGTTCCCCGCGATCACGGGGCAGAGGAACAGCAGGCTTCCATCCGCGCCCGTCCAGCGGCCCTGCATCGGTTCCACCCAGGACGGCGCCGGCACCGGCAGGGTGAAGGCCCGGTCGGCGAAGAGCGGCGGCTCCACCTCGGCCAGCACGTCATAGCCCTGCCCATAGGTGAAGCGATCGCCCATCGCTGCCACCGCCGCGTCGAGCTCCGGCTCCTCCCAAAGCTGGGTCAGGGCGTGATAGCCCCGCGGCCCAACCCGCCCGAAGGGACGGGCCACCACCCGCCCGCGGAACCCGCGCACCGCGGAAGAGAGGCAGGTCGGGTAGAAGGCCGTCACCACGGCCTCGAAATGCGCGTTCAGGATGTCCGTGACGGTCGGCGTCCAGGCCCGGTCGTAGAAGGGGTGCCGCTCGAGCACGGCCAGCGTCTCCGGCGGCAGGTCGAGCGCCGCGCGATCCGGTGCCGGCTCCACCACGGTGCTGCGCGCGTCCAGCCCGCGCGGCAGCACGCGCGGCGTCAGCACCGCGAAGCCGAGGCCGCGCAGGATCCCGACCTCGTCGGGCATGAGGGTCCGGTGGTTCAGCGCCCACAGGATCCGCCGCGGGGGACGACGCGCCGCGGACGGTGTCACGGAACCCGGTCCAGCACCGCCGCCCATTGCCGGTGCGCCACATCGGCGCCGAAGGTTGCGACGATCCGGCCCTGGCTCGCGCGGATGGCATCGGCCAGCGCGCGGTCGCCGGCCAGCAGGCGCTTGGCCTTGTCGCGCATCTCCACCGTGCTCGCGCAGGCGCCGGGCAGGTCGGCCCCCTCCGCCAGCACGTCGGTCAGCGCGCCCCGGCGGTAGAGAACCGGCGTCCCCACGATCATCGCCTCGATCGGGGAGTAGTGGATGTGCCGCTGCTCCGTGGACGGATAGACGAAGACCGGCGCCGCCGCGTAGAGGTCGAGCAACTCCGCGTCCGTCAGATACGGCAGCACCGCCGGATCATCGATCACCCGGTACTGCCGCCCGAAGATCTTGTGCGGGATGTCGCCGAAGTCGCGCTTGATGCCCTCGTAGATGCCGAGATAGTAGCCCCCGTCCCCCGGCGTGGAGATCGCGGGGCAGAGGAAGACCGCGTGCGTTCCGTCGCCCCGCCAGGTCTCCGCGGCCTCGAAGATGGCGTCTGGCAGGGGGACGGTGACCGTCATCGCGCTTCGCTGCAGCACCGGCGGCTCGATGTCGGCGAGGTTGGAATAGCCCTGCGCGTGCACGAAGCGCGGCCCGAGCGCCTCCAGTTCCTCCAGGATCTTCGGCCGCGGGCCGACCACCGCGAACTCCGCATAGGTCCGCGGCTGCTCGCGCCCGAAGGTGCGCGCCACCACCAACCCCTTGAACTTCTGCGCCGCCTCCGAGAGCGGCACGGTGTAGTAGGAGAAGTGGGAGACGACGACGTCGAAGCAGTCGTTGATCGCGGCGCGCAGCGTGGGCGACCAGGGCCGCTGGTAGAAGTCGTGCGCGTTCAGCACGTCCAGCGTCTCGGGCGGGATGCTCAGCGTGCTGTCATACTCGTACGTGACGAGCGCGCTGCGGTATCCCGGGTCGTGGTCGGGCACCCGCTTCGGGATGAAGATCTCGTAGCCCAGGTCGCGCAGGATCGGGACCTCCGCGGGCAGCAGGGTCCGGTGGTTCACGCACCAAAGCAGTCGGCGCGCACGATGGTTCTCAGAGGGCATGGCGTATCGGTGATCGTCCCGCGGGCTGGCGCCCCTCCCTGCCGGGGGGAGCGCGGTCGGTCAAGGCGCCCGCGCCCGTCCGGCCGCCTGAACTCAGGCCTCCGGGCGCGCCCGGCCCGCGGCGATCCGCCTCAGGCCTGGGGCGGCGCGGCCGGCGCGGGGACCGCCGGCCGGCCCTCCACCACCTGCCGCAGCGCCAGGATCTCCCGCCGCAGCTCGGCCATGTGGTGCAGGAGATAGCCGTCCAGCCGGTCGATCTCCTCGGAGATGGAGGGCACCGGGGCCTGCGGCATGGCCCCTGGCTGCGGCCGGGCCGCGTTCTCGACAACGACCTCCAGCGTGTCCAGCCGCGCGTTCAGCCGGTGCAGCAGGGTGTGCAGGGAGTCCGTCCCCTCCCGCACGGGGTGCAGAACCTCCCGCTCCAGCCGGTCCAGCCGCGCATGGACCTCCCGCTCCCCCGTCAGCCAGAGGGTCAGGCGCTTCAGCGGGCGCAGGGCGCGGACGACAAGGCGGCGCATCGGTGGTGGTCCCTGATGGAGGTCCGAAGGCGGCGGCGTCGCCACCCGGCTCCCCGTGGCGCGCCATGGCCCGCCGCGTCAAGCCGCTCCGACAGGACCTGCCTCAGGCCGGGCGCCGCGCCCGCAGGGCCGCGGCCAGCGTCCCGTCATCCAGCACGTCGAGCGCCCCGCCGATCGGCACCCCCTGCGCCAGCCGGGTCACCGGCACCGAGAGCGGCCGCAGCCGGTCCGCCAAGTAATGGCCGGTCGTCGCCCCCTCGACCGTCGCGGGCAGCGCGAGGATCACCTCCTCCACCCCGCCGCCCGCCACGCGGGCGACCAGGGGCTGGATGGACAGGTCTTCGGGCCCCACGCCGCCGAGCGCCGAGAGCGTCCCGCCGAGCACGTGGTACAGGCCGCGATGCGCCCCGGCCCGCTCCAGCGCCCAGAGGTCCGCCACCCCCTCCACCACGCAGATCAGCCCGCGCTCCCGCCGGGGGTCGCGGCAGACGCCGCAGGGGTCGCGCGTATCGAGGTTGCCGCAGACCCCGCAGGGCCGCACCGCCTCCGCCGCCACCTCCAGCGCGGTCGCCAGCGGCAGCATCAGCCGGGCCGGGTCCTGCAGCATCTTCAGCACCGCCCGCCGCGCCGAACGCCGCCCGAGGCCGGGCAGCCGGGACAGCAGGGCCACGAGCTGCTCGACCGGATCGTTCGGCGGAACAGCGCTCGGCCGGTCCAGGGCGGGGTCGAAGGGCATCCCCTTCATATGGTGATCCCTCCGCCCCGATGGAGATCAGAAGGGCAGCTTGAGGCCGCCCAGCAGGCCGCCGCCACCGCCGCCCATGCCCGGGATGTTCAGCCCGGCGGTGGCCTTGCCCATCTCCTCGGCCATCATCGCCTCGACCTTCTGCTTGGCGTCCGCATGGGCCGCGATCAGCAGATCCTCCAGCACCTCGCGCTCCTCCGCGACCATCAGGGACGGGTCGATCGACACGCCCTTCAGGTCGCCCTTGCCGGAAAGCGTGACCTTCACCATCCCGCCGCCGGCCCCGCCCTCCATCGTGGCGGCCTCCAGCTTCGCCTGCATCTCCTGCATGCGCGACTGCATCTGCTGCGCCTGCTTCAGCATGTTGCCCAGGTTCTTCATCGGGAAATCCTCAGTTGATGATGCTGTCGCCCGCCGGCTCCGCGTCTGGCGGCGCGAAGCCGGGGTCGTTGTCGTCCAGGGGCTCGTCCACCGGCTCGCCGGACGTCATGGGCTCCGGCGGCGGCAGGCCGTAGGCGTCCAGCGATTCGTCGCGCACCGCGCGGATCTGCGCGCCGGGAAACGCCTCCATGACCGCCAGCACCAGCGGATGGCTGCGCGCCACCTCCAGCCGTGCCGCCTCCGCCGCCCGCCCCTGCGTCGCGAGCGTCGGCTCGCCCTCCGCGTTCGAGAGGGAGACGGTCCAGCGCACCCCGGTCGTCTCCCCGAGAAGGGAGACCAGCTGGGCCGCGAGGTCGCGCGGCGCGTCGGGCGTCGGCCGCAACTCGATCCGCCCGCCCTCCGGCCGCGCATCGAAGCGCACGAGGTGCACGGAATGCACGAGATGCGCGTGCAGCATCGGCCTCCGGCCGGAGGCCAGCGCCACCACCTCCCGGAAGGTGGCCGGCATCGGCGCGGGCGCCGCGTCCTGTTCGGGCTCCGGTACGGCCACCGGCATCGGCGCCGCATCCCGCAGCGCCGCGCCGCCGGCGATCGCCCGCAGCCCGCCGCCCGCCGGTCCAGGCATGGACGATCCGGACATAGACGGCCCGGCCATCGACGGTCCGCCCACCGCCATGGTGCCGACCGCCTCCGCCATCGGTCCGGCCGGTGCGCCGCCTCCGCCGCCGCGCGGCGCCGAACCGGTCGCCGGGGCCGCCCCGCTCAGCCGCCGCACGATGTCGCCGGGCGTCGGCATCTCGGCCAGATGCGCCAGCCGGATGAGCACCATCTCCGCCGCCGCGCGCCGGTCCGGGCTCTCCGCCACCTCGCCGATGCCCTTCAGCAGGATCTGCCAGGCCCGCCCGAGCACCGGGATGGTCAACATCTCGGCCAGCGCCACGCCGCGCACCCGCTCCGCCTCCGGGATGGAGGGATCGTCGCGCAGCGCCGGCACGGCCCGGAACCGCGTGAGGGTGTGGGTCAGCTCCGCCATGTCGGCGATCACCACGCCCGGATCGGCGCCGCGCGAATGCGCCCGGTCCATGGCGGTCAGGACGGCGGGAAGGTCGCCCTTCATCACCGCCTCCATCAGGTCCAGCACCAGCGCCCGGTCCGCGAGGCCGAGCATGTCCCGCACCGCCTCGGCGCTGACCGCGCCCTCCTCGTCCGGCAGCGCGATCGCCTGGTCCAGCAGCGACAGCCCGTCGCGCACCGACCCGTCGGCCGCGCGCGCGATCATCGCGATCGCCTCCGGCGCGACCTTCGCCCCCTCCTTCTCCGCGATGCCGGCGAAGTGGTCCCGCAGCCGCTCCTGCGGCACGCGGCGCAGGTCGAAGCGCTGGCAGCGCGAGAGGATGGTGGCCGGGACCTTCCGGATCTCGGTCGTGGCGAAGAGGAACTTCACCGCCGGCGGCGGCTCCTCCAGCGTCTTCAGCAACGCGTTGAAGGCCGGCCCACTGAGCATGTGGACCTCGTCGAGGATGTAGACCTTGAACCGTCCCTGGGAGGGCCGGAAGCGCACCTGCTCCCGGATCTCCCGCACATTCTCCACGCCGTTGTTCGAGGCCGCGTCCAGCTCCAGCACGTCCGGGTGCCGGTCGGCCAGGATGGCGCGGCATTCCGGGCAGACGCCGCAGGGGTCGGCCGTAGGGCCGCCCTGGCCGTCCGGCCCGATGCAGTTCAGCGCGCGGGCGATGATCCGCGCGGTCGTCGTCTTTCCCACCCCTCGCACGCCGGTCAGCATGAAGGCGTGCGCCACCCGGTTCTGCGCGAAGGCGTTCCGCAGCGTGCGGACCAGGGCGTCCTGCCCGATCAGGTCGGCGAAGCTCTGCGGCCGGTACTTCCGCGCCAGCACCCGATAGGGCTGGGCCGCCTCGGCCGGGGGAGGGGAGGGAGCCGCCACCGGGGCAGCGGCCGGCGCGGGAGCCGCGGCGGGGGCGGGCGGCGCGGGGTCGCCGAACAACCCCGGCCCGTCGGCGGGCGGAAGGGGGATGCCCTCCTCCGGGGTCTCGTCGTCGAGCAGGGCGGGGTCGCTGGTCATCCGGTCTCAGGCAAGGAAGGCAGCCATGGTGCGGCGGCCGCGTCCGGCCTGGAAGGGGAGAGCGCGAAGCGACCGGCGGCGCCGGCGCGGGGGTGGAAGACCGGCCATGACCCGGGCGGAAACCCGCCTCGGCTGCTTCCTTCCGGACCTGACCGGGTCGACAGGGCGCCCGTCCACGACCGGCCTTCCGGGGCGGAATATGGGGGCACGGAGCGGACGAGTCCACCGCCGGGGCTGGCAGGGCGCCGAACCGCCGGCATGATGCGGAACCGCAACGCTCGGCCCCGCCCCATGCCCCGCCTCCTTCTCGCGCTGGTCCTCGCCCTCCTCGCCCTTCCGGCGCGCGCCGGGGATCCGGCGGATTGTCTCGGCCGTCCCGAGGCGGCGCCCTGCACCGACCGTGCGCTGCGAGAGGCCGACCGCCGACTGCGCGCTACCTGGCGGGAGGCGACCGCCACCACCGTCCGCCCGGCGACCCTGGCGGCCGGGGACTTCCTCTGGCGGGCGCGGTTGCGGGAAGGCCAGACCGACCTCGGCGACGGACCCGCCCGCCCCTACGACACCGCCCAGCTCCTGGAGATGGTCCGATATCGCACGGAGGAGCTTCGGGAGCTGCTCCGGCAGGACCGGGCCACCCGGCCCGCGCGCTTCGGCCGGTCCTGCCCCGCCGCCACTGCCGGGGCGGCCTGCCCCATGCCGCGCAACAGCATCCTGCCCGAGCTCGGCCGCGCCTGCCTGGGCACCGCGCTCCGCAACTGCCGGGTACGGGAAGCGGGCACGCTGGTGAGCGAGGACGGAGGCCTCCTCCTTCTCTGGCAGGTGCAGGACGGGCACACGGACCGCGACGGGGTGCGGACCGGCGCCGTGATCCTGGAACCCTCCCCGGACCGGTGGCGCCCGCTGGCCTGGGCCTTCGAGGGTGAGTACCGCGCCCCCCGCCTGATCGAGCGCGACGGCGCGCGGCTCCTGGTCGTGCCCGGCCGTCGCATCGGCAGCGGCGGCCACGACGCCGATCTGCTGCTCGTGCAACGCGACGGCCGCTGGCGAGAGGTCGAGATCGCCACCTGGCGGCGGGAGCTGGAGCGCCGCCTGCCCGACGGCCTCGGCGCCTGGCAGGGCGTGGACTACGACTTCTCCGCCATGACCGCCCGCACCCGGCTCTGGCGGCCCGATGACGGGAACTGCTGCCCGACCGGCGGAAGCGCCCTCGCCACCCTGCGGATCGAGGGGGATTCGCTGCGGCTCGCCGACCTCACGGCGGAACCGGCGCCGCGCTGAGCAGGGGTTGGCCCGACCCCGCCCCCATGGCAGGGTCCGCGCCCCAGCCCGGACCCCCGATGCTCTCCATCCCCGCCAGCCGGCCCAACGCCTATACCGGCAGTCCGCTCGATCGCGTCTCCGGCCAGCGCGACGACGAGGCCTTCGTCGCCGGCGCCCTCGCGGACCCCGCGAGCCTCATCATTCCGGTCTGGCGGTCGAAGAGCCTGCTTCGCGGCGTGGAGTCCGGCGCGCCGGAGGCGGTGCTGCTGACGCGGGAGGCCGCGGAGGCCGTGCTGATGGCCGGCGGCCCCTGGGCGCTGCTCGGCCTTCGGGACGGCACGGCGGTCTTCGCGGTGGATGTCAGCGCCGCGGAAGACCCGCTGCCCCTGCTGCCCGAGAACCTCGGCACCTTCCACGACCTGCGCGGCGTCGCCGGCCTGCTCCCACCCGGAGAGGCGAGCATGCTCGCCCATGCGCGCGGCCTGATGCACTGGCGCGTGCGCCACCGCTTCTGCGGCGTCTGCGGCGCCCCCTGCGAGCCGCGCTCGGCCGGGAACGCCATGCAGTGCACGGCCTGCAACGCCCAGCACTTCCCCCGCACCGACCCGGCCGTGATCATGCTCGTGGTGGCCAAGGACGGGGATCACGAGCGCTGCCTGCTGGGCCACAACGCCCGCTTCCCGAACGTCACGATGTACTCGACCCTCGCGGGCTTCGTGGAGCCGGGCGAGAGCCTCGAAGAGGCGGTGCGGCGCGAAGTCTTTGAGGAGGTGGGCGTCTCGGTCGGGGCGGTGTGGTACCACTCCTCCCAGCCTTGGCCCTTCCCGGCCTCCATCATGCTCGGCTTCCACGCGGAGGCGACGAGCACGACCATCACCGTGGACGAGAGCGAGCTGCGCGACGCCCGCTGGTTCACCCGCGACGAGATCCGCAACCACGCCGCCGGCGGCTTCTCCCTGCCGCGAGTGGATTCCATCGCCCGCCGACTGATCGAGGACTGGCTGGAGGCCGCACCGTGAAGACCACCCCCGTCCTGCTCCTCCTTCTCTCCCTGGCCGCCTGCGGCGGTCGCGCAGCGGTGCCCGAGAGCCCGGAAGCCGCCGCCTGCCGGTCCGAGGCCCGGAACAGCCCCGCCATCGGGGAGGCCTATTCCCGCATGTCCGGCACGAACGCGATGCAGCAGCAGGCCATCCGCAACGAGGTCGCGGCCGCCGAGCGCCGCGCCTTCGCCAACTGCATGCGCGCCCGCGGGCAGTCCGTCCCTGGTGGCGGCGTCGAACCGGAGCGGCTGCTGCGGTGACCCCGGGAGGCGCCGCCTCCCGGACCCTCCGCCGGGGAGCCTGAGGCCCCCCGGACCCCCGCATCTATCGGGGCATTCCGCCTATGGAATGGAGGTCCAGGAACTTCAGGTTTCCGGCGGATGGGGGGCGGGGAGGGCAGAGCCTTCCCCGGGGCCGTCTTACCCCTCCGACTAGGGAAGCTTCGTCGTCCCAGCCGCGCGGACGATGCCGTGCGGGGAGAGGGATTGCCGGGATGCCTTCTCGGCGATGCCGCTGAGGCCCTCGCGGCGGACAAGCTCTGCCCAGGCCTCCTCCGGGCGGATGCCGGCGTCCACCCATAGGACGAGGAGGTGATAGAGGAGGTCGGCGCTCTCGGAGATGATGGCGCTCCGGTTGCCGGCCATCGCCTCGATCACGCACTCCACCGCCTCTTCCCCGAGCTTCTGCGCGACCTTCGCGGTGCCGCGGGACAGGAGCCGGGCGGAGTGGGACGTCTGCACGTCGCCATTCAGGCGGCGCTCCTCGATCGTGGCCCAGAGGCGGTCGAGGACGGCTGCCTCGCAGGGGCCGGTCGGGACGTCGGCGTCCAGGCGCGCCAGATGGCGCGTCTCGGCGCGGCGGACCGGCTTCGGCGCGCGCGCGGACTGGACCGGGAGCGCGAGGGCCTCCGGCACGGGAAGCGGTGCGGCGCCGGCCTTCTTCCAGGTCGGGGTCTTCAGCTTCGCCTTGCCAGCCCCGGCCTTGGCGAGCTTCGCCTTCGGCTTGCCGGCCTTGTCGACCGGCAGGACCTTCGCGCGCTTGGCCTTCGGCGGCTTCGCGGCCACCCGGCGCTCCGCGGCCTCAGCCATCTCGGGCGCCTTTCCCTTCTTCTGCGGCTTCTTCGCGGCTTTGGGCTTCGGATGCTTGGGCATCAGGCGGCGCTCTCCAGCGCGGGCGCGGGACGGGTGGGAAGGCCGGCGGCGGCGAGGGCGGCCTTTGCCTCGCCGATCCGAAAGGTCCCGTAATGGAAAACGCTGGCGGCCAGCAGGCCGGTGGCCCCGGCGCGCGCGCCCTCCACGAAATGTTCCAGTGTGCCGACGCCGCCTGAGGCGACGAGCGGCAGGCGCGTGGCGGCGCGGATGGCACGCAGGAGATCGAGGTCGAAGCCCTGGCCGGTGCCGTCGCGGTCCATGGAGGTGACCAGCAGCTCCCCGGCGCCGAGGGCGGCCATGCGGCGCGCCCACTCGACCGCGTCCACGCCCGTCTCGCGCCGGCCGCCATGGGTGAAGATCTCCCACCGGTCCGGGGCGACGCGGCGGGCATCGATGGCGACGACGATCGCCTGGCTGCCGAAGGCCTCCGCCGCGCGGCGGATGAGGTCGGGATCGGCGAGGGCGGCGGAGTTGATCGAGACCTTGTCGGCGCCGGCCAGCAGCAGCGCGCGGCAATCCTCGACGCTGCGGACGCCGCCGCCGACGGTCAGCGGGATGAAGACCTGCTCCGCGGTGCGCGCGACGACGTCGAGCATCGTGCCCCGATTCTCGTGCGTCGCGCCGATGTCGAGGAAGGTGATCTCGTCCGCGCCCTCCCGGTCATAGGCGCGTGCCTGCTCGACCGGGTCGCCGGCATCGCGCAGGGCGACGAAGTTCACGCCCTTCACGACGCGGCCGTCCTTCACATCGAGACAGGGAATGACGCGCAGCGCGAGCATGGACGATCACCGGATTTGTCTGGCCCGCGCGCCGCGCGGGAGAATGCGATGCGACGGATGGGCCGCGGGGGTCAAGGGCGAATGTGGGACTCCGTGCACGGGGTTGCACAGGGGGCCGTGGAAGGTGGGGCATGTCTTCGGCCCATGCCGCAGCCGGCGTCGTGCTGACCAGCGTTGCGGAAAGCCGGCCACGAAGTCTGGAATGGTGGTCGGCGGCGCGCCAGGACGGCTTCGTGAAGAGTTGCGGACATCGGGCGTCCATCGGCGGTGCCGGCGCGATCCCCCTCTCGCATCCGCCGCGCAGGCCTCGTCATGCAGCAGGCGATCGCGAGTCGGACGCGCCGGGAACGCCGGTGGATCGCGCGCCGGTCAGTTCCCCCGCGGTGCGAGGAGGACGTAATCCGCCGCATAGGGCACGCTCCGGAAGGCACCCGCCGCCGGGCAGGCGCCCTCGGCGTCGCCGCCCACCGTGTTGATGCGCTGGATGACGGTGACAGGGGCCAGCCGCCCGGTGCCGCGCCGTTCCAACACCTCCAGGCGGAGCCAGGGGATGTCGCTCGTCTCGCGGCCGGGTGCACGGCCGGTGGGGCGCGCCGTCACGACGCTCCCGTCCGTCAGCTCCCAGCTCGGGCCGGCGTAGTGACGGCCGACGGTGCGGCCACCCTCCAGCAGGGTGGCGACCGGCTCGCGAAACGCCCAGGCGAGGCGCCCATCCGATCCGGCGCGGCACTCATAGACCTGTGCGCCCTCGGCATGGAGCGTCGCGACGACGGACAGGTCCGGCGCCGCGATCGGCGCGGGAAGCGCGGGCGGCGTCTGGGCGTGCCCTGTCGCGACAGATGCGAGAAGGCCGGTCGCGATGGCCCGCGGCAGAAGTCCCGCGCGGCAACGCGCCCCGGAGCCAACCCCGGCACGTCCGGTTGGGTGCGGGAGGTCCGAGCCCGTGCGGTGACCGAGGGAATCGTCAGTTCGTGTCATGGCAGGATCTCCTTCAGGACCGGGCGCTGCGGCACCGGCCGGGTGCAATGGGTTGTGCGCCGGAGGCCGGGACATCCCGCGCCTTCTTCGGCGAGGCGGGAGGATGCGGCACGGTGATGCCCGTCCCCCTCCCGATCCGCGTCGGGATGCCGATGCCGGACCGCTGCGGGCCGCGCCCGATCGTCCGGACGGCCCACCGTCAGGCCTGGCGGCGGCGCAGCAACCCCATCGCGGAAGGGATGCCGAGCGCCATCGCGAAGGCTGCCAGCACCCAGGGCCACGCGCCGGGCCCGCCCGCCACCGCCGACGCGAGCCGGATCACGGGCGGATCTCCCGGCACGAAGCGAAGCGGCATTGTGCGGCCGGCGCGGATCTCCTCCCGCTCGACCGAGTCCGAGACGGTGGCGAGCGCCACGCGGCCCTCCGGCGTCCGGTAGCTGAAGCTCGGGTAGAAGGTCGTGCTGACCACCCGGTTGCCGCGCCGGCTCTGCACCTCCCGGTAGCCGCCGGTCATCCGCCCCTCGACCTCGATGCCGGAGGTCGCCGCGCGCTGATGATCCTGCACCAGCGCCCAGGCGCCCCAGCTCAGCCCGAAGGCGGCCAGCAGCCCGAGGACGCAGATCCAGCGCTTCACCGGGGGACGGCCGGCGCGCCCGCCGGCGATGCTTTGCTGACCCTGCGGCAACGCCGCGCCGGCGACGCCCGCGGGCGCCATTCTCATCGTCTGGTCCATCTCATCCTTCTCCGATTGCATTTTGGGTTCGCGCGGGCAGGGTTCGCTCTTCGAGGCCCCTGCCGGCGATCCGGCCGGCAGGAGCGGACTTGCCGGGATGTTCGCGCTATGGGGCCCGCTGTTCCGCGCCGTCGCCGCGCGCGCGCTCGATCGCGCGCTCCGCCACGCGGCGCCCGAGCGCCTCCGCCGCGGACACGTCGTGCGGGTAGTGGATCCCTGCTGAGATCCGCGACTGGCCGGCTTCGCGGGCGAGGGTTGTCATCGGCTCGGCGTCCCGCGGGAACAGGTACGCCAGCACCGATGACGCCGTGGTCGAGAAGCAGGCATGCGCGGACGGGAAGCTCGGATGGTTCGGCACGGCGATGACGGGGCTGACCTCGCGGTCGAGCTGCGCCGGACGGATCGTCCAATACGCGTACTTCGCGTCCCAGCACGCGACCCCGCTGTCATACATCGCCACGTTGAGAAGCGCGTAGGCGCGCGCCGCGCGCGGCGCGTCCGTGCCCTGGCCGTATTCCAGCAGCAGCCGCCCGGCATGGCCGTTCCAGTACTCGTGGCTGCGAAGCCCGCCGGCCGCCGCCTCCCAGAACACGGCGCGCGCGTTCGACAGCGGCGTGCGCTGGGCGGCGCGGACCTGCGCCATCTCCGCGGCCCGTTCCGGCGAGTCACTCGCCGGGGGCGGCGGTGGACGGAACTCCTCCGCCGAGGCCAGCAGCCATGGCCGCCACGCCGGGGCTTGCGGCAGGACGGGGTTGTTGCCCGTCCACCCCCCGGGCGCCGTCGGCACGGAGCCGGTCCAGCGCCCGTCCGTGCCGTCGCGCCGCGCCCGCTCCATCGCCGCGGCCGCGACCTGCCGGCCAAGCGCCGCGCCCGCGGCGACATCGCTGGGATAGGCGGCGGCCGCCAGCAGCCGCAGCCGCCCGGCCTCTTCGGCCAGGCGTGCGAACTCGGCCGCGCGCTGCGGGAAGATCTCGCTCAGCAGCGCGGAGGCCACGGCGGCCGCGACGGCGTGCTCGTCCGGATAGGACGGGCGATCGGATTCCGAGACCAGGGGCCGCAGCGCCGGGTCGGCGGTGCCGGGGCGCGGGCGTCCATGGGCGCCCTTGCTGTCCCACGCCGCCACCATCGCGTCGGCCAGCGCGGTGTGAAGCACCGCGAGGTGGCGGGACGCGACATTGACTGGAAGCCCGGCGCGCAGCGCCTCCTGCATCGCGATCTGGTTCCAACGGTAGGACGGCGCGGCCGCGTGCCACCACGCGATGCGCTCGAGCACCTCCGCATCACGTCCGCCCATCAGGCCGCGGAGTTGATCGAGTTCCGCGCGCGTCGCCGCGGCGTCGGGCGGGGGCGGGAGACGGAACTGGCTGCCGGAGCTCAGCACCCAGGTTCGCCACGCGCCGGGATCGGCCGGCGCGCTGCCCGCGGGCTGCGCCGAGGCCGCGCCCGAGAGGACGAGAGAGGCGCCGAGAAGCAGCGCGGCCCTGCAGGAGCGCCGGTCCGCCTTCAAGATGGTCATGCTCGATCTCCTTGGATGGACAGCTTGAGCGCTGCGCGGCGAGGCCTCAGCCCCCGGAATCTCGGGATCGGCCGTGCCGCACCGTTCGCCATCCGGCCGACGGACGCGATCATCGGTGCTGGCCCGCCCCGCCCCCTGTTCCCGGGGACACACCTCGCTGCCGCCTCAGCTCCGGGTGACGACGACCTCGATGTACTCGCTCGGCACGATGAGAGCGTCGTCCCCACCGCGGTTCATGCCTGCCATCAGGCCGAGCATGTCGCTCTCCAGCATCGCCTGGCCGGCGGCGTCGAGCGCAGCGAAGGCGCGGTTCATCGGGCCGTAATAGGTGCGGAAGATCTCCAGCATGTGGCCGGGCGAGCGGTAGCGGAAATGGAAGATCTGTCGCGTCACGGACACTCTCTGGCCCGGGAAGAGCTCGGCGAGGCGGGCCTCCGATCCCCAGAGCGCCGGGGACTTCACGCCCGCCGGCGGCGGCATGTGCTTGCCGATGGTCTTGAAGACCTGGCCGATGAAGCCCTCCGGCGTCCAGTTCGCGAGCCCGATCCGGCCGCCCGGCCTTACGACGCGGAGCAGCTCCGCGGCCGCCTTCTCCTGGTTCGGCGTGAACATCACGCCGAGGGTCGAGAGCGCGACGTCGAAGCTCGCATCGTCGAAGGGCAGGGCCTCGGCGTCGGCCTGGCGGAAGGCGACGACGAGGCGCTCGGCGGCGGCACGCTCCCGGCCGCGGTCGAGCAGCGCGCCGACATAGTCTGTGGAGGTCACCTGCGCGAAGTGGCGGGCGGCCGCGAGCGTGGCGTTGCCGTTGCCGGCCGCGACGTCGAGCACCCGCTCTCCGGCGCGCAGGTCCACGGCCTCGCAGATCCGCTCGCCGATGATCTGCAATGTGGTGCCGATCACGGCGTAGTCGCCCGCCGCCCAGGTCGCCTGCTGGCGGGCCTTGAGCGCGACGAGGTCCACCGGGGCGGGGGCCGGGTGGGACAAGGTGGCAGTGGCTGACATGGTCTCTTTCTCCTGAGTGTTGCGCGGTCTTCTTCGCGCATTGCCCCGGCGGTCCGATGCTCTGCTGACGGTCCGCGGCGCGGAGAGGACGTCCGGGCTCGGTGCCTGCGCGCCGTCTCCTCGGACCCTTTCCTAGCCACGGCGCGTGGAGGCGGGCGTGGGAGCCGGTGTGGGAAAGCGCGTGGAAACGAACGGGCCGGGCGGGGAGGGCGTGGCTGGAGGGGCCGGGTCCCCAGACCACTGATGGTCGTCCGCGCGGGCTCGCCGGTGGCGCTGCTGGCCCGGCGCAAACTGCGGGCGTTCTTGGCTACCCCGCCCTCGCCGGCCGCCTGGACGAGGCACGCGCGCTGGCCGCCGCCATCCGCCAGACCCGGCCGCGCTGCCCCGTCCACGACATCAGCGCCGCCATACCGTGGGCGTCCAAGGGCGAGCGGCCGTCCCGCGAGGGCGCGAGGAGGCTCGGCCCGGCGTGATCCGACGCGGTACCCCGGATCGGGCCGGGCTTCCCGCTCAGATCATCAGGGTTCCACCGTAAATGTCGAAGGTGGCGCCGGTGACGAAGCCCGCCCCTCGCTCGTGAGGGAGGAGACGAGCGCGCCGATGCCTTCCGGCGTGCTGATCCGTCCCACGGGAATGGTCGCGATGGCGGCCGCGACCACCTCCGGCCTGGAGCCCGCGGTCATCGGCGTCTCGATGCGGCCCGGTGCCACGGCCTTCACCGTGATGCCGTCCGCCGTTAGCTTCTTCGCGTAGGTGCAGGCAGGCCGAGCAGGCCGGACTTCGGCGCGACAGGACGCGCCCCCGCGACCCCGGCCGGCGACGGCCCGCACAAGGCTACGATGCAGGTCCCCACACACGGCGCCAGGCCTGCGCCTACTCCTTGAAGGAGGGCGGCAGCGCGCGCTCGTGGACGTCGAAGCCGCTGACATGCATGGCGAGCCCGTCGCGCTTCACCACGACATCTGGGCACGCTGTCCGGCATAGGGACCGATGCCGGCCGCGCCGCCTCAAGGGGCCAGCACGATTGTGATGCCGGGGAAGGCACGGGTGAGATCCAGCACCTTGTCGGCCCAAGGCGCGACCCTGTCTCCGCCTGCCGCGGCATCCTAAGAGTAAGGAGATGATGGGATCGAACGCACTGCGTTTGGGGAGAGGGAGATTTATTCTCCCTCTCCCCGGAGTCACACGCAGCAGCGGATCGGGACCTTCGCGCGTCCCCATCACTCTGCCCGGATGCCGGCCTGCTGCACCACGCGCCGCCAGGTCGGGACGTCCTCGGCCATCCGGGCGCGCATGGTGGATGCGTTGGACATCAGGGGCGTGATGCCGAGCGTCGCGAACTGGTCCCGTACGGCGGACAACCGGCCGATCGCCGAGAGCTCCGCTTCCAGCCGTCCCACGATCACGGGGGAGATCGCCGCCGGGCCGAAGAGGGCGAACCAGTTGGGCGCAACATAGCCGGGCAGCGTCTCCCCGATCGTGGGGACATCTGGCATCTCCGGGAGGCGCGAAGCCGTCGCCACGCCCAACACCCGGACCTTCCCGTCGCGGTAATGCGCCAAGGTCTCCGCGGTGCTCGCGAAGACCATGTCGATATTGTGCCCGAACAGCGCGGCCGTAGCCTGGGTCGTGCCCCGGAACGGCACGTGCAGCAGCTCGATGCCGGCCGTGAAGGCCAGCAGCGCGGCCGTGAGGTGGTTGCTCGATCCCACCCCGCTGGTGCCATAGGACAGGCTGCCCGGAGAAGCCTTCGCGCGAGAGACGAGATCCGCGATGGAACCCATCGGTGCGTCCGGCCGCACGACGAGCGTCGTCGCGACATCGGTGACGAGGCTGACCGGGGCGAGGTCCCGCAGCGGGTCGAAGCCCAGCCCCGGCTGCAGGGAGGGCCCGATCGCCACGGAGGAGCTGGTGTAGAGAAGCGTGTACCCGTCGGGCGCCGCCTGCGCGACGAGTTGCGCGCCGAGGAGGCCGCCGGCGCCGCCGCGGTTCTCGATGACGAAGGGCTGGCCGAGGCGCTGCCGCAGCTGCTCGGCGACGATGCGGACGGAGACATCCGTCGGGCCGCCGGGCACGAAGGGCACCACGATCCGCACCGGGCGGTTCGGCCAGGATTCTGCCTGCTGGGCCAGGGCCGGTGCGGCAAGGGAGGCGAGCGCAGCAGCTGTGAGCATTGAGCGGCGTGTGATGGGTTTCACGTTTCTGTTTTCCCCCGCTCCACCCGCTTGGAGTGGAGTCTAGGACAGCTTTCGCGAGCACGTCACCACCACGCCGATCACGCCACGCTGATCCGCGCACCGTGCACCAAGCGCCCATGCCGTGACATCGTTGGCGCGCCGACCGAACGGTTGGGAAGCCATGTCGGAATCGGTCGCGCCTCGCGGCAGGCTACCGTCACTGGCCCGGAACTCTGCCCAGCCCGGCATCGGCGCGCGGCATCCGCTGAGCCGCGCTGCGCGACCGGCGGGCGACAGTCGGCGGCTCGGGTCGCCTCCCGCCGGGATCCGCGCTATGGCCAACCCCGACCCCGAGGCGCGCGTTCACCCCGCGGCCCGGGCCAGATCCGGCTGCCAGTCTTGCCCGCAGGGAACCCGATGGAGCAACGCCCGCCGTCCGATCCGACCGAAGCGGCCGAGGCCGTTGCCCCCGCTTCCGAGGAGACGACATTCAGGGCGCAGCGCGACGCCCCGCGTTTCGCGTTGCGCGAGAGGCTGGCCGGCCTGGCGCGGCAGGCCGATGCGCTGCCCACGCGGCCCGAGGATCTCGACGTGGCGATCGGCAGCGCGGGCGGTCCGGAGCCCGGCGAGACGGAGCTTCTCGCCGCCCTGCGCGCGGCCATCCTCGCAAGGCTGACCGGCTACGGCACCCCGGAGAGCGCGCTGGGGGCGGCCCTCGAGGACCTTCCGAGGCGGACCTCGGGGGAGGCGACGCTGGACGCCGTCCGGCATTGCGCCGCCCTTGTCGCCGAGGCCTTCGCCCTCCCCGCGGCGCAGGCGGACGCCTTCGCCTGGCGCGCGGTGGACGCCGAGCGGCGCCGCCGGGGCGAGCGCCGGGCGGCGGCCCGGGCCGCGCGGGAGAGCCAGGCCGCGGAGGAGCGCCGCCTCAAGGCCTGGGAGAGCTCGCTCGTCGGCGCCGACGCCGTCCCGGCCCTGCTCGGCTGCACGCGGCACGAGGCGGATCGCTGGATCCGCGCCGGAATCATCCCGGTGGCCCGCCGTGTGGCCGTCCGCCGGGGCGCCCGGACGGTGCAGGAGCCCGAATTCGATCCCGCGGCCCTGGAGTCCGTTCGCGCCGAGGTGCAGGGCTGGCGAGAGGCGGAACAGGGCCGCCGCCCCGGCCATGCCGAAGAGCCGGAACCCACGCGGCGGATCAGCAACGCGGCCGTGGCCCGAATCGCCGGGCTGGACCGCTACGCCGGCCATTTCGCGACCGCCCGCGCGCTCGACCGCCGGGTCATCGCCTGTCTCGGGCCCACCAACTCCGGAAAGACCTATTTCGGCCTCAGCCGCCTCGCCGAGGCGGAGACCGGCCTCGCCCTCGGCCCGCTCCGGCTGCTCGCGCACGAGTACCGGGAGGCGCTGGAGGCGCGCGGCATCCCCACCTCGCTCTCCACGGGGGAGGAGCGCATCCGGGTGGCCGGCAGCCGCCACACCGCCGCGACGGTGGAGATGTGCCCCTTCACCAACCCGGTGGACGTGGCGGTCATCGACGAGGTGCAGATGCTCGCCGATCCCGAGCGCGGGGCGGCCTGGACCGCCGCCATCATGGGCGTGCCCGCCCGGCAGGTCATCCTGCTGGGCGCGCCGGACGCGGCGCCGATGATCCGGCGCATCGTCGCCCTCTGCGGCGATCCGCTGGAGGAGGTGCGTCTGGACCGCATGGGGCCGCTCATCGCCGCGCCCGCCCCCGTGCCGCTGTCCGAGATCGGCCGGGGCGACGCGGTCATCGCCTTCTCCCGGCGGGAGGTCTTCGCCCTGCGCGCGGAGCTGCTGCGGCGGGGCCGGACGGTGGCGGTGGTGTACGGCGCCCTCGGCCCCACGGTCCGCCGCGCGGAGGCCCGCCGCTTCCGCGAGGGCGAGGCGGAGGTGCTGGTCGCGACGGACGCGATCGGCATGGGCCTGAACATCGGCCCGCTGCGCCGCGTCGTCTTCTCGGCCCTGAGCAAATACGACGGCAAGGAGGACCGCCCCCTCACGGTGCAGGAGATCAAGCAGATCGGCGGCCGCGCCGGGCGCTTCGGCGGGGCGCATGCCGAAGGCGTGGTGGCCGTCCTGGCGGGCGGGGGCGACCCGCGGATGATCGCCCGGGCCCTGCGGGCCGAGCCGGAGGCGCCGGAGGACCTGCGCCCGCCCGTGGCCCCGGATGCCGAGATCGTGGCCGCCGTGGCGGCGGAGATGGGCACCGTCAGCCTGTTCGGCACGCTGCGGCGGATCGAGCGCGCCGTGCTGCGGCGGGATGATCCGAATTACCGGCTGGGCGACCTCTCGACCCAGCTGGCCATCGCCGCGGCGGTGGACGGGGTGCGGGAGCTCTCCCTGCTGGATCGCTGGACCTACGCCCTCTGCCCCGTGGATGAGCGGGACGAGGGGATCGCGCGGCTGGCGGACTGGGCGGTCGAGCACGCGCTCGGCGGCACGGTGGCGCCGCCCCGGGCCGGGCGCCTTCCCCCGCCGGACCGCGCGGGCCAGGACACGCTGCAACTGGCGGAGCGGGTGCACCGCCGGCTGGTGGCCTGGCGCTGGATGGCGCTGCGCTTCCCCGACACCTACCGCGACATCGAGGGGGCGCTGGCCGAGAGCCGGCGCCTGAACGAATGGATCGAGGCGGTGCTGGCCACCAGCCCCACTGGCCGGGCGCGGACGGTGGCGGGCGGGGCGGACCATCCGCCGTCACGCCACGGTCGGCCCCGGAGAGGACGGGACGGCGGCGCGCGGATGAAGCCGGCGGGCGCGGCCCCGCCGCGGACATCGCCGGCCCGGTAGGCGCCTCGACCTGCCCGGGCGCGACCGCCAGGGCTCGCCCTGCTAGAGCAGTCCGCGGCCCGCACCCGCGCGGGCCTGGAGGAGAAGCGTGCCGGTCAGGATGGCGGAGCCCCGGATGGGATCTGAGGTGGCGACGGTCCGGGCCATGCGGGAGGCAGACCGGCATGGGACGGCCCGCGACGGGGCCACGCTCCTCCCGCCCGCCGCCGCGCGATGACGCGGGACACGGGCTTCGAGATCTTCCTCGCGACGGCCCCGGGGCTGGAGGCGGTGCTGTGCGCCGAGGTGCGCGGCAAGGGCTTCCGGCAGCCGCGGCCCGTCGCCGGCGGCGTCGTCCTCCGGGGAGGCTGGCCGGAGGTCTGGCGCGCGAACCTCTGGATCCGCGGCGCCGGGCGCGTGCTGGCGCGGCTGGATTCCTTCCGGGCCATTCACCTCGCGCAGCTGGACGGCCGCGCGCGCCGCGTGCCCTGGGCGAGCGTCCTGCGCCCCGATATCCCGTTCCGGGTCGAGGCGTCGTGCAGCGCGTCGCGCATCTACCACAGCGGCGCCGCGGCCGAGCGGATCGGGACCGCCATCCGGGAGACCCTCGGCGCCCCGCAGGCCGAGGAGGCCGAGGTCACCGTGATGGCGCGCATCGAGCACGACGTCTGCACCATCAGCGTCGATACGTCCGGCGAGCCACTGCACAAGCGCGGCCACAAGCAGGCCGTGAACGCGGCGCCGATGCGGGAGACCATGGCCTCGCTGTTCCTGCAGCAATGCGGCTACGACGGGACCGAGCCCGTGCTCGACCCGATGTGCGGCTCCGGCACCTTCGTCATCGAGGCCGCGGAGATCGCCGCGCGGCTCAATCCGGGCCGCTCCCGCCGCTTCGCCTTCGAGCAGCTCGCCACCTTCGACGCGGCGGCGTGGCAGCGCATGCGCGCGGTGAAGAGCGCGCGCGCCCCGGTGGCCCGCTGCCACGGCCGCGACCGGGATGCCGGCGCGATCGCCATGAGCCGCGCGAATGCGGAGCGCGCGGGCGTCGCGGATTTCACCGCCTTCGAGCAGGGCAGCATCAGCGAGGCGCGCCCGCCCGAGGGGGCGCCAGGGCTGGTCATCGTGAACCCACCCTATGGCACCCGCATCGGCGACCCGACGGCCTTGCTGGCCCTCTACCGCGCCCTCGGCGGCACGCTCCTGCGCCATTTCCCGGGCTGGCGGGTCGGCATCGTGACCAGCGAGCCCCGGCTGGCCCACGCGACCGGCCTGCCCTTCCTTCCCACCACCGCGCCGATCCCCCACGGCGGGCTGCGCGTATCGCTCTTCCGGACCGCTCCCCTGGCCTGACCGCCGGGCGGGGTCCCCGCCCCGGGGACATGACCGTCATCGGCCCGGGTGATTGGCGGCGTTCCCGCGGGCAACCCATCTTCCCGCTCCACCATGGCCCGGCGGTCCCCGCCCGGGCCGCCCGACCCCTTGCGGCGGACCCCATCACCGCCGACCCGGACCATCCCCGACCATGAAGAAGATCGGCTTTCTCTCCTTCGGCCACTGGACGCCCTCGCCCGGCTCCGCCACCCGCTCCGCGGCCGACACCCTGCTGCAATCCATCGACCTCGCCGTCGCGGCGGAGGAGCTGGGCGCGGACGGCGCCTATGTCCGCGTCCACCACTTCGCCCGCCAGCTCGCCTCTCCCTTTCCGCTGCTCGCCGCCATGGGGGCGAAGACCAGCCGGATCGAGCTCGGCACGGGCGTGATCGACATGCGCTACGAGAACCCTCTCTACATGGCCGAGGACGCCGGGGCCGCCGACCTCATCAGCGGCGGCCGGCTCCAGCTCGGCATCAGCCGCGGCTCGCCGGAGCAGGTGATCGATGGCTGGCGCCACTTCGGCTACGCCCCGGCCGAGGGCGAGAGCGATTCCGACATGGGCCGTCGCCACGCCCAGGTCTTCCTGGAGGTGATCCAGGGAAAGGGCTTCGCCCGGCCGAGCCCGCGCCCGATGTTCCCCAACCCGCCGGGCCTGCTGCGCCTGGAGCCCTACTCGGAGGGGTTGCGGGAGCGGATCTGGTGGGGGTCCGGCTCCAACGCCACCGCGGTCTGGGCGGCGCAGCAGGGCATGAACCTGCAGAGCTCCACCCTCAAAGACGACGAGACGGGCGAGCCCTTCCACGTCCAGCAGGCGCGGCAGATCCGGGCCTACCATGAGGCCTGGAAGGAGGCCGGGCACGCCCGCACGCCGCGCGTCTCGGTCAGCCGCAGCATCTTCCCGCTGCTGAACGACACCGACCGCGCCTATTTCGGCCGCGGCAAGGAGGCGGACCAGGTCGGCTTCATCGACGAGCGGACCCGCGCCATCTTCGGCCGCGGCTACGCCGCCGAGCCCGACGCCCTGGTGGAGCAGCTCCGTGCGGACGAGGCGATCGCGGAGGCGGATACCCTGCTCCTGACGATCCCGAACCAGCTCGGCGTCGACTACTGCGCCCATGTGATCGAGGGCGTGCTGAAGCACGTCGCCCCGGCGCTGGGCTGGCGCTGATCGGAAACCTGCTCCCCGGCCGCCGCGAGACGCGCGCGACACGCCCCGGCCCGCCGCGGCACAGCAACGCGACCGAGAGCGGGGCATAACGGCCTCACCGGTTCCACCGCCGCCACCACCGCCCCCGGGGCGACAGCGCGCGGGATCACCCGGCGGAGGACCCCACCTCCTACCCCACAACTTGGCGGGCGCCGTGAAGCACGGCGCCCGCCATAGTCTTTTCGGGCCCCTGACGGGCGCTATGCCTCAATCGGCCGCGGCGCGGTCCGGCCGCGCACGCGGCGGCGGCGCACCGAGCTGAACGGCCGGGACCAGGATGGCCGCGCCCATCGCCAGCGCCGCGATCAGCAGCATGGCGAGGAAGGTCAGGTGGAGCGCGTGGCCGAGCGCCCCCTGGACGGCCGCGTCGATCGCCTGCGCGGACCCGTCGAGCAGGTGCCGGATCTGGTCGGCCTGCGCCGGCGACATTCCCCCATTGCCCTGCACGAGGCTGAGGTTCAGCACGGCCCCCAGCACGGTGGCGCCGAGCGTGCTGCCGAGGTTGCGCGAGAAGATGTTCGAGGCCGTGGCGGATGCCCGCTCCTCCCAGCCCACGCTCCCCTGCACGATCATGATCGCCGATCCGTTCAGGAAGCCCATGCCGAGGCCCATGGTGAAGGAGCCGAGCCCCGCCGTGACGGGCGAACTGCCCGAGCCGAGCCAGGCGATGCCGAGCGCCCCCAGGGGCAGCAGTCCAGCCCCGAGGAGCAGCATCACGCGCAGGCCGAAGCGGGCCATGTTCCGCGCCGCGATCGTGGAACCGATCGGCCAGCCCAGCACCATGACCGTCAGGGTGAAGCCGGCGACGAGCGCCGATTGGCGCAGCACGACCTGCACATACATCGGCAGGAAGGTCGTCAGTCCGATGAGGGCCATGCCGGCCAGCAGCGTCGTCGCGTTGGCCGTCGCGATCGGCCGGCGGGACAGCAGGCCGAAATTCATGATCGGGTCGCGCGCCCGCCGCTCCTGCACCACGAACAGGGCCAGCGCCACCGCGCAGGCCGCGGCCGCGGGAAGGGCGGTGCGGTCGCCCGCGACGCCGAGGCCGGTCAGCGCGATCATCAGGGAGGCGATGACGCCGGTGAACAGCGCGGCGCCGACCGCGTCCACGCTCCGCTTCGCCGGCGCCAGATCCTCGTGCAGGAAGGCCACGAAGCCGGCCGCGGCGGCCACCCCGACGGGCAGGCTGCTCCAGAACACCCAGGCCCAGCCGAGATGCTCGACGATCAGCGCCCCGGCCAGCGGGCCGAGCACGGAGGACACGCCCCAGACGCTGGCCGTGTAGCCCTGCACCTTCGCCCGCTGCGATCCGGGATAGAGGTCGCCGATCACGGTCAGGCACACCGGCTGGATGGCGCCCGCCCCGATGCCCTGGATGAGGCGGAAGGCGATCAGGGACGGCATGGACCACGCCGCCCCGCACAGCACCGAGCCGAACAGAAACACCGCAATCCCCGCCAGCAGGACCGGCTTGCGGCCGTAGAGGTCGGCCAGCTTGCCGAAGACCACGGTCGCGGCCGTCTGGGTCAGCAGGAAGGACGAGAAGACCCAGGCGTAGAGATGCACGTCGCCGAGCTGGCCGGCGATCCGGGGCATCGCGGTGGAGACGATGGTCGCCTCGACCGCGATCATGAAGATGGCCGCCATGACGGATGCCACGACGAGGGGGCGACGCGTCGCCGGGTAACCTGTCATGCACGCCAGTTAAGGACCTTCCGGCGGGAAGGAAAACCTTGGGGACCTGGCCGCCCCGGCTCCCGTTCGGGCCGGCGCCTGTCCGGGAGCGCCGCCCGGCGCGGGGGACGCCGCCGCGAGCGGTATCTCGCCGCGCGGTCGTTCCGGCCCTGGCCCGCTTCTTGCTGCCTCGTGGAGGGGCCGGACGGGGATTGGGCATGGAAGGCGTGTTGGCGACCGGCCCGGGGCTGGCCCTGCAGGCAGAACCCTCCGCCTTCACCTTCGCGCCGGGACGAACGGCGCTCGTCATCATCGACATGCAGCGCGACTTCCTGGAGCCCGGCGGCTTCGGCGCCGCGCTGGGCAACGATGTCGCGCATCTGGCCTCCGCCATCGGCCCCTGCCGCGCGGTGCTCGATGCGGCCCGCGCTACCGGGATGCTGGTGATCCACACGCGAGAAGGCCACCGCCCCGACCTCTCCGATGCGCCGCCCGCGAAGGTGCAGCGCGGCGCGCCCCGCCTGCGGATCGGCGATCCCGGCCCGATGGGGCGCATCCTCATCCGCGGCGAGCCCGGCCACGACATCATCCCCGCCCTGGCCCCGATCGCCGGAGAGCCGGTGATCGACAAGCCTGGCAAGGGCGCCTTCTACGGCACGGAGCTGGAGGCCATCCTGCGGCACCGCGGGATCGAGGCGCTGATCCTCACCGGCGTGACCACCGAGGTCTGCGTCCACACCACCCTGCGCGAGGCGAATGACCGAGGCTTCCGCTGCCTCGTCCTGTCGGATGCCTGTGCCTCCTACTTCCCGGAATTCCACGCGGCCGCCCTCGCCATGGTGTCGGCGCAGGGCGGGATCTTCGGCTGGGTCGCGGACTCCGCCGCGCTGACGGCCGCGCTGGCCACGCAAGAGGAGAGCGGCACATGGTGAGCGCCACCCTTCGTCCCGGCACCGGCCCGCGGCTGTGGTCGCCGGGCGATTGGAACGCCTTCTTCGGCTTCGGCACGAACATCCTGGTGAACCTCATCGTGCTGACGGGCCTCCTGCGCTTCGTGCTGCGCCTGCCGGACGAGATCACCTTCGGCCGCATCCTGCCCGCCACCGGGCTGATGCTCTTCCTGAGCACCGCCTACTACGCCTGGCTCGCCTACCGGCTGGCGAGGCAGACGGGGCGGGACGATGTCTGCGCCCTGCCATCCGGCATCTCGGTGCCGCACATGTTCATCGTCGTCTTCGTCATCATGCTGCCGATCCTCGGCCGCACGAACGACCCGATCAAAGCCTGGGAAGCCGGACTCGCCTGGGTCTTCATCCAGAGCTTCATCCTGATGATCGGCGGCTTCGTCGCGCCTCTCATCCGCCGGATCACCCCGCGGGCGGCGCTGCTGGGCACGCTGGCCGGCGTCTCCGTCACCTTCATCGCCATGCGCCCGGCGCTGGAGATGATCTCCTCGCCGCTGATCGGGCTCACCTGCTTCGGCGTGATCCTGCTCGCCTGGTTCGGCGGCATCCGCTACCCGCGGGGAATGCCGGCGGGGCTGGTCGCGATCCTCGTCGGCATGGTCATCGCCTGGGGCGCCGCCGCCATCGGCCACCCCGTCGCGGGCGTCTCGGGGGAGCGGCTCTTCGCCGCCCTGTCGAATATCGGCTTCTCCGTGCCGCTGCCGGCAGTGGAGCACGTCTTCGGCGGCTTCGAGTTCCTCGGCATCATCCTCGTCACCGCCATCCCCTTCGGCATCTACGACCTCGTCGAGGCGATGGACAACGTGGAGAGCGCGGAAGCGGCGGGCGACCTCTATCCCACCACGCGCGTGCTGACGGCGGACGGCGTGGTGAGTCTCATCGGCTGCCTCATGGGCAATCCCTTCATCAACGCCGTCTACATCGGCCATCCCGGCTGGAAGGCGATGGGCGGGCGGATCGGCTACTCCGCCGCGACGGGGGTGCTGGTGATCGTCCTCACCTGGCTCGGCATCGTCTCCGTGCTGCTGGACCTCATCCCGGTCGTCGCGATCTCGCCGATCCTGCTCTACATCGGCATGCTGATCGGCGCGCAGGCCTTCCAAGAAACGCCGCACCGCCACGCCCCGGCCATCGTGCTCGCCTTCACGCCGCACCTCGCCGCCTGGGCGAAGACGCTCATCGACGGGGCGCTGACCGCCGCCGGCACCACCGCCGCGGCCGTGGGGACGGAGAAGATGGCCGGCCTCGGCGTGCTCTACGAGGGCCTGTCCGTCATGGGGGAGGGCGCGATCCTGACGGGCCTGGTGCTGGCCGCCATCACCGTCTTCCTGATCGAGCGCGACTACGCCCGGGCGGCCGCCTTCAGCGCCGCCGGGGCGGTGCTGACCTTCTTCGGCTTCATGCACGGGCCGGCGATCGGCTTCGCCGTCACGCCCATGGTGGCCGCGGGCTACGCGATGGTCACGGCGCTCCTCCTGGCCTGCGACCGGATCGGGACGCCGGTCCTCGCCCCTGTGCCGGACGCGGCGCCGGCCGAGTAGGGCAGGGGGCGGGAGCCCGGCCCGCCGCCTTTCTCCCGGTGCGGCGAACGGCCACACTCCCGACGACATGGCCGCGTCCCACCCCTCTCTCGCTCGCCGCATCGCGGCGCGCTCGGCGATGCTGGCCGCGCTCCTGGCCATCGGCGGCGTCGCGCGGGCGGACTGCTTCGACTGGTCGGACGCCGGCCTCCTGATGGAGCAAGGATCCTGGACCGGCTCGCCGGCCGGCCGGATCCGCTGGCGCACCGGGCGGGCGGCGTCGTCGGGCGGGCACCTGGCGACCGCTGTAGAACTGCGCTGGACGGATCGGGACGGGCGTGACCGTCGCCAAACCCTCTTCGCGGAGATCCAGGACGGGCGGCCCTTCCTTGACTGGCGCCGCGGCGCGCTCCTGCTCCGCGTCACCTACTGCGTGCCGGGTCGGCGCTGCCGCGACGTCGTCCTCCCCTATGCCTGGAATGCGCGGGAGCGCCAGTTCTCCGGTGCCAGCCCCGCCGCCAGGGCCGCGCTTTCCCATGCCTGCGCGGCATCCGAGTCCGAGGAGCCGCGCTGACAACCGGCCGTCGCGGTCGGATCGGCGGGGATGGGATCCTGTGCCGCGTGAGCCGTGCGCGGGCGGCGGGGAGCATGACCTCCGCGGACGCCGCCGGCACCACACCCGGAACGGGATGGGCCGGGGCGCTGCCTCTACTCCTCCGCGGCGAGCATGACCGCCTCGATCTGCGAGAGAAGGCGCGGAAAGTCGACCGGCTTCGGGTGGTAATCCGTGCAGCCCGCCTCGATCATCTTGTCGCGGTCGCCGGACATGGCATGCGCCGTCAGGGCGATGATCGGGATCCGACCGGTGGCAGGGTCCGCGCGAAGCGTCCGCGCGGCCGTCCAGCCATCCATCACCGGCAGGTTCATGTCCATCAGGATCACGTCCGGCCGCTCCGCCCGGGCCTTGTCCACGCCCTCCTGCCCGTCCTGCGCGACGATGACCTCGAAGCCGCGCCGGGTCAGGCGGCGGGACAGGAAATCCCAGAGCTCCTCGTGATCCTCGACCAGCAACACCTTCGTCATGACCCTGCACTCTCCTGCCGAAGCGACAACGGAGCCGGTGCGACCCGGTTCCCGGCGACCTTTCCCGCGATCCGGCGAAGCTCGGACAGCAGCTCCTCCGGCGGCGCCGCATCCGCAGGAAGGACGCGGCGGACCTGGCCTCGCAACGTTTCCAGCTCGGCCGGCGGCACGCCGCCGCCGGTGAGCGCGATGACCTGCACGTCCCGGCACGCCTCGTGCTGGCGCAGCGCGTGCACCAGGGCTAGCCCGTCACCCTCCGTCCCCGGCACCGCCACCAGCACCAGCCCGACCGGGGTCGCCTCGGGGGCCGCGGTCAGGCGCTCCATAGCCGGGCCGGAGCCGACCGCCTCCTCCACCGTCCAGCCCTCGCCTTCCAGCAGGCGGCGCAGCTCGGCCCGCGGCTGCGGATCGGCCTCCACCACCAGGGCGGCGCCGGGCGCGCGGTAGCGGTCGAGCACGCTCTTCAGCCGCGGCCACTGGATCGGCTTCACGAGGTAGTCCGCGGCGCCGAGCGAGACGGCCAGGCTCCGCTCCTGCACGATCGAAACCATGATGACCGGGATCCCGGCCAGCTCCGGGTCGTCCTTCAGCGCGGTCAGCACGGCCCAGCCGTCCATGCGGGGCATCATGACATCCAGCAGGATGGCGGTCGGGCGCAGGCTGCGGGCCATGCGCAGCCCCTCCTCTCCGTCTCTCGCGCTCTGCACCGCGAAGCCGTCACGTGCGGCGAAGCGGGTCAGCAGCTCGCGGGAGGCGGGGTCGTCATCCACGACGAGGATGAGGCCGGCCGGAGGCCGCGCCTCGTCCGGTGCCGGCACCGCGGCCTCCTCCCCCGCCGCCTCGGCCGGCAGCTCCGCCTCGCTCAGGCGGGCGGGCAGGCGGATGGTGAAGGTGGTGCCGTGCCCGGCCTCGCTCTCCACCGCGATGTCGCCGCCCAGCAGCTCGCAGAAGGCCCGCGTGATCGCGAGGCCGAGCCCGGTTCCGCCGAAGCGCCGGGTGGTGGAGCTGTCCGCCTGGGTGAAGCGCGTGAACAGCTTCGCCACCTGCTCCGGCGTCATGCCGATGCCGCTGTCGGCGACCCGGAAGACGATCTCCCGCCGTCCGTCCTCCGCGCGCGCCGCTTCGGCCGAGAGGGTGATCCGCCCGCCCTCGGTGAACTTCGCCGCGTTGGAGAGAAGGTTGATGAGGCACTGGCGGAGCTTCACCGGATCGGAGTGCATCCGCCCCAGCCCCTCCTCCACCCGTACCTGCAGGGTGTTCGCCTTCCGCGCGATCAGGGACTGCACGGTGCCCGCCGCCTCCTGGACGAGGGCGGCGGTGTCGAACTCCTCCAGATGGGTCTCCATCCGCCCGGCCTCGATCTTCGAGAGGTCGAGCACGTCGTTGATGAGGGAGAGGAGGTGGCGCGCGTTGGAGCCGATCTTCTGCAGGTCCTTCATCAGCACGTCGCCGCCGGCGATGTCGCCCGCCTCCTCCTCCAGCATCTCGGCGTAGCCGATCACGGCGGAGAGCGGGGTGCGCAGCTCGTGGCTCATGTTCGCGATGAACTGGCTCTTCGCGTGGTTCGCGTCCTCCGCGGCCGCCTGGGCCGCGGTCGCCTCTTCCTGGGCCTGGCGGAGTTCGGTGATGTCGGTGTTGGTGCCGAACCAGCCGGTGACGGCCCCCTCGGGGTGCGCGTCGTCCGGCTCGTCCCGGATCGGCGCGGCGCGGGAGAGGAACCAGCGGTACTGCCCGTCCGCGCCGCGCAGCGGGAACGTGTCCTCCCAGGGCTGGCCGGCCTCGATCGCCGCCCGGAAGTGCTCGACCACCCGGGGCAGGTGTTCGGGATGGTGGACCGATTGCCAACCCCATCCCTGCATCGCCGCGAAGTCGGTGCCGGTGTAGTCGTACCAGCGCTGATTGTACCACTCGATCGAGCCGGTGGCGTCGGTCTGCCAGGCGAGCTGCGGCAGGGAGTTCGCCAGGTTGCGGAAGCGCGCCTCGCTCCGCCGCAGCCGTGCCTCCGCGCGCTTGCGGTGGGTGACGTCCTGCAGGACGAGCCCGGCCTGCGCCGAAAGGCCATCCTTCCCACGCAGGGGGAACAGCGTCAGCAGGAGGTGATGCGGCTCGCCGGTCCGGCCGGGCGGACGCATCTCCAGCTCGATGTCCGCCTTCGGCCAGCCTCCCTCCAGCACGTCCCACAGCCGCGGCTCGATCTGCGGCCGGAGTTCGGCCGGCAGCGCGGCCGCGTCGGGCGGCAGGCCCATCACCCGCTCCGTGATGGCGCGCAGGGCGGGGTTGCCGCCCGTCACGGACAGGTCCCGGCCCAGGAAGCCGAGGCCGAGCGGCGCGTTCGCCATCACGGCATCCAGCAGGCCGAAGGCCCGGCGCTCCGCGCGCCGGCGCGTGACCGCGTAGAAGCCGAGCAGGGCGCAGGCGAGCAGCGCGGCCCCGCCGGCCAGGCCACTCAGCCAGAGGGTGCGGACGGCGTTCCGCCGCGTCAGCGTCCCGATCCGGGTCCGCTCCGCCTCCTGCTGGCGTGCGACCTCGGCCCGGACGGCATCCATCGCGCGGATGCCCTCGCCGCGCTCCAGCATTCGCACGGCGCTGTCCATGTCGCCGGACCGGCGATGATTCACGGACTGCTCGGACAGGGCCTCGCGCTGGCGGACCAGCGTCTCCAGCCCGGTGTCGGGGGGCTGGCCGCTGGCGGCCCGCAACTCGCCCAGCGTGGCCAGGCGCCGCTCCACCTCGGCCATGCCGGCCGTGTAGGGCGCGAGATACTCCTCCCGCCCCATGAGGAGGTAGCCGCGCTGGCCCGTCTCCACATCCTTCAGGGCCGAGAGCATCGCCTCCAGCCCGATGACGTATTCATTGCCGGCCGCGATCGCCCGGCCGTCGCGGTTGGAAAGGGCATAGTTCGCGACGCCCGCCGCCACGGCCACCAGGGCCAGGAGGCCGGCCAGGACGGGAAGGCGCGGCAGGCGGCCAGGGACAGGGCCGGGAAGGGGCGGGGCACCGGCGGGTTCGGGCACGAAGCGTCCTCTGGCAGGCGGGCGGGGCGGCGGCGCGGCCGCGGCGATCACTAACGACGCGACATGCAACCTCGTACGGGTTGCGGCGATGACGTTCCCGCGCGCGACTGGTCCGGATCGCATCCGGGGGTGGCGTGGCCCTGCCACCCCCAGAATGTCGAGACGCCTGCATGGCCCTCCCTGATCGCTCGCCGGCCGCGCCCGGCCTCGTCGCCGCGCCCGTGCCCTCGGCCGGGGTGGCGAACGCCCTGATCTGCGCGGCCATCATCGTGGCCGCCCTTTACCTCGGGCGGGACGTGCTGGTTCCCCTCGTGCTGGCGGTGCTGCTCGCCTTCGTCCTCGCGCCCGTGGCGCGCGTGCTGCAACGTCTGAGGCTGGGGCGCGGGCTCGCGGTCCTGGCCGCGGTGCTCACGGCCTTCGCGGTGATCGGCGGCATCGGCGTGGTGATCGGGGCGCAGCTCGCGGAACTGGCCGCGGACCTGCCCCGCTATATCCAGGTCATCCGGGCGAAGGTGGGCGCGCTCGGCGACCTCGGCAGCCTGCTGGGCCGGGCAGGGGGATTGCTGCAGGGCCTGGGGCTCGAGGGCCCGCTGGCGCCCGAGGCGCCGGCCGGCACGCCCCCCGGCACGCCCGTGATCGTCGCGGCCCCGGCCCGGCCGGAGGCGCCGGTCCTCACCCTCCTGCGCAGCGTCGTCGGCCCGGTGCTGCATCCCCTGGCCACGGCGGGGCTGGTGATCTTCTTCACCATCCTCGTGCTGCTGAACCGGGAGGACCTGCGGGACCGGCTGATCCGGCTGGCGGGCGCACGCGACCTGCACCGCACGATGACCGCGATGAACGACGCGGCGGACCGGCTGTCCCGCCTCTTCCTCGCGCAGGTGGCGCTGAACGCGGGGCTGGCGGTGGCGGTCTCCGCCGTGCTCTGGGCCATCGGCCTGCCCAGCCCGGTGCTCTGGGGCATCCTGGTCGGGCTGATGCGCTTCGTGCCGTTCATCGGCACGCCGATCGCGCTCATCCCGCCCGTCGTGCTGGCGCTGGGGGTGGATCCCGGCTGGACGCTTGCCATAACCACCTTCGCCGTGATCCTGGTGACCGAGGCGGTGATGGGGCAGGTGTTCGAGCCGCTGCTCTTCGGCAAGCGGACCGGGCTCTCCCCGCTCTCGATCATCCTGTCCGCCAGCTTCTGGGCGCTTCTCTGGGGACCGATCGGCCTGCTGATCGCGACGCCCCTGACGGTCGGGCTGGTGGTGCTGGGCCGGCACGTGCCGAGCTTCGAGTTCTTCGACGTGATCCTCGGCAACCGTCCCTCCTTGCAGCCGGAGGAGACCTTCTACCAGCGCGCCCTGGACGGGGACGCGGACGGGCTGGTCGATCAGGCGACGATCCTCCTGGCCGAGGAGGGCGGCTCCCTGGCCACCTATGGCGACACGGTGGTGCTGAAGGGACTTGCCCTCGCGCAGGCGGACTGGGCGCGGGAGGCGATGGAGCCGGAGCGGCTGGAGGTGGTTCGCCGGCAGGTCGCGACACTGATGGACGACCTGGCGGACCGGCCGCCCCCGGCGGTCATCGGCGAGCCGGTGCCGCCGGGCTGGGCGGCGCCGGGCGCCATCGTCTGCGTGCCCGGGCGCGGTCAGCTCGACGACCTCGCGGCCCGTCTCGCGGCCGCCGCCCTGCAACACCGCGGCTTCGGCGCCGAGGCCGAGACGAACGCGGTGCTGGACGCGGCCCATCTCGGCCGACTCGATCCCGGCCGCGTGCGGCTCTGCCTGCTGGGGCTGGTCGAGGACGGCAACAGCGTGGCCGGAGCGCGAACCTTCCTGCGGCGGCTGACGCGCCAGCTACCCGGGACGCATGTCATCGTCGGCCTCTGGCACGCGCCGCCCGACAGTCCGATGCTCACCGCGCTCCGCCAGGAGGGGCCGGCGGAGGCGATCGTGACCTCCCTGCGCGAGGCGATCGCCCTCTGCGACGCGCTGATGCTGCGCCCGGAGGTCCCCTCCGCCCACTGACGGCGCGGTGCGTCCGGAACCTTCTCGCGGCCGGATCGGATCCGCCCGCGGCTTGCCCTCGCGACGCGGGGGTCGCTAGCCTCGCCGTGCAGACGAGGAGAGCGGGCCATGGGCAGCATCGGTCGGCGTGCGGCCCTCCTGGCGGGCGGTGCCGCACTCGCCTCCCCGGCATTGGCCCAGGGCTCCGGGGCGAGCGTGCTGCGCTTCGTGCCGCACGCGAACCTGTCGAGCCTCGACCCGCTGCAATCCGGCACCCTGATCGCGACCAACTTCGCGAACATGGTGCACGACCAGCTCTTCGCGCTGGACCGCGCGCTGGTGCCGCGCCATCAGATGCTGGCGGGGCATGTGGTCTCGGACGACCGGCTCACCTGGACCCTGACGCTCCGCGAGGGCCTGCGCTTCCATGACGGGGAGCCGGTGCGGGGGGCGGATGCCGTGGCCTCGATCCGCCGCTGGATGGGGCGCGATCCCTTCGGCCGGCAGATCGCCACCCGGCTGGACGCGATCCGCGCGCCCGACGACCGGACGATCGAGATCCGGCTGTCCCGCCCCTTCGCGCTACTGCCCTTCGCGCTCGGCAACTCCACCTGCTTCATCATGCCGGAGCGCGCGGCCCGCGCCGAGCCGACCGTCGCCGTGACGGAGCATGTGGGCTGCGGCCCCTTCCGCTTTGTGCGGGAGGAGTGGGACAGCGGCAGCCGCGCCGTCTTCCTCCGCAATGACCGCTACGTCTCCCGCCAGGAGGCGCCGGACGGCTGGTCCGGGGGCAAGCCGGTGAACCTGGAACGGATCGAGTGGCACATCATGCCCGATCCCGCGACCGCCGCGGCCGCCCTCCAGCGCGGGGAGGTGGACTGGCTGGAGCGGCCCCTGCTGGACCTGCTGCCGCGGTTGCGCGCGCTCCGCGACGTGCGACTGGAGACGATCGAGGGGCTGGGCTTCTACGCCTACATCACCTTCAACACGCAGATCGCGCCCTTCGACAACCCGGCGCTGCGCCGCGCCCTGATTCCTGCCGTGGACCAGCGCGAGTTCATGTCCGCCCTGATCGGCGACCAGGCCGAGTTCGCGAAAGCCGGCGTGGGCTTCTTCCACCCCGCCAGCCCCTATGCCAGCGACGAGGGCATGGCCGCGCTGACCGGCCCGCGCGACCTGGATCTGGCGCGCCGCCTGGTGCGGGAGAGCGGCTATGACGGCCGGCCGATCGCGCAGATGATCCCCTCCGACCTGCCGGCGCCGAATGCGCTGGGGCAGGTGGCGCACGCGCTGATGCGCTCCATCGGCCTCAACGTGGACGCGCAGGTGGCGGACTGGGGCAGCGTCATCTCCCGCTACCGCGCGACCGGCGAGGCCGCGACGCGCAATCCCTGGCAGGCCTTCTCGCTCGCCTATTCCGGCCTGTGGACGACCAACCCGGGCATGCACCAGCCGCTCTACGCGAACGAGTTCCCGCATCCCGAGATGGAGCGGCTGCGCGACGCCTGGTTCGACGCCCCGGACGAGGCCGCGCAGAAGGCCATCGCGCGCCGGATGCAGGCTCTCGCCTTCGAGCACCCGCCCTTCATCCCGCTCGGCACCTATTTCGTGCCGCATGCCTACCGCACGCGGCTCTCCGGCATCGTGCCGGCGCCGTCCACCGTGTTCTGGAACGTGCGGAAAGCGGCCTGACCGCCTCGTCTCGGCCCCGGCCGGTGCCGCCGCGCGTCAGCCCCGGCTGATCCGCCCGTCCTCCCGCGGCACGGCCGGGCCGCGCGCGGCGAGGTAGGCCGCCAGCACGTCCTCCAGCGGCGGGCCGTCATCGTAGAATTCCAGCGCGTCCGCGGAGAACGGCGCGTAACCGTCGCCGCCCTGGCGGAGGAAGTTGTTCGTCGCCACGCGATAGGCGCGGTCCGGATCGAGCGGCGCGCCGCCCACGGTCACCTCCCTGACCCGGCGGCCGACGGGCGCGGCGGCGTCGAAGGTGAAGCGCAGCCCCGCCACCTGCGGGAAGCGGCCGGATTCCTCGGGCAGATGGGCCAGGCCGTTCTCCAGCGCCGTCCGCAGCGCGCCGCCGCGCAGCGTGAGGGTCGCGAGCGTGTTGCCGAAGGGCAGGACGGCCAGCACGTCGCCGAAGGTGACGGCGCCGCCCGGCAGCGGCGCGCGCAGGCCCCCGGCGTTGACGATCGCGACCTCCGCCCCCGGCACCGCCGCCAGCGCGGCCTCCGCGACGAGGCTGCCGAGCGCGCACTCGCCCGTCCGGCAATCCGTGTCCGGGAAGGGACCGACCGCGGTGCCCACGGGACGGCGCCGTAGCTCCCCGAGGGGGGCGGCGTATTCCGCGACGATGGCGGCGACCCTCGGCTCCTCCGGGACATCCGCATCCACCGGCCGCTCCCGCCCGCCATGCGCGGCGATGCGTCCGTCCGGCGCGAGGTCCAGGTCCAGCCGGCCGAGGTATCGGCCATGGCACATCGCCTGGACGATCCGCACGTCCCGGTCCTTCCCGGCCTGGACCAGCGGGTGGGGGCCGACCGCCCCTGGCTCCCCATCCGCGAGGAGGAGGTGGGAGTGGCCGCCGACGATCGCGTCCACCCCCGCGACCTCCGCCGCCAGCCGCCGGTCCTCCGGCAGGCCGAGATGGGAGAGGACGATGACCGTGCCGATCCCCTGGCGGCGCAGCGCGAAGACCGCGCGGTCCGCCGCCTCCATCGGGTCGGTGAAGCGGAGCGTCGGACCCGGTGAGGAGGTGGCGGGGGTGGTCGGCGTGGTGAGGCCGACGACGCCGATCCGCGCCCCGCCCTGCTCGAGCACCGCGAAGGCCGTGACGCGGTCCCGCAGCAGCGGCTCTGCCGAGGCATCCAGGTTGGCCGAGAGGATCGGGAAGGGCACCGCCGCGGCGTAGCGCGCGAGGTTCGCCGGCCCGTGGTCGAACTCGTGGTTGCCGAGCGACATGGCCATGACGCCGTTCGCCCGCTGCACCGCGGCCTCCGCCATCCCGCGGTGGAAGGTGTAGTAGAGGCTGCCCATGAACTCGTCGCCCGCATCCAGCAGGAAGGTCGGGCGGCCGTCCGCGGCCGTGGCCGCACGGGCCTCCGCGATGGCGCCGGCCAGGTGCGCCGCCCCGCCCGCGCAGGGACGCCCGACGCGGCAGGGCGCGCCGCCGGAGCCCACTCCCTCGTGCTTGGAGTGGAAGTCGTTGAAGTGGAGCAGCGCGATCCGCGTCGCCGCCTGGGCGGCGGCGGGCCGCAGGGCGGGCGCCGTCAGCGCCACCGGGGCGGCGAGCGCCGCCCGCAGCAGCCCGCGCCGCGTGGGAAGTCCGATCGGCCGCATGGGGTCTGCTCCGGTGCTGGGACGGCAGGCTTAGAGCGGGTTCGGCCCGGTTGGAACCACCGGGCGCGCGGGCCCCGCCCGGGCGGGGCGCCTCCGGGCCGCGTTGCGCGACACCAACGGGACGGAAACCGTCTTGCGCGGTCGCACGGCCGGGTCCAAACCGCCCGTCCCGCCCACGCTCGCACCACCTTCGGGACCTCCCCGAGATGCCGGTCTATTTGCCGATTGCCGAGATGTCGGTGGATGCCCTCCTGCTGGTGGGCATCGGCCTCGGCGTGGGCTGGCTGTCCGGGCTCTTCGGGGTGGGCGGCGGCTTCCTGCTGACCCCGCTCCTCATCCTCATCGGCATCCCGCCGGCGGTCGCGGTCGCCTCCGGGGCGAACCAGACGCTCGGCGCCTCGGTCTCCGGCCTCATCGCCCAGTGGCGAAGGGGCAACGTGGACGTGCGCATGGGGGTGGTGCTGCTGATCGCCGGCGTCGCGGGGTCCTCGGCGGGGACGCAGCTCTTCGTCCTGCTGCGGCGGCTGGGGCAGGTGGACCTCGCCGTCTCGCTCTTCTACGTCGTCGTGCTCGGCACGGTGGGCGCGCTGATGGTGCGGGAGAGCCTGCGTGCCATCCTGCGCCGGAAGAGCGCGCGGCCACAGCGGCTGCACGAGCACACCTGGCTGCACGGCCTGCCCTTCAAGATGCGGTTCCGGCAGTCCCGCCTCTACATCTCCGTCATCCCGCCCGCGCTGGTGGGGTTCGGGATCGGCATCCTGTCGGCGATGATGGGCGTCGGCGGCGGCTTCATGCTCGTGCCGGCGATGATCTACCTGCTGGGCATGCCGACCGGCACCACCATCGGCACCTCGCTCTTCCAGGTGGTCTTCGTGACCGCCAACGTGACGCTGCTCCAGGCCGTGCAGGCCGGGACGGTCGACATCGTGCTCACCCTGCTGCTGCTGGCGGGCGGCGTCGCCGGGGCGCAGTTCGGCGCGGCGATGGGCACGCGCCTCCGGGGTGAGGAGACGCGGGCCCTGCTCGGCTTCCTGGTGCTGTCGGTCGCGGCCGGGCTGCTCTGGGACCTGCTGCGGACGCCCGAGAGCCTCTTCACCTTCGGCCCGGCGACGTGAGGCGCGGCGCCCGCACGGCCTGCGGGGCGCTGGCGCTCCTGCTGATGGCCGGGCCGGCGCTGGCCCAGCGGGACCCCGCTCCCCCGCCGGCGCCGCCGCCCCAGCCCGGCCCTGCCCTGGCGGCGGAGCTCGGCCAGCCCCGGATCGAGGTCACCACCGCCTTCACCGGGGCCGACCTCCTCGTCTTCGGGGCCACCGACCGGCTGCTGGGGCCGGACGGGGACAACGTGATCGTGCTCGGCATGGGGCCGCCGCGGGACCTGATCGTGCGGCAGCGCGTGCGCTGGCTCGGCATCTGGGTTAACGGCCCCTCCGCCCGGTTCCGGGAGGTGCCGAACTACTATGCCGTCGCCTCCACCGCCCCCGTCGCCGGCCTGCTGGACGAGGCGGCGCGGCGCGAGCGGCGGCTGGGGTTGGACATGCTCGTCGCGCGCCTCTCTGGCGCCCGCGACCCGACCTTCCGCACGGCGCTGACCGAACTCAAGCAGCGCACGGATCAGTGGAACGAGGAGGAGAGCCCCGTCGAGGTCTCCGGCGGCCGCCTCTTCCACGCCCGCCTGCCGCTCCCCTCCACCGTGACGACGGGGGACTATGTCGTGCAGGTCCTGCTGGTGCGGGCCAACCGCGTGATCGCGCGGCAGGAGCTGCCCTTCCGCGTGGACCGGGTGGGCACGGCCGCGCAGATCGCCGACGTATCGCGCGGCTGGCCGCTGCTGTATGGCGCGGTCTGCATCGCCCTCGCGGCGCTGGCCGGCTGGCTGGGCAGCGTGCTGTTCCGCCGGAACTGAGGAGAACTCCCTTGCCCCAGGACCGCGTCTTCCTCGTCGTGGTGGATGACAGCCCGGAGCGGGCCGTGGCGCTGCGCTACGCCTGCCTGCGGGTGCGCAAATCCGGCGGCCGCGTGGCGCTGCTGCGGGTCACGGAGCCGGTCGGGCTGCAGGAATGGGCGGGGGTCGGCGCCCTGATGCAGGAGGAGCGGCGTCAGGAGGCGGAGCAGCTCCTCTCCGCCCTCGCGGCCGAGGTGCAGGAGATCACCGGCGGCCTTCCCCTGCTGATCATCCGGGAGGGCGACGCGGTCGAGGAGGTCCTGGCCGTGCTGGCCGAGGACCCGCGGGTGTCCATCCTCGTCCTCGCCTCCGCGACCGGGACGGGCGGGCCGGGGCCGCTGATCTCGGCGCTGGTCGGGCGCCAGGGCGGGCGTCTGCGCTGCCCGATGACCATCGTGCCCGGCAGCATGGACGACGCGGAACTGGACCGGGTGACGTGATCCCCGCCTGGGCCTGATCTGGCCCAGGGACGAGTCCGGGGAAGCTGGACCCCATCGGCCAGGGGCGAACGCGCTCCCTGGGCCCCCATCCTTCGATCGCGGGGGCCGGGGGGCCACGCCTGGCCCCCGGCGTGCCGGTCCGAGAGGGACTACCGCAGGAACTCCGGGGAGATGAGGCTCGGCAGGATCAGCACGATCTGCGGGAAGAGGATGATCAGCGCCAGCACCGCCAGCATCGGCATCAGCATGATCATCGTGTCCTTCAGCGCGTCCTTGATCCGCATTCCCGCCACCGAGCAGGCGATCATCAGGCACAGCCCGTAGGGCGGCGTCACCAGCCCAAAGGCGAGGCTGACGATGCCGATCATGGCGAAGTGCACGGGGTCCATGCCCACCCCCTGCGCCAGCGGCTGCAGGATGGCGCCGACGATGATGATCGCGGGGATCGCGTCCAGGAAGCAGCCGACGACGAGGAAGACAAGGGCGATGAAGAAGCCCACGCCGATCGGCCCCATGCCCCAGGCCTGCACTCCCACCAGCAGCGCCTGCGGGATCTGGTAGAAGGCCAGCAGCCATCCGAAGGCGGAGGCGGTGCCGACGCAGAACAGCGCCACCCCGGCCAGCCGCCCCGTCTCCCCCAGCGAATCGAGCAGGCCGCGCCAGCTCATCTCCCGGTAGACCAGCAGGGAGAGGAACCCGGCATAGAGGACGGCGATGCAGGCGCTCTCGGTCGCGGTGAACCAGCCGAAGATCTTGCCGCCGATGATGATCATCGGCGTGGTCAGGGCCGGGATGGAGACGAGGAAGGTGTGGAAGATCTGCCCCATCGTGGCCCGAGGATAGGTCGGATAGCCCCGCGCCTTCGCGTAGGCGTGGACCGTCGCCATCTGCACCAGCCCGATCAGCAGGCCGGGGATGATGCCCGCCAGGAACAGCGCCCCGATCGAGACCGTCAGCACCCCGCCCCAGACGATCATCAGGATGGAGGGCGGGATGATGACCGCCAGCACCGCCGAGACGGCGGTGATCGCGACGGAGAAGCTGTCGTCGTAGCCCTCTTTCCGCTGCGCCTCGATGAAGATCTTCGACTGGGAGGCGGCGTCCGCCGTGCTGCTGCCGGAGATGCCGGCGAAGAAGATGGACAGCACGACGTTGATCTGCGCCAGCCCCCCGGGGAAATGCCCGACGAGGGCGCGGGAGAAGTTCATCAGGCGGTCGGTGATGCCGCCGATGTTCATGAGGTTGGCGGTCAGCAGGAAGAAGGGCACCGCCAGCAGGATGAAGGAGTTGTAGGCGTTGAAGGTCTCCTGCGCGAGCGTGGTGGGGGACAACCGCGGCTCGATCAGCAGGATCGGCAGGCAGGCGAGGCCGAGGGAGACCGCCACCGGCACGCGCAGCACCAGCAGGGCGAAGAAGACGCCGAAGAGGATCCAGGCCGCCTCGGGCGCCGAGAGGACATTGCCGCCCATCAGGCCGCTCCTCCGCGCAGGACGCAGAGCGCGCCGATCATCCGCTCCGCCTGGAAGAGCATCCAGACGAGGCCCGCAATGGGCCAGGCCATGTGGATGGTCCAGAGCGGCAGCTCCGCCAGCTCGCTGATCCGGTAGAAGGCGAACTCGGTGAATTCCCAGCCCCACCAGAGGAAGACGAAGGCGAAGATCAGGACGAAGGCGCCGGAGACCAGCTCCGCGATGGCTTCCCCGCGCGGGGTCAGCCGGGGAAAGACGTCCACGTTGAAGTGCGTCCCCTCCCGCACCGCGAGCATCGCGCCGAGCATGACGGAGTAGACGAGGCAGAAGCGCGCCAGCTCCTCTGTCCAGATGTAGTTCGGGATGTAGCTGGTGTAGCGGGAGAAGATCTGCAGGCTGACCGGGAAGACGAGCACGCCGACGCTGGTCATGAGCAGCACGAGGATGACGGCGGCGAGTGCCCGGTTCACCCGGCGCAGGGCGCCGAGCGCAGCCGAAGTGGCCGGTGACATGAAACCTCCGGTGTAGGGGATTGGCCGGGGCCCCCCGCCCCGGCCGGACGCGTCAGGTCAGGACGAGAGGCCGTTGATGCGGTTGAAGATGTTCTCGGCCTCGATCTCCCGCGCGTAGGCCGTCATGACCGGGTCCACCAGCCGCTTCATCTCGGCGCGCTGGATGAACTCCACCCGGCGCAGCTTCCCCTCGCGCTCCAGCCGCTCGAGGATGCCGCTGTCCTCCCGCGATTCCAGCTCGCGGTGGAAGGCGCTCGCCTCCCGCCCCGCGCGGCGGATGGCGGCCTGCAGGTCGTTGGGCAGCCGGTTGAGGGTGGCGACGGAGAAGCAGAGGGGGCGGATGGTGATGGCGTGCTGCGTCATCGAGAGCTCCGGCGCCACCTCGTAGAAGCGCATCTGCTCGACGCCGGCGGCCTCGTTCTCGCCGCCGTCGATGACGTTGTTCTGGATGGCGTTGTAGATCTCGTTGTAGGCGATGACGGTCGGCGACATGCCGATGGCCGTGAAGGTGCGGCTCCAGATCGGGGCGCCCTGCACCCGGACCTTCGTGCCGCGCAGCTCCGCCAGGTTGCGGATGGGACGGCGGAAGAAGATGTTGCGCACGCCGCCGCCGCCGTAGCCGATCATGATGACGCGCGCCCGGCGCTCCACCTCGTCCGAGATCGGCTTGAACAGGTCCTGTTCCACCACCTGGCTCATGTGGGCGAGGTCACGGAAGATGAAGGGCGCGTCGATGAAGGGCGCCGCGCGGGAGAAGGTGGACATGTGCGCGGGGGAGACGACCGCGTAGTCCACGGCGCGTCCCTGGGCCATGTACTCGAAATACTGCTTCTCCAGCCCCAGGGAGCTGTTCTTGTGCAGGGTGAAGTTGATCGGGCGGCCCCAGTACTGGCGTACCAGCTCCTCGAACCGGACCATGGCCTTGGTGTAGGGGTGATCGTCCCCGAACTGGCTCGCGCCGTTCAGGGTGATGGTGCCCTGCGCGCGAACGGGGATGGAGAGGAGGGCAGGCGCGGCCAGCGCGCCGCCCAGAAGGGCCCTGCGGTGCATGGTTGACTCCTTGGACGATTCCCTGGCCGGCGTTGCCCGCCGGTCCCGTGGGGAAGGCTAGACTCGTTCCAGCAAGATTGAAAACCGTTTAGTTACCCGTCATGTCCGGCGGCCGAATTGACCGCTCCCGGGGCTGCCGCCACCCTCCGCGGCGCCGAGGACGCCATCAGCGCCGCCCGGCGGAACGCGGGCCCGGCGCCGGCGGTGGGGAGACGTGATGACCGAGGCCGGCCTGTCCGAGACGCATCTGGCGTTGCGCGACGCCGCGCGCCGCTTCGCCGAGGGCGAGATCGCCCCGCTGGCGGCGGAGCTGGACGAGACGGAGCGGTACCCCGCGGAGCTGTACCGGGAACTGGCGGCGCTCGGTCTGTTCGGGATCACCGTGCCGGAGCCGCTCGGCGGGGCCGGGGGCGACGCCTTGGCTTACGCCCTAGTCATGGAGGAGATTTCGCGCGGCTACGCCTCCGTCGCCGATCAGGTGGGACTGGTGGAGTTGCTGGGGACCCTCCTGTCCCAGCACGGCACGCCGGCGCAGCAGGACGCCTATCTCCGCCCGCTGCTGCGGGCCGAGCGGCGCTGCGCCTATGCGCTGACGGAGGCCGAGGCGGGATCGGACCTGGCCGGGCTGAAGACCACCGCGCGGCGGGACGGCGAGGGCTGGGTGCTGGATGGCGCGAAGCTCTGGATCCACAACGCGCCGGTGGCGGATTTCGCGGCCGTGCTCTGCCGCACCGATCCGGCGGCGGGGCATCGCGGCATGTCCATCCTGCTGGTGGACCTTGACCGCCCCGGCGTCACGCGGGACCGCAAGGAGCATAAGATGGGCCAGCGCGCCTCCCCGGTAGGCGGGCTGCGCTTCGAGGGCGTGCGGCTGCCGGCCGACGCGATGCTGGGCCCGGAGGGACGCGGCTTCCACATGATGATGTCCGTACTGGACAAGGGCCGCATCGGCATCGCGGCGCTGGCGGTCGGCATCCTGGCCGCGGCGCTGGAGGACAGCATCGCCTACGCGAAGCAGCGCAGGCAGTTCGGGCAGGCGATCGCCGATTTCCAGGCGGTGCAGTGGATGATCGCCGACATGGCGAAGGACGCGCACGCCGCGCGGCTGATGGTGCACCACGCCGCCCGCATCCTGGATTCCGGCGGCCGCGCGACGCTGGAGGCGAGCATGGCGAAGTGCTTCGCCTCCGATGCCGCGGTGGCGCGGACGGCGGATGCGGTACAGATCCATGGCGGCTCTGGCTACATCCGCGGCGTGCGGGTGGAGCGGCTGTTCCGCGATGCCAAGATCACGCAGATCTATGAGGGGACGAATCAGGTGCAGCGGATGATCATGGCGCGGACGCTGCTGGCATGAGCGCGCGTCCGGCGGCCCTCGTCACCGGGGCACGGCGCGGCATCGGGCGAGCCACCTGCGCCGCGCTCGCGGCACGCGGCTTCGACATCGTGGGGACTGACATCAGCGACGACGGCGCGGCGGAGACCGCCGCCGCCGTCGAGGCGGCCGGCGGCCGCTTCGCCTTCCAGGCCGCCGATGTCGCGGCGCTGGACGGCCATGCGGCGCTGCTGGATTCCGCCTGGAACGCCTTCGGCGGGCTCGAGTGCCTGGTGAACAACGCCGGCGTCGGCGCGATGCGCCGCGGCGACCTGCTGGAGGTGACGCCGGAGTCCTGGGACCGCGCCTTCAACGTAAATGTCCGCGCAGGCTTCTTCCTCTCGCAGGCGGTGGCGCGGCGGATGGTCGCGGACGGGGCGCCGCGCCGGGGGGCGCGCAGCATCGTCTTCGTCTCCTCCGCCAACGCGACCCTCGCCTCGCCGGAGCGGGGGGAATACGCGGCCTCCAAGTCCGCCGTCTCCATGGTGGCGCGGGTCTTCGCCCTGCGGCTGGCGGAGGAGGGGATCGCCGTGCACGAGATCCGTCCCGGCGTCATCCGCACGGACATGACCGCGCCCGTCGCCGCCCGCTACGACGAGCGGATCGCCGCCGGCCTCTCCCCCATCCGCCGCTGGGGCGAGCCGGAGGATGTCGGCCGCACCATCGCCGCGCTGGCCGGCGGCGACCTGCCCTTCAGCACCGGCGATGCCTTCCACGTGGATGGCGGCCTGCATGTGGGACGCCTGTGATGGCCGAGGTCCATGACGACTGGCTGCACTACGACGACATCGAGGAAGGCCTGAGCTGGGAGACCGGCGGCATCACCGTGACGGAGGCGCACATCCTCGCCTTCGCCGGTCTGTCCGGCGACTTCTACGACCTGCACGTGGATGACGACTACGCGCGCTCCCTCGGCTTTCCGGGGAAGGTGGCGCACGGGCTGCTCGGCCTGGCGCTGGCGGACGGGCTGAAGAACCGCGCGCGGGTGCGGCTGGCGGCCATCGTCTCGATGAACTGGCGCTGGACCTTCACGGCGCCGATCCTGGCCGGGGACCGCATCGCCGCGACCATCCGCGTGATCTCCAAGCGCCCGACGCGCCGGCCGGAGCGCGGCATCGTCACCGTGGAGTTCGACCTGCGGAACGGGCGCGGGGAGACGGTGCAGAAGGGCGAGAACGACATGATGGTGCACCGGCGGGTCTGAGCGGGCTCAAACCCCCGGCGTCTCCCACCCTTCGATTCCGAGATAGGCCGCGGCCAGCCGCGCCTGTCCCTCGTGCATCGCGCGCCCCGTGACCGTCGCGCAGCCCGCGGCGCGGGCGGCGGCGATCAGGGGCGTCACCTCCGGATTCGGGATGACGTCCGCCACCACCTGGGACGGGCGCAGGCCCGCGGGGTCGAAGGGCATCGGGTCGCCCTCCCGCAACCCCAGCGGCGTGGCGTTCACGACGATGTCGTGGCCCCGGAGGTCGGGGTCGCCGGCTGCCGCAGAAAGGCCGGGGTATTCGAGCGACGCGGCCAGGATGGCGGCGCGGCCGGGAGCGGCATCGTGCAAGGTGAGGCGTGCGGCCCCGGCGCGGGCCAGGGCATGGGCGATGGCGCGACCGGCAGCGCCGCATCCCACCTGCAGGATCCGCGCCCCACGAACCGCGTGTCCCGCGCGCTCCAGCCCGTCCCGGAAGCCCTCGCCGTCGAACATCTCGCCCTCCCAGCCGCCCTCGGCCCGGCGGCGGACGGTGTTCACGGTCCCGGTGCGCGCGGCCGTCGGGCCCAACGCGTCGAGCAGGGGGATCACCGCCTCCTTGTGCGGCATGGTGATCACCAGCCCGTCCAGGTTGCGCAGGGCGGTCAGGCCGGGCCAGGCGGCGGAGAGCTCGCCCGCCGGCACCTCGAAGGCGATGAAGACCGCGTCCCGGCCCAGCCGCGCGAAAGCGGCGTTGAACAGGGCCGGGGAGCGCAGCGGCGCGACGGGATCGCCCACGATGGCCATCAGGCGGGTGCGGCCGGTGATGCTCATGCGCGGCGCGCCGAATCGGCCAGGATCGCCTCGATCAGCCGCTGCACGGGCAGGGCGGAGCGGGCGCTGTTCATCGGCTCGCGGCCGGCCTCGATCGCGTCCACCATCTCCGCCATGACAGCGCGATGGGGGCCGTGGTCGAAGGCCATGGGATCGGACCCGCCGCCGCCGGAGCCCTCCTGGCCGAAGACCTCGGGCGGTGCGCCGTCGGCACCGTGCAGTTCGAGGCGGTGGGCGGCGAGCACCGCCGAACCCTTCGTGCCGGCGATCTCGATCCGCTCGGGGAAGCCGGGGCGGGCGACGCTCGTGGCATCCAGCGCGCCGATCGCGCCGCTCTCGAAGCGCAGGGCCGCGGCCACGATGTCCTCCGTGTCGATCCGACGCAGCGGGGAGGTGACCGCAAAGCCGGTGGCGTCCCGCACCGGGCCCATCAAGTGCAGCAGCAGGTCCAGCGTGTGGATGGCCTGGGTCAGCAGCACGCCGCCGCCGTCCCGCGCCATGGTGCCACGCCCGGCCTGGGCGAAATAGGCATCGTCCCGCCACCAGCGGATGCTGGCGGAGGCCGAGAGCGGCGTGCCGAGCGCGCCGGAATCGAGCGCCTGCTTCAGCCGCAGCGCGGCGGGGCGGAAGCGGTGCTGGAAGACGACGCCGCAGCGCCGCCCCGCGGCTTCGGCCGCCGCGGCCAGCGCCTCTCCGCGCGCGACCGTCACCTCGATGGGCTTCTCGACCAGCACGTGCTTTCCCGCGGCGAAGGCGGCCTGCGACACGGGCAGATGCGTGCCGGGTGGGGAGAGCACGAGGACGAGGTCGAGGCCCGGCTGGGCCAGCAGCTCCGCCTGGTCGGCGAAGGCGGGGGCGTTCCAGCGGGCGGCGAAGGCGTCCCGCCGCGTGGCAGAGGGGGCGTGGCCGCCGATGATCCGCACCCGGCCGGCGGCCTCCAGCTCCCGCAGGCCTAGCATGTGCGGCGCGATGGCCATCCCCAGGCCGATGAGGCCCACCCCGACAGGCATTCCGCCCTTCCTCCCTGACCACTTCCCAAGGGATGCGGCGGCGACCTATCGTCCGGCCCCAGCGATCCGGCGCGAAGGTCGGACGGCTTCAGGGAAAAGTCCATGACCGTGATGTCCCTCTCCCGCCGCGATCTCGCGCGGCTTCTCGGTGCCTCCGCGGCGCTGCTTCCGATGCTGCCGGGCGGGAAGGCGCTGGCGCAGGGGCGGCGCGACACGCTGGTGATCGGCATCGACATCAGCGATACCATCACCTTCGATCCCGTGCGGCAGGCGCAGTACACGCCGCCGCTGACCCTGGCCGCCTGCTACGATTCGCTGCTCACGCTGGAGCCGAACGACCTCGTCAATCCCAAGCCCTCCCTCGCCACCGCCTGGGCGCGCACGCCGGACGGCAATGGCTGGCGCTTCACCCTGCGGCAGGGCGTGAAGTTCGCCTCCGGCGCGACGATGACGGCGGAGGACGTGAAGTTCACCTTCGACCGCCTGCTCAACATGAAGGAGCAGACGCAGCAGTACCTGAAGGCGCTGGACCGCGTGGAGATCGTGGACGCGAACACCGTCGACTTCGTCCTCAACTCTCCGAATGCGCCGGTCCTGTCCATCCTGTGCAACCCGGGCTGCGCCATCATGGAGAAGGCGGTGCTGCGCCAGCACGGCGGCACGGACGCGGCGGATGCGAAGGATTCGGACAAGGCGACGGAGTGGCTGAACGGCAACTCCGCCGGCACCGGCCCCTACCGCCTGACGCGGTGGGAGCGGAACGGGCAGATCCTGCTCCAGCGCAACCCCAACCACTGGCGCGGGGCGCCGGCCTTCGAGCGGGTGGTGATCCGGCACCTGTCCGACAGCGCGGCGCAGCTCCTGGCGGTGCGGCGGGGCGACGTGCACGCGGCCTTCAACCTCATCCCCGAGCAGATCGCGACGCTGCGGGGCGATGCGAATGTGCGCGTGGACCGGCTGCCCAGCCTCGACCACGTCTACATGGCGCTGACGCAGAACCCCGCCGCCAACCCGGTGCTGGCGAAGAAGGAGGCGCGGCACGCGATCGGCTACGCCATCGACTATGACGGCATCCTCGGCAGCCTGCTGGGCGGGACCGCGCTGCGGCCCGCGCACTTCCTGCCCATCGGCGTGAATGGCAGCACGGAGGCCATCGCGCGCGAGATCGGCTTCCGCCAGGACCTGAACCGGGCCCGCCAGCTCCTCCAGGCCGCCGGCGTGCCGGACGGGTTCGAGATGGAGATCGCCTATGGCCAGGCGGCGGTCGCGGGCATCTCCTACCAGGTGCTGGGGCAGAAGCTGCAGGCGGACCTCGGGCGCGTCGGCATCCGCGTGCGGCTGAACCCGATGGATCAGGTGAACCTGCGCACCGTCTACACCACCGGCCGGATGCAGGGCGGGCTGCTGACCTTCTGGAACCCGCCGGCCGTCTCCAACGACCTCTGGGCGAGCGCGGTGGTGGAGCGCGTGGCGCGCCGCGTGGGCTGGGACGTGCCGCAGGAGATGACGGACCTGACCAAGCGCGCCGCGGAGGAGCAGGACCTGGCCAAGGCCGCCGAGCTCTGGGTGGAGTGGCAGCGGAAGGCGGTGGACCAGGCGAACCACTTCGTCCTGTTCCAGCCGATCTACCAGATCGCGGTCCGCAATACGGTGAAGGACTTCCCGCTGACGGCCGCCGGATGGCAGCTCGACACGGGCAAGGTGACGCTCGCCTGACCAACTGGTGGGGCCGGGCGCATCCCGGCCCCACCGCATGGCCGGTTCCCCGCGGGACATCCTGCCGGCCGGCCTGATCCTACCGTCCTGCGCATCGGGTCTCGGCCCGGATGAAGGATCAGGACGGATGACCAAGCGCATGGACCCGCAGGCGGTGCTGGATTTCTGGTTCCCACCGGGGTTGGAGACGGCGGGGATCCAGGCCCACGCGCGAATGTTCGGCTGGTGGTTCGGCGGCGGCGCCAACGCCGCGCTCCCGCCCTTCGAGCCGCTGGTGAAGGACGCGCTGACCGGCCGGCTGGACGGCTGGGCCGGAACGGCTTGGGGACGGCTCTCCCTCATCATCGTCCTGGATCAGTTCACCCGCGGTCTCGCCGGCCCGGTGCCGGCCGCCTATGCCGGCGACGCCAGGGCTCTGGAACTGGCGGAAGAAGGCCTGCGCAACGGCGACTTCGACGTGCTGGCCCATCCCTGGGAGCGCACCTTCCTCCTCATGCCTCTCGTCCATGCCGAGGGAGCGGACCACGTGGCGCGCATGGAGCGCATGCTGGCCCTCTGCGCCATCATCCGCCAGGACGCGCCCGCGCATCTCCGCCCGCTCTACGAGGGTTCGGACGAGCGCGTGCGGGAATACTTGGACGTCATCCGCCGGTACGGCCACTTCCCCCACCGCAACGCGATCCTGGGGCGGGACTCCACCCCGGCGGAGCGGGACTACCTCGCGCGCGGCGACTTCCCGCACCTGCGGCCACCCCCGGCCGTGGCGGCGCTGCTGCAGGTGGCCTGAGATCCGGGGAGCGGCGCCGCTTCCGCGCCGCGGCCCGGTGTCGAAGGATCAGCCGATCCCGAGGCGCCGCAGCCGATGCGCCGCCTCGGCGTTCACCGCGCCCTCCGGCAGCTTTCCTGCCGCCAACGCCGCCACCTGACGCACGGTGTCCATCGCCTGGTGCTCCGCCGCCTCGGGCGTCAGGCCTGCGAGGTGGGGCGTGGCGATCACGTCGGGCCGCGCCGCGAGGCGGGGGGAGGGCATCTGGTCCGGCGCGCGGCCCACATCCATGGCCGCGCCGGCGAGATGGCCCGATTCGAGCGCGGCCTCCAGCGCCGCCTCGTCCACGAGCTCGCCGCGGGAGAGATTGATGAAGTAGGCCCCTTCCCGCATGGCGGCGAAGGCCCGCGCGTTCATCAGGTTGGCCGTCTCCGGATTGGAGATCGCGAGGCAGACAACGAAGTCGGCGCCGGACAGCACCCCCTCGAGCGGGGCGGCGGTGATGCCGGGGGCCTCGGGCGTGGCGTGGGGATCGTGGACGAGGACGCGCATGCCGATGGCGCGGGCGATCTCGGCCAGACGGCGGGCGATACGGCCGTAGCCGACGAGGCCGAGGGTGGAGGCGTCCAGCTGCTTGCCGGCGCGGGGCAGGGGGATCTCGCCGCGGTGATAGGCTTCGGCGGAGCGGGTCATGCCGCGAGCCAGGTCCACGATCATGCCGATGCCGAGCTCGGCGACCGATTGCACGAAGCCCGGCGTGGCGCGGGTGACGAGGATGCCCTGCGCCGAGGCAGCGGCAACGTCCACCGTGCTGATGTCCACGGCGCAGCGGTGGAAGGCGACGAGATCCGGCGTGTTGGCGAAGGTCGCCGCCGTGCCGGGGGAGCCGCGATAGGCGATGATGGCCTGGCATCCCCGCGCGGCCTCGGCCAGCTCCTCGTCCCGCAGGTCGCGGTCGGTGGGGTTGCGGACGACCTCCGCGTGCTTCTGCAACTCGGCCAGGGCGCGGTTGCCGAAATAGCCGGGGAAGGTGTCGGTGCCGTGGGAGAGGAAGACCTTCATCGGCTGAACTCCGCGGGACGCTTCTCGTTGAAGGCGCGAATGCCCTCCAGGTGGTCGCCGGCGGAGAAGCAGAGCACGTTCATCTCGTTCTCATAGACCAGCCCGGCCGAGAGCGGTGCCTCCAGCGCCATCCGCATCGCCGCCTTCACGGACTGGACCGCGACGGGGCTCAGCCCGGCCAGCTTGCGCGCGATCTCCCGCGCGCGGTCCAGCAGGGCGGCCTGGGGCACGACCTCCTCCACGATGCCCAGGCGCAGCGCCTCCGCCGCGTCGATCGGGTCGCCCAGCATCAGCAGGCGCGCCGCCTTCCCCTGGCCGATCAGCCGGGGCAGGAGCTGTGAGGCGCCGCCTCCGCCCACCCATCCCCGCTGCACCTCCGGGAAGCCCAGGCGCATCGTTTCCGACCCCACTCGCAGGTCGGCGGAGAGCGCCGTCTCCGCCCCGCCGCCAAGGGTCCAGCCCTGCAGCGCCGCGACCACCGGCTTGCGGATGTTCCGGACTGCCGTGGCGTACTCGATCCTGTTCCGGAAGTGCCAGGCGGAAGGATAGGCGGCTAGGGCGTTCAGGTCGCTGCCGGCGCAGAAGGCCCGCTCGCCCTCCCCGCGGACGAGAACGGCGCGGACCGCATCGTCCGAATCCAGGGCGCGGGCATGGTCGAGCAGGCGCTTGGCCATGGTGGGGGTGACGGCGTTGTGCTTGGCCGGCCGGTCCAGGACCAGTTCCGCCACCCCGTCCGCGACCTCCAGCCGAACATCCCCGTCCATGCCGTTTTCCCCCTCGTCTTGATCGCCTGTGTCGGACAGGCGCAGGATGGATGCAACACAGGGGGTTCGTCCGCGTGCCGCGTTACATCGCCACGCGACTGCTTGCGGCTGTCGCCATGGCGGTGCTCGCGAGTCTGGTCGTGTTCCTCATCTCCGCGCTGGTGCCGGGCGATCCGGTGCTGGCGCAGCTCGGCGACATCGCCGCCAGCAATCCGGCCACGGTGGCGGAATGGCGGGCCAAGTGGGGCCTCGATCTGCCCCTGTGGGAACGCTACGGCATCTTCCTGAACGGGCTGGTGCACGGCGACCTCGGCATCTCCATCGCCACGCGCCGCCCGGTGCTGGAGGACATCGTCCAGTACGCCCCCGCCACGGTGGAGCTGGCGACCGTCTCCTTCCTGCTGGCGCTGGGGATCGGCATCCCGCTGGGGATCGCGGCGGCGGTGTGGCGGGACACGCCGGTGGATTCGGCGGCCCGTGCCATCTCCCTGCTGGGGGTCTCGGCACCGACCTTCTGGCTGGCCTTCATCATGCTGGCGATCTTCTACGGCGGCCTGGAATGGGCGCCGGGACCCGGACGGATGGACCCCATCGCCTTCCCCCCGGAGGGCCCGACCGGCCTCTTCCTGATCGACACGCTGGTGGCCCGGGACTGGGAGAGCTTCTGGGATGCCGCAGCGCATCTCGTTCTGCCCTCCATCGTGCTGGCGGCGGCGACGGTCGGGCTGATCACCCGCACCACCCGCGCGGCGATGCTGGACAGCCTCGGACAGGATTACGTCCGCGTGTCCCGCGCCAAAGGGCTGAAGGAGCGGGTGATCGTGCTGCGCCACGCCCTGCCGAACGCGCTTGTGCCGGTGGTGACGCTGGGCGGCCTGGCCTACGCCAACCTGCTGGCGGGGGCGGTGATGACGGAGACGGTCTTCGCCTGGCCGGGGCTGGGGCGCTACACCTTCCGCTCCGCGGCGGCGCTCGACTTCCCGGCGATCATGGGGATCACGCTCGTGGTCTCCGCCACCTACCTGCTGGTGAACCTCCTGGTGGATCTCTCCTACGCCGCCCTTGACCCGCGGGTGCGCCGGTGAGCGCGGGCGCCATCCCGCCGGCGGCGATCCCACCGGGCACCCTCCCGGCCGCCGTCATCATGCCGAAGCCGCGGCCGCGCTGGCGGCGGCGCCTGCGGCGCTACGGGCCGGCCTGGGCGGGCGGGGCGATCGTGATCGCCTGGATCCTGGTCGCGATCCTCGCGCCCTGGATCTCTCCCTATCCGCCGGATGCGCAGGATGTGGTGAACCGGCTGCAGGCGCCCTCAGCCGCCCACTGGCTGGGGACGGACGTGCTGGGGCGGGACGTCTTCTCCCGCCTGCTGCACGGCGCGCGGCTGTCCCTGCTGGCGGGCTTCACGGTCGTGCTGCTCGGCGCCGCCATCGGCACCACGGTCGGCATCGTCGCGGCCTGGGCGCGCGGCTGGGTGGATGAGGCGCTGATGCGCCTGACCGATCTCGTCCTCTGCTTCCCGCCGATCATCCTGGCGCTGGCCATCGCGGCGGCGCTGGGGATCGGGACCACCAACACGATCCTCGCGATGCTGGTGGTGTGGTGGCCGAAATTCGCGCGCCTCGGCCGTGCCCTGGCGCTGGTGCAGCGCAGCCAGGAATACGTGGAGGCGGCGACGGTGCTGGGCCTGAAGCCCCGCCGCATCCTGGCGCGCCATATCCTGCCGAACACGATGGGACCGCTGGCCGTTCTCGTCACGCTCGACCTCGGCAACGCGATCCTGACCTTCGCGGGCCTCTCCTTCCTCGGCCTAGGCGTGGTGCCGCCCACGCCGGAATGGGGGTCCATGGTGGCAGAGGGGCGCGAACTGGTGGAGCAGTGGTGGGTCGCCGCCTTCCCCGGCCTCGCCATCCTGACGGTCGTCGTCGGCTTCAACTTCTGCGGCGACGGGCTGCGCGACTGGCTCGATCCCAAGGCCCGTTCCCGATGAAGGCTCCCCGCTGATGGACGGTTCGCTGCCGACGCGGGAGGACGTGTCCCGCACCACGACGCCGGTGCTGGAGGTGGAGGACCTCCGCACCGTGTTCCTGACCGATGCCGGCCCGGTGCGGGCGGTGGACGGGGTGTCCTTCTCCGTCGGACCGGGCGAAACGCTGGGGATCGTCGGGGAGAGCGGATCGGGCAAGAGCGTCACCGCCCTGTCCCTGCTGCGCCTGCTGGAGGAGCCGGCGCGAATCGTCGGCGGCGCCATCCGCTTCCAGGGGCAGGACGTGCTGAAGATGCGCGGCTCCGAGCTTCGTGCCTGGCGCGGCGACCGGGCGTCCATGGTGTTCCAGGACCCGATGGCCGGCCTCAACCCGGTGATCCGCATCCTGCGCCAGGTGTCGGAGCACATGATCTCGCACGGCCGCCAGACGCCCGCGAAGGCGAAGGTGCGGGCGGTGGAGCTGCTGCGGCGCATGGGCGTCGCGGCGCCGGAGCGCGCGGCTGCCTCCTTTCCGCACCAGTTCTCCGGCGGGATGCGGCAGCGCGTGATGCTGTCCATCGGCGTCGCGAACGACCCGGTGCTGCTCATCGCCGATGAGCCGACGACGGCGCTCGACGTGACGATCCAGGCGCAGATCCTGGACCTGCTGCGCAACCTGAACGCCGAATTCGGCACGGCGATCATCCTCATCTCGCACGACCTCGGCGTGATCGGCACGGTCTGCCGCCGCGTGGCCGTGATGTACGCCGGAGAGGTGGTGGAGGAGGCCGAGACAACGGCCGTCCTCACCGACCCGCGCCACCCCTATTCCTGGGCGTTGGTGAATGCGGTGCCGCGGCTGGACAGCCCGCCAGGCGCGCGGCTGGTCAGCATCGAGGGCGCCCCACCGGATGCGCTGAACCCGCCCAAGGCCTGCCGCTTCCTCGCGCGCTGTCCCTTCTCCATCTCCCGCTGCGGGCAGGAGCACCCGCCGCTGATGGAGGTGGCGCCGGGCCGCCGCGCCCGCTGCTGGGTGACCGCGGATGGCCGCCCCCTGCCTCCGCCGCCGGTCGCCGCGGAGGCCGCCAAGCGCGAGCTGTCCGAGGACACGAGCCCGCTGCTGGAGGCGACGGGGCTGGTGAAGCACTTCCCCGGCGCCCGGAACGGCTTCTTCGGCCCGCGCGCCGTGGTGCACGCGGTGAACGGCGTGGACCTGCGCCTAGCCCGCGGCGAGAGCCTCGGCATCGTGGGGGAGAGCGGCTGCGGCAAGTCCACCCTCGCGCGGCTGGTGACGCGCCTGCACGAGCCGACCGCCGGCACCGTCCGGTTCGAGGGGCGGGACATTACCCACGCCAGCGCCGCCGAGATGCGGCCGCTGCGCCCGCGCCTGCAGATGGTCTTCCAGGACCCCTACGCCTCCCTGAACCCGCGCATGCGCGTGCGCGACATCCTCGCAGAGCCGTTGATGGAGCATGGCCGCGCCGCGAGCCGGGCCGAGGCCGACCGCCGCGTGCTGGACCTGATGGCGACGGTGGGGCTGAAGCCGGAATGGGCCGCGCGCTTCCCCCACGAATTCTCCGGCGGGCAGCGGCAGCGCGTCTCGATCGCCCGCGCCCTGGCGCTGGACCCGGCGCTGGTGGTGGCGGACGAGCCGGTCTCGGCGCTCGACGTGAACGTGCAAGCGCAGGTGCTGAACCTGATGCTGGACCTGCGGCAGCGGCTCGGCCTCTCCTACCTCTTCATCGCGCACGACCTCGCCGTGGTGCGTGCCTTCTGCGACCGCGTGGCCGTGATGTATCTGGGCCGCGTGGTGGAGGAAGGGCCGGCGATCGCCCTCTTCGCCCGGCCGCTGCATCCCTACACCGTCGCGCTGACGAGCGCCGTGCCGGAGCCGGGGCGGGAGCGGATCGTGCTGGGCGGGGAGCCGCCCTCGACGCTGAAGCTGCCGACGGGCTGCGTGTTCCGGGCACGCTGCCCCGTGGCCCAGCCGCGCTGCGAGGAACCGCCGCCCCTGGCGGAGGTCGAGAGCGGGCGGCGCGTGGCCTGTCATTTCCCCGGGGCCTTCGCACCACCAGGAAGGTCGGGGTAGCGGCGCAGGCAGTGCCTTCGCCCCCCGAGCCCCCTCCTTCTTTTATCAGGCTGCCGCGGAACAGTTCTGCATCGTGCCGCGGCAGCCTGACAAAGATAGAGGGGGGGCCGGGGGGATCCCTTCCCCCGGCCTTTTCCTTCTCCGAGAGCGTCCAAGCATGAAGCAAATCACCGCCGCCCAGGCCGCCGCGCTGCTGAAGGACGGGGACACGCTGCTGATCGGCGGCTCCGGCGGCGGCCATGCCGTGCCGGACGCGCTGCTGGCCGCGGTGGGGGAGCGGTTCCGCACGACCGGCGCGCCGCGCGGGATTACTGCCGTGCACCCGGTGGGCCTCGGCGACGGCAAGACGCGCGGCGCCGGGCACCTGGCGCAGAAGGGGCTGCTGAAGCGCGTCGCGTCCGGCACCTTCGTGAACTCGCCGGGCATCGCGCGGCTGGCGCTGGACGAGGAGATCGAGGCCTACACCATGCCGCAGGGCGCCATGTCGCAGCTCATGCGGGAGATGGCGGCGGGACGGCCGGGCCTGCTCACGAAGACCGGCCTGCACACCTTCGTGGACCCTCGGATCGGCGGCGCGCGGCAGAGCCAGCGCGCGACCGAGGACCTGATCGAGGTCGTGCAGTTCCGGGGGGAGGAATATCTTTTCTACAAGCCCTACGACGTGAACGTCGCCTTCGTGCGCGGCTCGGCCGCGGACGAGGACGGCAACATCTCGATGGAGCACGAGGCCGTCACGCTGGAGATGCTGAGCATCGCCCAGGCCGCGCGGCGCTGCGGCGCGATCGTCGTGGCGCAGGTGAAGTCGATCGTGCCGCGCGGCTCCATCCACCCGAAGATGGTGAAGGTGCCGGGCATCCTGGTGGACGCCGTCGTGGTGGACCCGGATCAGTGGCAGACCTACGAGACCCAGGACAGCCCCGCCTATTCCGGGCACGTGCGCGTCGCGCTGGAGGACATCCCGCGCCTGCCGGCCGGCCCACGGCGCGTGGTGGCGCGGCGCGGTGCGCTGGAGCTGTTCGAGGGCGCGATCTGCAACCTCGGCTCCGGCATCTCCACGGGCATCGCGAACGTGGCGGCGGAGGAGGGCGTGCTCCGCCGCATCTGCCTGACCAACGAGCAGGGCAACATCGGCGGCGCCCCGGCCAGCGGCAACGAGGCGGGCGCGGCCATGAGCCCGGACGCGCAGATCGACCAGCCCTACCAGTTCGACTTCTACGACGGCGGCGGGCTGGACCTCGCCTTCCTCTCCTTCGCGGAGTTCGACGCGGAGGGGAACGTGAACGTCTCCCGCTTCGGTGGGCGGATCGTGGGGCCGGGCGGCTTCATCAACATCAGCCAGGGCGCCGGCACCTGCATCTTCGGCGGCACGCTGACGGCCGGCGGTGCGCCGAAGGCCGTGCAGCAGGTCGAGCAGATCACCTTCTCTGGCCGCTACGCGGGGGAGCGCGGGCAGCGCGTGCTCTATGTGACGGAGCGCGCGGTGTTCCGCCTGGATGGGGGCGGGCCGGAGCTGATCGAGATCGCCCCCGGCGCCGACCTGGAGAATGACGTGATCGCGGCGATGGCCTTCCGCCCGCGCGTCTCCCCGAACCTGCGACGGATGGACGAGGCCCTCTTCGCCGAAGGGCCGATGGGCCTGGCCTCCCGGCTGCCGGGACGGCCGGCGCGCCCGGCGCTGGACCGCTTCGCCCCTGCGCAGGCGGCGGAATGACGGGCTGCCCGACCTTCCTCTCGGTCGGAGAGCGCGCGGAGTTCGGCCGCACGCTCTCCGCCGCCGATATCGCCGCCTTCGCGGAGCTCAGCGGGGACCATGATCCCGTCCATGTGGACGCGGCGTTCGCTTCGCGCACGGCCTTCGGGCGGATCATCGCGCACGGGGCGCTGGTGATGGGGCTGCTCTCCACCACCGCCTCCATGATGTCCCGCCGCTCGGTGGAGCGCGGGAGCCCGGGAACGCCCGTCTCAGCCGGCTATGATCGCATCCGGTTCACGCGGCCGGTCTTCGCCGGCGACGCGCTGACTGCCCGCTACGTGATCGAGGAGGTGGACGACGCCCGCGGCCGCACCCGCTCGCGGGTGGAGGTGGTGAACGGGGCGGGGGAGACCTGCCTCGTCGGCACGCATATCCTCGCCTGGGTGCGCGCTCCCGCCTGAGCCCCTCTCAGGGGTGCGGCGGTGTGTTTCAGTTCCGTGAAGATGGGATGGCGGCCGATTGTCCCAGCGTTTCCGCCCCAGCATGGTCCGCGCGCCCGCGGGGACCGACCATGCGCTTCGACCTGACCGAGACCGACACCGACACGCTCCGCATCGCGCTGGAGGGCCGGCTGGACGCGAGCGGCGCCGCGCTGATCGAGCTGCCCTTCACCGCGACGGTCAGCGGCGCGGAGAAGCACGTCATCCTCGACCTCTCGGCGGTGCCCTTCGTCGCCTCGCTCGGCATCCGGCTGCTGCTCTCGGCGGCGCGGGTGGCGCAGCGCCGGGGCAAGCGGGTGGTCATCGTCGGCGCCGGGCCCCAGCCGCGGGAGGTGTTCGAGACGGTCGCCCTCGACACCCTCATCCCCGTCGTGGCCGATGAGACGGCGGCCCGCTCGCTCCTTGCCGCCTGACCCCGTGCTCAGCCTGTCCGCCCGGACGGGGCTGGATGGGCTGGCCGAGGCGCAGGCACGGATCGCAGCGCATCTGACGGCGCTCGGCGCCTCCGTCCCGATGCTGAACCGGGTGGCGCTGGTCGTGGAGGAGGTGGTGCTGAACGTCGGCAACCACGGCCACGACACGCCCGGCCCCCACCCCGTGGACATCGCCCTCGCGCAGGACGCGGAGGGGATCACCCTGTTGATCGAGGACCGGGCACGCCTTTTCAATCCGGTGTCCGCCGCCCTGCCCGAACGACCGACCCGTCTGGAAGAGGCGGAGCCGGGCGGGCTCGGCCTGATGCTGGTGCGGCAGATGGCGGACGAGCTTCGCCATGACGCGCGCGAGGGCGGCGGCAATCGTCTCACGGTGCGCCTGCGGGAGCGATGATCCGCCCGCGGCCCTCGGAGCCGGGATGTCAGCACCGGTCGGCGGCCTGCCAACGCGGTCAGGCCGGAACGGGAAGCGGGCGCAGGAAGACGCCCTGCGCCGCCAGGCCGGATTGCAGCGCGCGGATGTCCACCGCGCGCGGCGCGACGCCCGCATCCGCCGCGATGGCAGCGGCCACGCCGGCGGCCTGCCCGGTCAGCCAGCACTGCGGGATCTCCCGCAGGAAGGAGTGGCTGGTGGTATCGCAGGACAGGTGCCGCCCGGGGCAGAGCAGCCCGTCCACCCGGTCCGGCACGAGGGCGGCGTAGGGAACCGACAGGTTCGGGAATTTCGGCGAGAGGCTGGGCGAGACGCCAATCTCGTCGGCCCGCGCCCGTCCGTCCCAGTCCGCGCGCGTCACCGCCTCCGCCCCGCGCAGCCGGCGCGCGTGGCGCACGCCGATCTGCGGTGCGGAGAGCATCAGGAAGGCGCCCGAGAACCCCGGCGCGTGGCGGCGATAGAGCTCGAGATGCGCCACCATCAGCCGGTGGGAGCGGATCTCCACCTCCGTCAGGTCCTCGACATCCACCGCCGAGTAGCCGGCGAGGCGCGGGCCCATGAACAGCGCCACGTCGTCCCGCCAGGACACGAACGCCTTGTCGAAGCTGCCCGTCGCCTCCCGTCCGATGCGGAGGAACTCGGAGAACTCCTCGGGCCGCTCGGCGCGCCAGCGGAGATAGGCGGGCATGTCCACGCCGCCGAAGGTCCAGGACGTGTTGATGGAGCCGTGGATGTCCCGCTCGTCCACCGCCGTCTCGTGCGCGCAGCCCGCGCGGGCCAGCAGGTCGCCGTCGCCGGTCGCGTCCACCGTCACGCGCGCCAGGATCGCGCGGCGGCCCGCCTTGCTCTCGAAGATCGCGCCAGCCACGGCACCGTCCCGCATCACGGGCTCGGCGCCCCAGGCGTGGAACAGGGGCGTCACGCCTGCCTCCAGCGCCATCTCCAGGGAGGCGTGTTTCAGCCATTCCGGGTCGCAGGTCGGGGAGTGGGTGACGACCCCGTGGAAGGCCGCCGTTCGCAGCCCCCACCACGCTGCCGAGGCCGCATCCCGCGATCCCCAGGCCGCCCGGGGCGGGCCGGCGACCGCGTCCTTCGGCAGGCGGTCCAGCAGCTCCTCCGCGAAGCCGCGAATGACAAGGTTCCCGTCCCAGTCCGTCATCCGGTCGATCCAGATGACGAGCCCGCCGGTCGAGAGCCCGCCGAGGTGGTTGTACCGCTCGACCAGGATCGTGCGGGCGCCGCGCCGGGCGGCGGCGATGGCGGCGGCCGTGCCGGCGGGGCCGCCGCCGACCACCAGCACGTCGCACTCCGCATGCACGGGGATCTCCCGCGCCGCCTCCCGCACGGTGGCGGTGCGGGGCGCCGCGCGCGCGGCCCGCGGGGCACGGGCGAAGGTTTCGGACCGGAAGAAGTGGCGGCCGCCGGGATCGTCGGACATGCGGGCAGCATAGGCCGCCCCAGACCCCGGGGGGAGTTGCGCGCGCGGCCTGCCGCAGCGCGGCAAAGCGTGAGAGACTGGCCTCCCCGCAACAGGACCGGCAGCAAGCGGACAGACATGGACTTGGTGCACACCCAGGAGCGCGACCGGCTGCTCGCCTTCCTCAGGCGCCTGCTGCGGCGGACCTCGCTCGGCGGCCGGACGCTGCCCGGACTCGCCCACACCGAGGAGGCCGGGGCCCCGATCCTCGTGCTCGACAACGCGGTGGCGGCCGAGGTGCTGGCCATCCCCGCCCTGCACGACGCGGAGCCCGCCCTGGCCGATGCCGCGCTGAACCTCGTCCTGGCCGCCGGGCCGGGGGAGCGGGGCGCCGTGCCCGATTCGATCGCCAACCGGGTGGAGATCGGCCGCCACGACCCGCGCGACCTGCTCGTCACCACGCCCTGGCACGTCTTCACCGGGGACCTCTTCGCCGGCGTGCTGCGCCAGGCCCTGCGCGGGGAAGGGGAGGGGCAGGAGGTCCGCCACACCGGCAATCTCGTCCGCCTGCGGCCCGGCGGCTTCGGCCCGGCGGCCCTGCCCGCGCGCCTTGGCCTTCGGCCCGGCAGCCTCGACGTGGAGGCGGCGATCACCGCCGCCGGGGTGGAGCGGGAGGGCGAGGGCGTCCTGATGTTCCACGAGAGCGCGCTGCGCCTGCGGCCGATCCCCGGGCTCGGCTGGACCGTCGCGGCCGGCACGATCCGCTACGAGTACCGCGTGGGACCGGCCGATCCCGTGCTGCGCCTCTCCGTCACGCTTCGCGCCGCGCCGGGCCTCGCGCTGCGGGACGCGCGGGTGTCCACGGCGCTGGACGACCTCTCCCTTCTCTCGCCGCCGATGCGGGCCGTCGCGGTGGCCCGGGACGGCAACCCCCCGGAGGTGCAGAGGAAGGACTGGGACGGTCTCTCGACCCTGGCGGAGGGACCGCTCGACACGCTTCACCTCTGGGCACCAGTGCCGGAAGCGGAGGAGGGCGCGCTCGGCATCCACCTGCGCCCGCGCGCGACGGCCGGCGTTCACAGCGCCCGACTCCAGGCCCGGGACGGGCTGCCCCACTGGCTGGTGATCCGTCACCGGATCGGGGCCGTGCCCGCCGGCGGCACCGTGACCGTGCGGGAGGACCGCGTCCTCTCGCGCGGGCCCTGGCCGGCGGCGCTGGACCGCGCGGCCGCCGTCTTCCAGTCCGCGCTGGGGGAGATGCGGGACCCCGGCGTCGCGACCGGCACGGGCCCCGCCCTCGCCGCCGTCGCCGCGGCCGTGCTGCTCTCCCCCGCCTGGGCCGCCCCGCCCCCGCCGGAGCGACGCGGGCGCTGGCAGGCCTGGCTCGAGCGTCAACTCGACGCGCTGCCCGAGACGGCGGCGCCGCTCGACCTGGCCCTTGCCACCGTCGCGGCCGAGGCGCTGCTGCGCGCCACCGGCCGGGCCACGGACGGGACGCGGCTGGACCGGCTGGCCGAGCGGCTGCTCGCCGCATCGCCCGGCGACGGGCCGCTGGCGAGGGGCGCGCGCCTCCTGGCCCTCGCCCGCGTCGCCATCGCGCGGCCGGCGCCCCGCATGACGGAGGCGCTGGCGGCGGCGCTGCGGGAGGTTCCCTCGGCCGGCTGGGCGGAGGTCCCCACGCGCCCCCTGGCCATGCTGATGCGCGGCGCCCGCGCCGCCGCCCTCGCCCCGCTCGAGCCCGACGAGGTCGAGGCGGCCGAGGGCCTCGCGGACCGGCTCCTCGAGGTCCTGTCCGCCCGGCTGCTGCCCCGCGGGGATGGGCTGGAGGTGGCGGCCCGCCCCGGTATCGATGCGGGCGACGCGCTCAGCCAGGCCGCGACGCTCCTGGCCGTGCTCTCGCCCGACGCGGCCGCGCTGTCCGTGAGCGCCGCCGCAGCGTGAGGGGTCTTCTCGCGGCCCTCGGCCTCGTCCTGCTGGCGGGCTGCGCGACCGCGCCGCCGGCCCCGGTGCGGGAGGCGCCGATCGCCTATCCCCCGGTCGTGCGGGACCGCATCCTCCGGATCGCGGAGGCGGAATGGGTGGAATGGGGCCGGATCACCCTCGGCCCCGGCCTGCCGCGGCCGCCCGCGGGCGCGGAGGGGGCCGTGGACGCCTTCCCCCGCGTGCTGGCCTACTGGCGCGCCGTGCCGGAGGGCGAGGCGGAGGCGGCGGTCGCCCGCAACCGGGCGCTCTGGGCGGCCGCGCCGGGCACCGCCGCGGGCGTGTGGTCCGAGCCGGCCTGGTCGGCCGCGTTCGTCTCCTACGTGATGCGGTCGGCCGGGGTGGACACGCGGGAATTCACGCCCTCCGCCGCGCATTCCTTCTACCTCGACGCGATCCTGCGGGACGCGCGGGACTTCCCGGACCGGGCCCCCTTCCTGCCGCGCGACCTGTCGGAGCACGCGCCGGCACCCGGCGATCTCGTCTGTGCCGACCGCTCCCGCACGCCGCTCGGGACGTGGCGGGACCGGCTGGCGGAGGCGGGCCGCTTCCGCCCCATGCACTGCGACATCGTGCTGCGGACCGCGCCCGGCGTGGTGGAGGCGGTCGGCGGCAACGTGGCGGATGCGGTGACGCTCACGCGCTATCCCGCGGACGAGGCGGGGCGCCTCCTGCCGCGGGGGCCGGGAGAGCCGGTGCTTTTCGCGGTGATGGAAAACCGGCTGGGAAGGTTATTTCCCTTCGGCGGCATGACGATGCGGATTCCTTAATCCGCTGCGCCGGACTCCGGTTTCGCAGGATATAATCCATCCCGCTTGAAAAGGGCGCGGATGGGATTATTCTTCCTCGCGCGCGGGCGCACCCGATTCTTAATGCACCGGCATGGAGCCTTTTTGGGTTGATTGCGAAACAACTTTCGGCTCCCCGGAGCGGCATCGGCACTCGCCCGCAGAATGGAGAAATAAACGAGATGGCTGAGAAGGCACGCGGCGCGGTGGATCTCGATTCCATGTCCGCCCAGGAACTGAACACGCTGATCAAGTCGGCGGAGGCAAAGCTTCAGGAGAAGCAGACCGAGGCAAAGGCCGCGCTGGTGGAAGAATTCCGCAACCGCGCCGCGGAGCTCGGCCTGCCGCTGGAAGCGCTGGTGCCGGGTAGCGCTGCCGCAGCCTCCGGCGGTCGCCGGCAGCGTAAGGATGCCGGCGGCACGGTGCCCCCGAAGTATCGCGGCCCCGGCGGCGCGGAATGGAGCGGGCGTGGGCGGATGCCGAAATGGCTCTCCGCGATGGAAGCCCAGGGCCGGAACCGGGACGAGTTCCGGGTCTGACGAAATACGCCGGCTCCGTTCCGATCGGGACGGAACCGGCTGAACCGGACTCGCCGATCTTCCCACTTTCCGTCATTCGGTTGAATCGAATGGGGGATCGTGATGCGGCCTGCATAGCATAAGCCGAACTTGTCTTATTTTTCATTCGGAATGAGCGAGGCTGAGGCGATTCTATTCAGCTTCGGCCGCTTCTGTGCCGCTACGCTGCAAGCGAGCCGGCCTCTCATTCTCGATCCCTGACTTTCTCCCGGCCTGGTTGGATGCCCTGGAAGTCCGCCCTTCAGATTGTCTGAAATGCCGCTGCGGCATGCGGCTCAGGGCGTGGGAACGGTGATCGGCCCGCTGGAGATATCCGCCGCCCCACCCCTCGGCTGCGGGCCGGGCCTGGGACGCTCACCCAGCAGCCAGGCCTCCAGTCGCACGAAGGTGGCCCGGGCGCCGTCCAGGATCGCGGGCACGTCGCGCTCCGGCGCCGCCTCCAGCCGGGAGAGGAAGCCGGCCCACAGGCGCCCCGTGTCCGCGCCGGCACCGGTGAAGTAGGCGACACCATCGCCGGCACCGATGCCGAGCCGCGCCGCGAGATGGCGCGCGATCACGCGGCCACCGAGCGTGGAGCCCTCCATCACGTAGAGGGAACCAAGAGCGGCCGCGGCATCCTCCAGCGCGGGCGGCGGGCAGGCCGGCAGGGTGGCGATCGCGCCCTCCGTCAGCCCCAGGGCCAGCAGGTCGGCGTGCAGCAGGGGCAGCCGGCGGCGCGGGCCGAAGAAGGCCTCGTCCTCCAGCAGCGCGCCCGCGCGCGGCTCCCATCCCGCGCGGAACCCGTAGAAGCGGGCGAGGATGTCCCGATAGGCGGCCCGCGTCAGACTCGCGTCCATCAGGCCGAGGCCGGCCTCCAGGCGGTCATGCTCCGGGCGGGTGGCATCGCGCAGGCGCTCGCGGATCGGGGTCAAGCCGTCATGGCCCGGATCTTCGCGGCCAGCACGTCCATGGCGAAGGGCTTGGTGATGACCTGCATCCCCGGCTCCAACTGGCCGTGGCCAAGCGCGGCATTCTCCGCATAGCCGGTGATGAAGAGGATTTTCAGCCCGGGCCGCGTCACCCGCGCCGCGTCGGCCAGCTGCCGGCCGTTCAGCCCACCGGGCAGGCCGACATCGCTGATCAGCAGGTCCACCCGCTGGTGGGATTCGAGGATGCGCAGCCCGGCGGGGCCGTCGCTCGCCTCCAGCACGCCGTAGCCGAGGTCCCGCAGCACCTCGCCGACCAGCATCCGCACGACGGGCTCGTCGTCCACCACCAGGACGGAGCCGCCGTCATGCTCGGCGGGATCGGGCATGTCGGGCACGCTCTCCTCCTCCGCCGGCGCCTCGCCGGCGTAGCGGGGCAGGTAGAGGCGCAGGGTCGTGCCCTGGTCGGGCTCGGAGTAGATGCGGGCGTAGCCGCCGGACTGCTTGGCGAAGCCGTACACCATGGAGAGGCCGAGGCCCGTGCCCTGGCCGATCGGCTTCGTCGTGAAGAAAGGATCGAAGGCGCGGGCCGCGACGTCGGGCGGCATCCCCGCCCCCGTGTCGGTGACGGAGATCGCGACATACTGGCCCGGCGCCACGCCGTGGTGGCGGCTGGCATAGACGTCGTCCAGCCGCGCGTTCGTCGCCTCGATCGTCAGCCGGCCGCCATCGGGCATCGCGTCGCGCGCGTTGATCGAGAGGTTGAGCAGCGCGTTCTCGAGCTGGTTCGCGTCGCAGAGCGTCGTCCAGAGCCCGCCCGACATCACCGTCTCCACGTGGATCGCGGGACCGACGGTGCGGCGGATCAGCTCCTCCATCGAGGTGACAAGGCGGTTCACGTCGGTCGGCCGCGGATCGAGCGTCTGCCGTCGGGAGAAGGCGAGCAGGCGGTGCGTCAGCGCCGCGGCCCGGTTCGCCGAGGTCATGGCAGCGCCGAGATAGCGGTCGATCTCGCTGACGCGCCCCTGCGCCACGCGGCTGCGCATGAGCTCCAGGCTGCCGACGATACCCGCGAGCAGGTTGTTGAAGTCGTGCGCGATGCCGCCCGTGAGCTGGCCCACCGCCTCCATCTTCTGCGCCTGGCGCAGCCGCTCGTTCAGCTCGGCGATGCGGGTCAGGCTGCGGACGATCACCTCGGTGATCGCGTGGCGCAGCGTCGTCGCGATCTCCAGCTCCCAGGGCTGCCAGGGGCGGGAGTGGCCGAGCCGCTCCTCCACCCACCGCTCGAAGGAGAGGCGGGGCATCACGGCGGCGCCGTCCTCCGTCAGCGGCTTCTCCGGATTCCCACCCCAGGTGACGAGGGTCGGCTCCTCCGGCCGGAACCAGAGGAGCATGTCGGTCCGATCGGCGGAGACGAAGGCGGCCAGCACGCCGCTGGCCGATGCCGCTTGCGGGGCCCAGCCGGGAAAGGCGGCGGGAAGCTGGTCGGTGTGGAACACGCCCTCCGGCGCGGGCTGGTCGTGCAGCCAGGCCGCCAGCGCCCGGATGTCCTCGGCCGGCGGGGCATCGCCCAGCCGCTCCACCGCGCCCGCGCGCAGGATCGCGGCGCCGGTGCAGTCGAACAGCCCGGCGATGGTGACGGAGCCGGCTGTCAGCGCCGCGGTCACGTCCTCCGCCTCCGCCATGTGCGCCAGCAGGGCCGACAGGCGCTCCGCATCCGCGCGGCGCGCCGCTTCGGCGCCGCCGTGCTCCGCGGGGCCGACGCGCAGGGCGAAGGCCTCGGTGAGGGCCGAGGCGGCCGCGCGCTGGCCGGCGGAGGGGCGGTGCGGCCGGCGGTGGTGGCAGACCACGAGCCCCCAGAGCCGGCCCTCATGCAGGATCGAGAGCGACATGGACCCGTCCACGCCCATGTTGCGGTGGTACTGCATGTGGATGGGGGACAGCGCGCGCAGCCGCGCGAAGGACAGGTCCACCGGCCGCCCCGGCGTGGGCCCCGCCGTCGGATCGCTGTGCAGCGGCACCGGGGCCGCATCGCGCGAGGGGACCCAGCGGATGAGGCTGCGGCGATAGAGGTCGCGCGCCTGGGGCGGGATGTCGGAGGCCGGGAAGTGCAGCCCCTCCAGCGACTGCTCCCAGTCCGCGACCTTGTCCTCCGCGATCGCCTGGCCGTGCCAGTCGGCGTCGAAGCGGTAGATCAGGACGCGCTCGTAGCCGGTCAGGCGGCGGATGCCCGCGACGGTGGCGCGGGCGAGCGCCGCCATGTCCCCGCCGGCGGCGCGGAGCGAGGCGATGGCGCGCTGGAGGGACCGCGCGCTGGTCAACGCCTCCGCCTCGTCATGCGGGGCGATGGGCTCCAGCTCGATCAGCACGAGCCCACCCTGGACGTGGCAGGCCGCCTCGAAGGGAGCCTCCTGCCCCGGCAGACGGAGCGCCGTCTCCCAGGGGGTCTCCCCGCCCATCCCGCCGCACGCGATCTGTCGTTCCAGCTCGGCCGCGAAGGCCGGACCGAGGATCTCCGCCACGCTCCGCCCGATGAGGGTGTTCGCCGGCGGGGCCTCCCCGGACAGCAGGCAGACGTTATCGCTCGCTGCGACCAGCGAGAGGCCATGGGCCGGATCGGCGGCCAGCAGAACCCCGTGCGGCTGGATGGCGCCGGGAATGTGGATCAGCTCCTGGGCGCAGAGCGCCTCGGCCGCCTCGCGGGAAGGGGCCTCGAATGAACCGGCTCGCATGTTCCGAAAGCCCTAGCGCGTCCGCGCCGCGAAGGGGATGCCAGGGCGTGGGCGGATCGGGCCGCGGCGCAACACCTGTCCGTGACTGATCCACGAAACGGCTGAGACGGGCCCGCCCCCTCAGGCGTGGATCGCGACCCGCCGCTCGCCCGTGGCGTCCACGAGCCCGCGATACATGCCCGGCGTGTCGTACGGCATCGCCCAGGCACCGGACGCGCCGAGGGCGATGACGCCGCCGCTGCCGCCGAGGGCTGCCATCTCGGCCAGGGCCCGGTCCGACGCTTCATGCAGCGGCAGGCCGGCGAGTTCGACGAGGTCGGCGATCCGGTGGCAGAGCGCGGAGCGAAGGAAGTGCTCGCCGGAGCCGGTGCCGGAGGCGGCGACCAGCCCGTCCTGCGCCCAGGTGCCGGCGCCGGGGATCGGGGAATCGCCGATCCGGCCGGGCCGCTTGCCCGTGCGGCCGCCGGTCGAGGTGGCGGCGGCGAGGTGGCCTTGCCGGTCCAGCGCCACGGCACCGACCGTGCCGTGCCGGTCGGCCTCGTCCAGCGCCTCGGTGCCGCGGAGCATCTTCCGCAGCGCCTCCTGCCGGCGCGGGGTGACGAAGATCGCCGGGTCCACCGGCTCCAGGCCGGACTCCCGGGCGAAGGCTTCCGCGCCCTCCCCGGCGAGCAGGACGTTGCGGCCCTCCTCCATCACCAGGCGGGCGAGGCGGATCGGGCTGCGCACGCGGCGCGTGCCGGTGACGGCACCGGCCCGGCGGTCGCGGCCGTCCATGATGCAGGCATCGTGTTCCACATGGCCGGCGGTGGTCAGGGTGCCGCCGACGCCGGCGTTGAAGACCGGCGCGTCCTCCATCGCCCGCACCGCGATCTCCACCGCGTCCAGCGCGCTGCCGCCCTCCGCCAGGACGGCATGGCCGGCGCGAAGGGCGGCGTCCAGCCCGGCGCGGGCCTCGGCGGCCCATTCCGGCGGCAGGTCGGCGGGGGCGGGCACGCCGGCGCCGCCGTGGATCAGGAGGACGGGGGCAGTGGCGCGGCCGTGGGACGTCATCGGGGCTCCAGTCAGGCAAGGCTGGGGAGAACGCTCCCCCGGTTCACTCCTTTAGAGCGACTGCCATGCCGAAACTCCAGCCATGTGCCTTGTGACAGCCCGGTCGGCGCCATTCGCTGATGAGGACGCGCCACCTGAACAGTCCGGCAGGCTCGGCCCCAAGCGGCCTGGCCGCTTTCGCGGCCCGAGCGAACAACACTCCCGGCCCGATGGTCCTGTCGCTGCACCGCAAGCCCAACGGGCGAAGGCCAGTGTTGCGAGCAGAGAATACGCCGTCAGGCTGCCGGATCGCAGAAGCGCGCCCTGCCCTGATCACATCGGACACCAGCACCCAGATGAGCGGCGCCCCGCTTGCAGCCGACGCGTCAAAGCCGCCAGTCACCCCGTTCGGAGCTCGTAGCGAGGCGGGCGGAACACAGCGAGCGCCGGCGGGTGAGACTTGGTGACAAGGGAGTGGCCCGGCGTGCAAGCGGCTTCACAAGGTCCGGTCAACACCGATCTTGGCGATCCGATGAGCGCCATCAAGTTCTCGTGGCGGACTCCGTCACCGAAAGTTCCGGTCGAGGACTCGGGCAACTGTGACCCGATGCTCCTGCAGTGTAGCATCGGGGCCAATGCTGCAGAGCCTTGAAGTATCGGGAGCATGCCGGTTTGAGGTCCTACGATCTGGTCGTGATTGGCAGCGGCCCGTCCGGGCGCCGGGCCGCGGTTCAAGCGGCCAAGCTCGGCAAGTCCGTTCTGGTCGTCGAGAAAGGGCGGCGCGTCGGCGGGGTGTCCGTGCACACCGGAACCATCCCCTCCAAGACACTGCGGGAGACCGTGCTGAACCTGACGGGCTGGCGGGAGCGGGGATTTTACGGGCTCGCCTACCGCGTCAAGAAGGGCATCGAGGCGGGAGACCTCACCGCGCGCTTGCAGAAGACCCTTGAGCACGAGGTCGGCACCCTCGAACACCAGTTCGCCCGCAACCGGGTTGAACAGCTGCGTGGCCTGGCGAGCTTCGTGGACCCGCACCGCATCGAGGTGCAGATGGACGCCGGCGAGTCCCGAATCGTCGAGGCCGAGCACGTCGTCATCGCGGTGGGGACGCGGCCGCTGCGGCCGCCGCACATCCCGTTCAACGGTCAGACCGTGGTGGACAGCGACGAGCTGGTCGAGATGAGCAGCCTGCCCCGCAGCCTCACCGTGCTCGGCGCGGGCGTGATCGGGGTGGAGTACGCCACGATCTTCAGCGCGCTGGATGTCCGGGTCACGCTGGTGGAGACGCGGGGCACGATCCTCGATTTCATCGACCGGGAACTGGTGGACGACTTCATGCACCAGCTGCGGGATCGCGGGATCGGCTTCCGGCTCGGCTCCAAGGTGCAGTCGATCGCCATGGAGAACGGGCAGCCGGTGGCGCTGCTGGAGGGCGGGCGGCGCGTCCGGTCTGAGATGCTGCTCTTCGCCGCCGGCCGGGTCGGCGCGACCGACACGCTGAACCTCCCGGCCTGCGGTCTCATGACCGATGAGCGGGGCCGGCTGAAGGTGGATCCGAACTCGTTCCAGACGGCGGTGCCGCACATCTATGCCACCGGTGACGTGATCGGCTTCCCCAGCCTCGCCTCCACGTCGCTGGAGCAGGGGCGCATCGCCGCCTGCCACGCCTTCGGGGAGCCGCTGCCGCCGGCGCCGGCCTTCTTTCCCTACGGTATCTACTCCGTGCCGGAGATCTCGACGGTGGGGCAGAGCGAGGAGGAGGTACGCAAGTCGGGCACGCCCTACGAATGCGGCATCGCCCGGTTCCGGGAAACGTCGCGCGGCCACATCATGGGGCTGAACGGCGGGCTGCTGAAGATGATCGTCGCGATCGAGACACGACGTCTCCTGGGTGTGCATATCGTCGGTGAAGGGGCCACCGAACTCGTCCACATCGGTCAGGCCGTGCTCAACCTCGGCGGGACGCTCGACTACTTCATCGAGAACACGTTCAACTATCCGACGCTCGCAGAGGCCTACAAGATCGCGGCACTCGATGCCTGGAACCGGATCACCCCCCGTAAGGAGGGTGTGGCAGAGGTGTCCGGCACGCCGGGCTGACTGATTTAGGAGCCTCAGGAGGGGAACGACCTGACAGCCTCACGCCCCTTGGACCGAGGACGCTTCCGCCGCCTCGTCCGCGACGACCAGCGCCTCCCCGAAGCCCTCGCCGCCCTCAAGCCGGGCCGCAACAGTCCCTAGTTCAAGAAGGGATTGGCCCCGCCCCGCGGCCCGCGTCGCGGCGGGAAATGCTGGGCGAGGTAGTCCACGACGAGCGTGCGCATCTCGCCCTCCAGCGGCGCCATGCCGTGCTTCTCCGTCATCCAGTCCATCAGCCCGTCCCACCGGTCGCGGGACAGGGCGGTGCGGCGGATGATCGCGGTGGAGTGGCAGGCGGTGCAGCGCGCGAAGACCTCGCCGCGGCCATGGCCCTCGGGCAGCACGTCCTCGGATTCCGCCGGCCGCTGCACGGCCGCGAGGCGGGCGGTCTCGGCGCGCGCGGCCTCCTCCCGTGCGGCGCGGGTGCGATCGGCCTCGGCAGTGGCGAGCGCGGCCGGCGTGGGCGGCGGTGCCTCGGCGCGGCGTTCCGGGCGGCTGGCCGGACGGTCCACGGCGAGGGCAAAAAGCCCCAGCACGCAGACCGCGACGATGGCGAGGCGTTCCAGCATCGGCCGACCCCGGGTCAGCCGATGAGGACGGCGACGCGCGCCATGGCGTTGGCGCCATAGCCCTGCGGGTTCCAATTCGCCGCCGCGTGCGGCTGCATCCGGCCCTGCGAATCCGTGCCGCGCGTCCAGATCTCGTAGTAGCCGTCCGAGGGCAGTTCGACGCTTCCGGTCCAGCGCTGCCAGGAATGCTTGTTCGGCGGCGCCGCGACCTGCATGGCGGTCCAGCTCGCGCCGAAGTCGGTGGAGACGTGCACGTCCCGCACCGTCAGATCCCCGGCCCAGGCCTGGCCCCGCAGGTCGAGCCGCCGCGTCCCCGCGGGCAGGCGCGTGCCGTGGGCGACGTTGGTCAGCAGCGCGCGCACGGGCATGGAGGTCATGTCCGCGAAATCGGCGCCGTTGTTGTTGCTGCCCGGCACGATCGGCCGCACCGGCATGCGGTAGGATGTCCCGCCCATCCCCGGCCCGTCATGCGGCGTAGCGCGGAGCGTGATCCGGTTGAGCCATTTCTGCGAGAGGCTGCCGGGCCAGCCCGGTACCACCAGCCGCGCCGGAAAGCCGTGGATGTGCGGAATCGGCTGACCGTTCAGGCGGAAGGCGATGAGGGTGGTGTCGTCCATCGCCTTCGCGATCGGCATGCCGCGGCTGATCGAGAGGCGCCCGGGCTCGCCGGACAGGTGCGGGTCGGCGCCGAAATGGCCGGTGAATCGGGCGCCGTCCTTCGGCCCGGCCGCGCGGATCACGTCGCGCAGGCGCACGCCCGTCCATTCCCCGTTGGAGATGGCGCCGTTGCCCCACTGGTTGCCGCGCGTCTCCGGCACGAAGCCCGCGCGGCCATTCCCGCCGCACTCCATCTGCAGGCGCAGCGTCACGACCTCGAAGCGGCTCTCCAGATCGCCGAGCGAGAGGTCGAGCGGGGTGTTCACCTCCCCGTCCAGCCTCACCCGCCAGCTCTTCGGATCCCCGGCGAATCGGTCGGGGATGCCGCCGTTGTTACGGACGAAGAACTTGTCCACGGGGGTGACGTCGTCGTCGAGCATCGCCTCCGGCGTCTCGGCGACCAGCGGGCGTTCGCCGAGGAGGAGGAGCGCGGCCTTGCCGTCCATCCGGAGCGTGGGCGTGCCGTTGCCGGCCGGCTGGGCGAGGGCCGCGGGCAGCATGCCGTCCGGCATCTGGGCCGCGAAGGGAATGGAGGCCCCGACCGCCGCCCCCATGGCCGCGAGGGTGGCGCCCTTCAGCGGACCGCGCCGCCCGAAGGCCAGGGCATCGGCACGCTCGGGGTCGGTAGAATAAAGTTCGCTGAGGCCGCGTTCGGTCCGCTTCATTTTTCTCTCCCGGGAGCCGGGGAGAGAATGGACCGGATGGGCCGGGGGCTGAAACCTCCCCGGCCCGGAACCGGATCAGTTCGCGGTGAGGCGCGGCACCGGCGCCGCCGTGCCGGAGCGCTGGCGCAGCGCCGCGAGGCGGTCGGAGAGGTTGGTCGGCGCCGGGGAACGCCCGGCGGCGGCGTCCATCGCGGCGGCGATGTTCGGGTCCTCCTGCTCCGGGCGGGAGGGGGCGAGGAGCTTCGCCTTCGCGTTCGCCGCCTCGGCGTTCTGCAGGTCCCGCTGCGCCGCGTCCTGCATCGCCTTCAGCGCGACGTTCAGCCCGCTGGTGGCGCCGGCGAGGCCCGCCGCCTGGCGCGCGGCCTCGGCGCGGCGGTCGGCCATCTCGCGCTGCTGCGCGGCGCGGCCCATGTCGCGCTGGGCGCGGTTCAGCTCGGAGCGCGCGCTCTTCAGCTTGCGGCCAGCCTCGTCATAGGTCTGCTGCAGCGTCTGGAGGAAATCGGCCGCGTCCTTCGCGTCCTGCTTCTCCCGCTCCACGTCGGGCGCCATCTGCTCGAGCATGTCGAGAAGGGTGGCCAGCGAGCGCTCCAGCTCCGCCTTCTTCTCGGGGATGCCGACCTCGTTGGCCTTCATCTGGAGCTGCTCGGCCGCGGCCATGCGCTGGTTGGAGAGGGCGACGATGGCGTCGGCCTCCTTCCTCTCCTTCTCGTAGGACTGGCGGGCGGCGGCGACCTGGCGGCCGAGCTCGTCCAGGTTCTGCTCCATGGTGCGCAGCTCCGCCTCGGTCGCGGATTGCGGGTCCCAGCGGACGATCGCCTCGACGGCGCTGTTGACGACCTGGTCGGTCTTCACGCCCAGCAGGTTGCGGATGAAGGGGAACATGGCGTGGTCCTCTGTTAAGTCCGTGGGGGGATCAGCCGGCCATGGCGCCGGCATTGAGGATCGCGACCGCGAGCTGGATGCCCACCAGCACCCAGGCGGCCGCGAGATTCCCCGCCTCGATCATGCCGCGCAGGCCGCGGATGAGAAGCGAGGCGATGCCGAAGGTGACGAGCTGCAGCACGAGGGCGACGATGCCCCAGATCAGGATGTCGAGCGTCAGCCGACTTGTCGCGAGTGTCGCGCCGAGCGGGATGGCGATCGAGATGAGGGTGCCGGCCAGCACCACGCCGGCCGCCGTGTTCCCCTGGCGCACCAGCGCCATCTCGTGGAAGGGCGTGATGGCCATGTAGATGGCGGCGCCGATCATCAGCAGCGCGAGCGTCAGCCCGAATTGCGTGACAAGGACCGGCAGGCCGGCGCGCAGGGCTTCGAGGATCGCGTCCATGGCGTCGCAGGGTCTCCGGATTCAGCGAGGGGGATCAGGCGAGGGAAAGGGAGGCGGGACTGACGTCCAGCCCGGCGTGGATCTCGACCCAGGCGCCGCGCCCGTCCTCGACGGCGGCGACCAGGATGTACTCGGTCTGCGGCGCCGGCTCGGCGGCGCCCGTGGGGGCGGCATAGAGCATCGCGCGGCGGCGGACGGTGCGGCGGCCCTCTGTCGTCTCCACCTCCTCGCTCATCTCGCGCGGGGCGATCTTGGCGTCGCTGGGAGACCAGGCGCGGCCATAGACCTTGCCGTCCTTCGTCTGGAACTCCGGCCAGCCGATCATGCCCTCGTTCGGGTCGAGCCAGAGGTTCCACTCGGACACGTCCGCAGGGTTCACCTCGTCGAGCGGGGCGAAGTAGCGGCACTCGTCCGGCTCGTTGCCGGGGCCGAGGTGGAGCTGGAAGAAGGCGCCCTCCGGCAGGTAGAGGCGGATGAGGGACCCCGGCCCGTCGCCGCCGATGCGGCCGACCGCGGTGACGCTCGTCGGCGCCGTGCCGGAGGGGGCGGGAACCTTCGTCTCCCCCGCCAGGAGCAGGAAGGGCGTCGGGTCCACGGTCAGCGTCATGCCGATCCGGAAGCGGGATGGGGTGTAGCCCTCCCCCGACATCTTGTGGCGGATGATGTCCGCGCCCTTCTGCAGCATGCCGCCGGGTCCCATCGCCTCGCCTCCCTTCGGTGCCGCCCGCATCCGGCGCCAGATCATGAAGCCCAGGATGAGCGCCAGCAGGATGACGCCCACGGTGAGGAAGCCGCCGATGCCGCTTCCGCCGCCGCCCGGCGCCGCCGAGGGCGTACGGCCGCCCGCGGAAGCCCCCGCGGAGGCGGGGCTGTCCGGCCGCGCCCGCGCGACCTCCGGCGGCACGTCCGGGGGCAGGGCGCCAGGCTCGCGCGGCAGGTTCCCGGCCTCGGCGGTGCGCCGGTCCAGCTCGTCGAGCTGGCGCCGGATCTCGGGGTCGGTGCCGGCGCGTTGCTCGGCGGCCTGGCGGAACTGGCGGACGCCGGGGTCGTCCTGGTTGTTGCGGAAGAAGTCCGCATGCCCGGGGCTGCTCAGGGTGCTGAGCAGGAAGAAGAGGAAGGCGGTGCTCCAGACGCCGTAATTGCCGGGGCCGCTGGCCACGCTGGGGGACGGCGTCCAGCCGCGGTCCCGGTACCAGCCGCCCGAATACCCGCCGGGATAGCCGCCCGAGTATCCGCCCGCATACCCACCGCGCCGGTACCCGTCATTGTAGCTCGGGGTGCGTCGGTCGCCCCAGCCGCCGCTCCAGCCGCCACCGGTGGAGCCGCTCCACCCGCCGCCGGTCTGCGGGGTGGGGCGGGCGGCCTGCTCGGCGGCGCGGCGGGCGGCCTCTTCCCGCGCCCGCATCTCCCGCAGCACGTTGCCGGATTGCTCGCGGCCATAGGACCGGTCGCCGGCCGATCCGCCGCCGAAGATGGAACCCGAGCTCCCGCCGCCCGAGGGCCGCCCATAGCCGCCGGAGGATGGCGTGCGGGGCGCGCCGTAGCCGCTGCTGGTGGACGGCGTGCGCGGGGAGGAACTGGGCCGCGAATAGCCCCCGCTGGACCGCCCGCGCGACTGGGCCGCCGCATCCCCGGCCGTGAAGAGCAGCACGCCTGCCGGAACCAGGGGCGGAAGGGTGGTGGTGACGGCCAGCAGGGCCGAGAGCGCGAGCGCCGTGAGGCGGGCGAGCGGGTGCCGCATTCGGTCAGCCTTCACCCGATCGTCGGGAACATGGCGATGGGTCCTCCGCAGGCGCCGCGATGGGGCGCGAACGGAGACTGCGATTCGGCGCCTCGGCAAGACGTCGCGCGATCACGTTCGGTGCATCGCCCCGTTGATCCTCCCCTTCTGGCCTCCGGCCGGGCCGGGACGGTCCAGCGTAACACGGCCCGCGATTCCGGCGAGGCCCGTCAGCGCCGGGTCGCGCCGCCCATGCGCAGGCAGGTCATCCGGGGCCGGGCCGGCGTCCTCGCGATCGGCACGGGCCGCGGCAGGCGGCGGCCCTCTGCCGTCATGAAGCGCCGCGCTTCCCGCGCCCCGCCGAGCAGCAGGGCGGGCTGGAATCCGGGGGCGCACATGCCCGCGAAGCCCGCGGAGGGCAGCGGCACCGCGCCGCCGCGGCCCCACGCGACGCCGAGCTGCGCCAGCGCCACGCGCCGGCCATAGGCGGCGCCCCGCTCCGTATCGCCCGAATGGTAGCGGCCGATGGCGGTGTTCCAGTCCGGCGCATTCGCGCGGAGCTGGTTGAGGAAGCGGATGGCATAGCGGACGTTCGTGTCGGGATCGAAGGCCTGGTCGAGATTCGCGAAGGCGTTGGGGTGGTAGAGCAGGTTCACCTGCATGCAGCCGACATCGACCGACCGCACGCCGCGCGCCACCAGCGCCCCCACGGCCGCGACGGCCGCCGCCTTGCTGGGGGCGGCCCCGCCGCTGCCCTCGGCGTTCCAGGACCAGGGCCAGGGCTCCGGGCGTCCGCCGGGGGCGGCGCGGCCGGTCTCCACCAGGGCGATGGAGGCGAGCAGGCCCGGCGGGATGCCCGAACCCGGTTCGGCCGCCGCGATGGCGCGGCGACAGGCGGTCCAGTCCGCCTCCTGCGCCGCGGCGGGGGTGGCGAGGAGGAGCAGGAGAAGGGCCAGGGGACGGACCATGCGGCCGCAACTCGCCCGCGGGGCGGGGCGCGGTCAAGGAAGGGGCCGGTCGCCGGCCCTCCCCGGTCAGCGGACCTGAATGCGCTCGATCTCTGAGAAGGTCAGCGTTTCCCCGCCGAGGTTGATCGTGCCGCCGAAGCTGGCCGGCTGGCCGGAGGCGTTGGTGAAGCTCACGACGTTCCCGCTGACCTGCATGTGCAGGCCGGTGCCGCTGACCTGCAGGGCGCTCTGCAACTGGCCGAGGCTCAGCGTGGGCAGGCTCAGCGTGTCCTGGCCGGCCATGCCGCGGAAGCTGTCGTTCCCGTCGCCGGGAGACCAGGTGTAGGTGTCGTTGCCGTCGCCGCCGAAGGCGATGTCGCCGACGCGGTCCCCGGTCCCGCCGGAGAGGCGATCGTCGCCGGCATCGCCCTGGAGCACGTCGCGGCCCCCGCCGCCCTCGATCTGGTCGTTCCCGGCGCCGCCGGCGATCGCGTCATCCCCGCCATTGCCGAGCAGGAGGTCCGCGCCGCCGGTGCCGACGATCCGGTCGGCGCCCGAGCCGCCGATGGTGACGGCACCGCCGGTCACCGCGTCCAGGGCTGCGGGATCGAGCGGGATGGGCTTGGAGGTCATGGGAGCGGCTTCTGTTCGGTCGGTGGCACGATCATCATCCTGGGATGGAGCGCGCAGGAGAAGCGGGGGAGCCCCTCTCGCGGCGATAGGATCGGTCTATGCGCCTCCCACTCCGCGACAGGGGGCACCGCGTCCCGGCCAGGCGCGCCCAGCCCTCGCGGGCCCAAGGGTCATTCGGCCCGCATTCCCGCCCCCCGCACCACGGGCGTCCAGCGCGCCAGGTCCTCGGCCAGGAAGCGGGCGAAGGCCTCCGGGCTCTCGCTCGGCTCCACCTCCAGCCCGGCCTCGTTCAGCTTCCGCCGCGTCTCCGGCTCCGCCAGCGTGGCCCCGAGCGCGGTGAAGAGCCGCGCGACGCGGTCGGGCGGCGTGCCGCCGGTGGTCAGGATGGCGTACCAGCCTGTCGCCTCCAGCGCGGGGAAGCCCTGCTCGGCGGCGGTGGGCAGGTCGGGTTCGGCCGGGCTGCGGCGCCGGCCGGCGATGCAGATGCCGCGCAGCGCGCCGGTCCGCAGGTGCGGCTGCAGGGGCGGCACGGCGTTGGTGAAGAGGTGCACGCGCCCGGCGACGACGTCCACCAGCGCGGGCCCGGTGCCGCGATAGGGGACGTGATCCATCTCGATGCCGAGCACGCTCTCGATCAGGGCGCCGGCAGCGTGGCCGGAGCTGCCGACGCCGGGCGAGGCATAGGCGAGGCGTCGCTGCCTCGCGACGGCCTGCAGCTCCGACAGGTTCCGCACCGGCAGGGAGGGATGCACCACCGTCGCCACCGCGCCGGCGGCGACGAGGCCGATCGGGGCGAAGGCGGTGGCGGGATCATAGGGCAGGCGATCGCGCAGGATCTGGTTGATGGTCTGGCTGCCGGTGCCGCCGAGCAGGAGCGTGTGCCCGTCCGGCGCGGCCTTGGCGACGATCTCCGCCCCGATGGCCCCGCCGGCGCCGCCGCGGTTGTCCACCACCACCTGCTGGCCCAGGCGCGCGCTCAATCCCTCCGCGACGAGGCGGCCGACGATGTCGTTCGTCCCTCCGGGGACGAAGGGGATCACCAGGCGCAGCGGGCGGTCGGGGAAGGCGGGCTGGGCCATCGCGCCGGGCGCGGCCAGGCCAGCCATGAAGGCGCCGAGGGCTGTGCGGCGTGTGGTCATCCGATCCTCCCGAAGTTGGACGGGAGCATCGGTCGCTTCGGAGCGGGGGTGAAGCCCTCAGGCCAGGAGGCGGCGGACCGTTTCGCGATAGCGGGCGGCCACGGCGTCCCGCGCGGCATGGCGGCCGTCACGGACCAGGGCGCGGCCGGCGACGACCGTGGTGCGCAACGGATTTTCCTGGCCGGAGAAGACCCAGGCGTCGAGCAGCGCGTCGCCCGCGTGGCCGGCCAGGGTGGGGTGGCCGTCGTCCAGCTCCACGAGGTCGCAGCGGCAGCCGGGAGCGATGGCGCCCACCGGCGCGCCGCTGGCCCGGGCACCGCCGGCCAGCACGGCGCCGAGCAATGCCCGGCCGGGATGCGGAGCATCGTCCCCCGCGGCCACGGAACGCGCGTGAAGACGCAGGCGCTGGGCGGTCTCCAGCAGGCGCAGCTCCTCGCGCGGGGCGGTGCCGACATGGCTGTCCGTGCCGATCGCGATGGCACCGCCCGCCTCGCGGTAGGTGGGCAGGTCGAAGATGCCGTCCCCGAGGGAAGCCTCTGTCGTCGGGCAGAGGCCGACCGTGGCGCCGCTGCGGGCGAGGGCCGCCGCCTCCGCCGGCGTCATGTGGGTGGCGTGGATGAGGCACCAGCGCGCGTCGAGCGGCGCGTTCGCCAGCAACCACTCCACCGGGCGGGCGCCGGTGGCGGACACGCACTCCTCCACCTCCCGCACCTGCTCGGCGGCGTGGATGTGGATCGGGCCGGGATGGTCGGATAGCGCGTCCAGCATCGCGGGCGTGACCGCGCGCAGGGAGTGCGGGGCGATGCCGAGATTCGCGTGGGGATGATCGCGCATCGCGGTGGCGCATCGGTCCAGGATTGCCCGGAAGCCGTCGGGGTCGTTCAGGAAGGGGCGCTGGCCCGGCGCGGGATCGGCGCCGAAGATGCCGCCGTGGCGGTAGAGGCTGGGCAGCAGCGTCAGCCCGATCCCGGTCTCCGCCGCGGCCGCGAGGTGGCGCAGCGCCATCTCCGCCCGGTCGGCATAGGGCGTGCCGTCCGGCCGGTGGTGGAGGTAATGGAACTCCGTCAGCTGGGTGAAGCCGTGCTCCAGGCACTCCACCTGGAGCTGCGCGGCCACCGCCTCCGCGTCGTCGGGCGTCAGGCGCGCGACGAAGCGGTACATCGTCTCCCGCCAGGTCCAGAAGGAGTCGCGCCCGGCCGGGGAGCGGCGCTCGGCCGCGCCGGCCATCGCGCGCTGGAAGGCGTGGGAGTGAATGTTCGGCACGCCCGGCACGACGTGGCCGAACAGGCGCTCGGCATCCCCGGCGGACACCGTGCCCGGATCCACGGAGGTGATGATGCCGGCGGCATCCGCCTCGATGGCAACGTCGCGGGCCCAGCCGCCCGGCAGCAGCGCCTGCGCCGCGTGGAAGCGGGTCACGCGCCGGTCTTCGGGGCGGGAAGGGGAGAGCCCTCGCCGGGCGGATTGGCCGCGGCATCTAGCAAGGAGAAGGACGCGGCCGGCGCCGGTGCCGTGTTCAGCATCGCCATGGTTGTGGGCGCCGGAATCACAGGCGGCGCTTCCGGCTCCGGCGCCCAGGCGACGCGCTGGAGGTAGGTGGAGAGGAAGCGGCGCAGGCGCGGCTCCTCGGCCCGGCCGAAGACCTCCTTCGCCGGGCCATCGACGAGCACCTTCCCGTGGTCGAGGAAGACGGCCCGGCGGGCGACGGAGGCGACGAAGCCCATCTCGTGGGAGACCACCATCATCGTCAGCCCGGACTCCGCCAGGCCGCGGATGACGTCCAGCACCTCCGTCGTAAGCTCGGGATCAAGGCTCGCGGTCGGCTCGTCGAACAGGATCAGGCGCGGCTCGACCGCCAGCGTGCGCGCGATGGCGACGCGCTGCTGCTGCCCGCCGGAGAGCTGCGCGGGGCGACGGTCCGCGAAGCGCAGCAGGCCCACGCGGTCCAGCATGGCGCGGGCACGCTCGGCCGCCTCGGCGCGCGACTGCTTGCGCGCCAGGCGCAGAGCGAGCGCGACGTTCTCCTGCGCGGTCAGGTGCGGCCAGAGGTTGAACTGCTGGAACACCATCCCGACCGTCCCGTCACCGGGCTTCGGGGCGCGCCCCTCCACCAGCACGCGGCCGCCGCTGACAGGATCGAGCCCGGCGACGCAGCGCAGAAGCGAGGACTTGCCGGACCCCGAGGGCCCGATCACGCCGACCACGTCGCCGCGCGGCACGGACAGCGTGATGCCGCCGAGGATCTCCGTCTCGCCGACGCGGCGCTCGAGGTTCTCGATCTGCAGGAAGGCGGTCATGCGATCGCGGCCCGGTCCGTGCCGAGGGTGGCGCGGGCGATCGCGCGCTCCAGCGCGCGGGCACCCCAGGCCGTGAGCTCCACCAGGATCCAGTAGCCGATCGCCAGCGCCGCCATCGTCTGGGCGAAAGCGAAGGTCGCGCTGCCGACGCCCGACACCGTGAAGGTGAGTTCCGGCACGGTGATGATGGACAGGATGGCGGTTTCCTTGACGAGGATGACAGCGAGGTTCGCGAGCGCCGGAAGCACGGAGAGCGCCATCTCCGGCAGCAGGATGCGGGCGATCGTCTGGGGCGTGGACAGGCCGAGCAGGCGCGCCGCTTCCGTGTGGCCGGGCGGGATGGCGCGGAACCCGCCGCGGAACACCTCGGAGAAGTAGGCGGCCGCGTAGATCGAGAGCGCGAGCCAGCCGGCGAGGATCGGCGTCAGGTCCAGGCCGATGAAGGGACCTCCGTAGTAGAGAAGGAAGGCCTGCACGAGGAAGGGCACGCCGCGGACGGTTTCCACCAGAACGGCGAGAAGGGCGTTCACCGGACGCGGGCCGAAGTGGCGGAAGCATCCGATCAGCACGCCGACGACGACCCCGGTGGCGACGGAGGCCAGCCAGATGCCGACCGTCAACGGCAGGCCGCGCGCGACGGCCCACAGTGTTTCCTGGACGACATTCATGCCCGGCGCCGCTCCCACCCCGCGGCCATCAGCACGAAGTTCAGGGCAAGGTAGATCGCGCCGCAGAGCGCATAGGTTTCCAGCGGCCGGAAGGTGGAGGAGGCGAGCGCCTGGGAGGTGCGCGTCAGTTCGAGGATGCCCACCAGGGAGACGAGCGAGGAGGCTTTCAGGATCATGATCGCCTCCCCCACGATGGCCGGGCGCATGGCACGGGCGGCGATGGGCAGGCGGATGCGGAGAAAGGTCTGGGCCGGCGTCAGGCCGAGCAGCCGCGCCGCCTCCACCGCGCCGGGCGAGACGGTGGCGAGCCCGCCGCGCAGGATCTCCGCCATATAGGCCGCGCAGCAGAGGCCGAGCGTGCCCACCCCCGCGACCGTGTTCGGAATATCCAGGCCGAGGAAGGGCAGGGCGTAATAGGCCAGCAGGATCTGCACGAGCAGCGGCACGCCCCGGAAAAAGGAGACATAGGTCGCCGCCACCCCGCGCCCGAGGCGCGAGGACGACGTGGCGATGGCGGCCAGCGCCGCCCCGAGCGCGAAGCCGATGAGGATGGCGCCCGCCGAGACCCAGACGGTCGCGACCGCCCCCCGCAGCAGGGGGGGCAGCGCTTCCGCGTAGAAGTCCGGGTCGAGGAAGGCGAAGTCCAAGGCGGATCAGACCGTCGGCGGCGGGACGTGGTCCGGGGTCTCGAAGGACTGGCCGAACCACTTCGTCTGCAGGGCGGCCAGGCGGCCGTCGCCGCGCATCTTCAGGATGGAGGCGTCGATCGCGTCCAGCAGCGGGGCGGAATCCGCGTCCTTGCGGCCGATATAGCCGAAATAGGACTTCTGCCCGAAGGGCGGCTGCACCACGGCGAAAACGTTCCGCCGCTGCTGCGCGACATAGGCGATGTTCGGCAGGGAGTTGGCGACGCCGACGATCCGGCCCGCGGCGAGATCGGCATAGGCCTCGGAGAAGGACTGGTACTCGCGGATCGGCGGCGTGGTGCCGGGCAGGGTCGCGACGAAGGCCTGGAACTGCGCGAGCTGGGCCGTGGCGGTGGCGCAGCCCAGCTGCTTCCCGGCGATGTCCTCGGGCTTCGTGATGGAGGCGTCGTTGGCGCGCTTCAGCAGCGCGACGGTCGCTTCGGCCACCGGGACGGTGAAGCGGTAGCGCTCGGCACGGGCGCGGGTGATGGTGGCGGGACCGCCGACCATGTCGTAGCGCCCGGCCTCCAGCCCCGGCAGCACCGCCGGCCAGGGCAGGTCCTGCCAGCGGATGCGCACGTTCAGGTCGCGGCCGACATGTTCGAACAGCTCGACATTCATGCCGACCTGGCGTCCGCCCTCGGTGAAGTCGAAGGGGGCGAAGTGCAGCTCGGTGGCGATCAGCAGCTCGCCGGCGCGCTGCGCCTTCTCCAGGTTGTTGGCGCTCGCGCGGCGGAGCGCGGGCAACGACAGCGCCGCGCCGAGGGCGCCGGCGCCCAAGGCCCTGCGAGTGGGCGCGCGGCGGGTGAACTGGGTCACGGTCTCGTCTCTCCTGCTCTGGCGGGGCGTCGGGTCCCGCGAATCATAGGGATCATGACGCGGCGGCGGCGCGGCGCCATGGGGAAGTTCCGCCGGGGCGCCAAGGTTGACATGACAGGTCATGAGCGTAACCCTGCCCGGGCGAGCGGATCAAGCGCCCCAGGAGGTCCCCCATGACCCAGCTTCCCGTCATCGACGTCGCCGGCCTGCGGGCCGGGTCAGCAAGCGCCGTGCCGCAGGTGGCCGCCGCCATCCACTCGGCCTGCACCGGCCCCGGCTTCTTCTACGTCTCCGGCCACGGCGTGCCGGAGGCCGTCATCGCGGACGCGGTGCAGCAGGCCCGCACCTTCTTCCACCTGCCGGAGGAGACGAAGCGGCAGGTGAAGGCCAACAGGATCCACCGCGGCTGGCACGCCATGGGCGGCGCGCTGATGGAGGGGGCGAAGAACACCGACCGGAAGGAGTTCTTCTCCATCGGCCTCGAACTGGCGGAGGACGACCCGGCCGTGCTCGCCGGGGAGGCGCTGCGGGGACCGAACCAGTGGCCGGATTTCGTGCCGGGGCTGCGGCCCGCCATGTCCCGCTACTACGACGAGATGCGGGCGCTGGGCGGCGCCCTCATGCAGGCCGTGGCGGTCAGCCTCGACCTCGCGCCAGACTTCTTCGAGAGCCGCTACCGCAAGCCGCTCCAGCGCACCCAGGCGATCTTCTACCCGCCCCAGGCCGTGGGCGCAGAGGAGGAGGTGTTCGGCGTGGCCCCGCACACGGATTTCGGCTGCATCACCCTTCTCTGGCAGGACGACAACGGCGGGTTGCAGGTGAAGGAGCGGCAGAGCGGCGCCTGGATCGACGCGCCGCCGCTGCCCGGCACGCTGGTGATCAACGTGGGCGACCAGCTCGGGCGCTGGAGCAACGACCGCTTCGCCTCCACCCCGCACCGCGTGGTGAACCGCTCCGGGCGGGAGCGGATGTCCATCGCGACCTTCCACGACCCCGACTTCTCCGCGGTTCTCGACCCGCGGGAACTCGGTACGCCGGATGCCGAGGCGCACTACGCCCCGATCACCGCGGGTCAGCACATCCTGAACCGCTTCGACCAGGCCTTCTCCTACCGCAAGAAGGCCGCCGCGGCCTGATGCCGGATGGCGGTGCGCCGCGGCGCGGCGCCGGCGACGCGGCGCCGCGCGACCTTTGCGAGGAGCCGAAACCGCGCTACGAGGCGGTGAAGGACCATGTGCGCGCGCGCATCGCCGCCGGGGACTGGCCGCCCAACACGCGCATTCCCAGCGAGAACGAACTGGGGCCGATGCTCGGCGTCTCCCGCATCACGGTGAACCGCGCCTTCGCGGAGCTGGCGCGGGAGGGGCGGCTGCGGAAGGTGCCGGGTGTCGGCACCTTCGTCGCGCCGCGGGCGGAGCTGGACAAGCCGCGTTTCGGCCTGACGAGCATCCAGAGCATCGCGGAGGAAATCCGCGGCCGCGGCATGGAATGGTCCTGTCGCGTGCAGGCACTGGCGCCCGCGCCAATGACGGCGGAGGCGGCAGAGGCGCTCGGGATGCCGGCGGGGTCCGTGGTGACCGCATCCTCCATCCTGCATCTCGGCGACGGCGTGCCGATCCAGCTGGAGGAACGCTTCATCCGCCCGGGCTATGCCCCGGGCTACCTCGACCAGGATTTCACCATCCGCACCACCTACGACTTCCTGCGCGAGGTCGGCGAGGTGACGGAGATGGAGCAGGCCGTGACCGCCATCCTGCCGGACGCCCCGCTCGCGCGCCGGCTCTCGGTCGGGCCGCGCGATCCCCTCCTGGTGATCCGCCGCCGCACCTTCCGCCGGGAGGAGGCGACGACCTTCTCCCGTCTCACCCAGCCCGCCAGCCGCTTCGAGCTGTCGGGCCGCACCCGGATGCAGACCGCGCCGGGCGGACATTTTCCCCCCTGAAGGACACGATGACGAACCCCCGCTTCCGCAACGCCCCCGCGATCCGCGCGCCGCGGGGGCTGGAGATCTCCGCCCGCCACTGGACCACGGAGGCGGCGCTGCGGATGCTGATGAACAACCTCGACGATGAGGTGGCGGAGAACCCGGCGGAGCTGGTCGTCTATGGCGGCATCGGCCGCGCCGCGCGGGACTGGAAGAGCTACGAGACGATCCTGTCGGTGCTGCGCCGGCTTCGGGAGGATCAGACCCTGCTCGTGCAGTCCGGCAAGCCGGTCGGCGTGTTCGAGACGCATGCGGACGCGCCGCGCGTGCTGATCGCCAACTCCAACCTCGTGCCGGAATGGGCGAACTGGGATCACTTCAACGCCCTCGATCGCCAGGGGCTGATGATGTACGGCCAGATGACCGCGGGGTCCTGGATCTACATCGGGTCTCAGGGGATCGTGCAGGGCACCTACGAGACCTTCGCCGAGGCCGGGCGCCAGCATTTCGGCGGCGACCTGTCCGGGCGCTGGATCCTCACCGGCGGGCTGGGCGGGATGGGCGGTGCGCAGCCGCTGGCCGGCGTCTTCGCCGGCGCCTGCGTGCTGGCGGTGGAATGCCAGCCCTCCCGCATCGAGAAGCGGCTGGAGACGCGCTACCTCGACCACCGCGCCGATGATCTGGACGCGGCGCTGGCGATGATCCGTCAGGCCTGCGCGGAGAAGCGGGCGATCTCGGTCGGCCTGTTGGGCAACGCGGCGGAGGTCTTCCCGGAACTCGTCCGGCGCGGCGTGGTGCCCGATATCGTCACGGACCAGACGAGCGCGCACGACCCCGCCAACGGCTACCTGCCCGCCGGCTGGACGCTGGAGGAGTGGCAGGCGAAGCGCGAGACCGACCCGAAGGCCGTCGCCACCGCCGCGAAGCGCAGCATGGTGGCGCATGTGCAGGCGATGCTCGACTTCCAGGCGATGGGCGCCGCCGTGCTGGATTACGGCAACAACATCCGCCAGATGGCGAAGGACGAGGGGCTGTCGAACGCCTTCGACTTCCCGGGCTTCGTGCCGGCCTATATCCGCCCGCTCTTCTGCCGCGGCGTCGGACCCTTCCGCTGGGCGGCACTGAGCGGCGACCCGGACGATATCCGCAAGACCGACGACAAGGTGCGGGAGGTGATCCCCGATGATCCGCACCTTCACCGCTGGCTCGACATGGCGCGGGAGCGGATCGCCTTCCAGGGCCTGCCGGCGCGCATCTGCTGGGTAGGGCTGGGCCAGCGGCACCGCCTCGGCCTCGCCTTCAACGAGATGGTGGCGCGCGGGGAGATCGGGCCGGTCGTGATCGGCCGCGACCACCTCGATTCCGGCTCCGTCGCCAGCCCGAACCGGGAGACGGAGGCGATGCGGGACGGCTCCGACGCCGTCTCCGACTGGCCGCTGCTGAACGCGCTGCTGAACACGGCCTCCGGCGCCACCTGGGTCTCGCTGCACCACGGGGGCGGGGTGGGGATGGGATACTCCCAGCACGCGGGCATGGTCATCGTGGCGGACGGCACGCCCGATGCGGCCCGGCGGCTGCGGCGGGTGCTGTGGAACGATCCCGCGACGGGCGTGATGCGCCACGCCGATGCCGGCTACGACATCGCGCAGGACTGCGCGCGGAAGATGGGGCTGGACTTGCCGATGCTGGGGGTGTGATGCGCCGCTCAGCGATGCGTCGTCAGCGTCCGGGCGGTCAGCGACCGTTCCAGCCCGGCATGCGGCACGGTGATGCCGAGCCCGACCAGATGGGCGAAGAGCGCGGCCACGACCGGCGCGTTCGCCACCGGGTCCTCGCTGTCGGGCAGGGATTCCCAACCCGTGAAGCCGGCGGCCTTGCCGATCGTCATCCAGGTGGCGTGGCGGATCCGCTTGCGCCGCGGCGCGTCGCCGGCCCGGTCGCTCATCGCCCGCTCCAGGGTCCGGCCGGCGGCCTGGTTGCCCTCGGCGCCGATCGCCAGCGCGCGCACATGGCTCAGGCCGTTCAGCCGGCCGGCCGCCTTGGGAAAGACGTGGTCGATGTTCCACGCCGTTCCGGTGGGGCGGCCGGACAGGTTCAGCCAGCCGCGCGCGAATTCATCGAACAGGTCGCGATAGCCGCTGTCGCGTGGATCCACCCAGAGCTCCGGCTCCGTGCCCTGCACCCAGACGAAGGCGCGGCTGGGCGGGCGCGATCCGAGCGCTTCCATCCGGCCGCCGAGGCGCATCGTGCCGGGAAAGCGCTGGCCGACGCCGAAGCAGTCGATCCCGGTCACGCCGATCCAGGCCTCCCCGGTGCCGCGCAGGAACTGGGTGACGAGCGTCTGGACCTGCCGCCGCAGCGGCTCCGGCCAACCCTGCATGAATCATGTCCCGGTGCTGTGGCGCCCGGGACCTTGCCACGGATCGCGGGAGGGGCGGCATGACGGACGCGCGAGGGATTGGCCCGGGCCGGGCCACGCTGGACGACCTGCGCGCCGTTGCGGCGGGGGCGCCGCTGGAACTGGCGGGCGACTGGCGCGCGGCGGTGGAGGCCAGCCACGCGGCGCTGCGCGCCCGGCTGGACGCCGGGGAGACGATGTACGGCGTGAACACGGGCTTCGGGAAGCTTGCGGACACGCGGATCGGGCCGACGGATCTGGAGCGGCTCCAACTCAATCTCATCCGCTCCCACGCCTCGGGCGTGGGGGAGCCGCTGCCCGCCGCGGTGGTGCGTCTGGTGCTGGCGCTGAAGGCGCTGTCCCTCGCGCGCGGCGCCTCGGCCGTGCGGACGGAAACCGTGTCGGCGCTCGTGACGCTCCTGAACGCCAACACCCTGCCGGCGATCCCCGCGCGCGGGTCGGTGGGCGCCTCCGGCGACCTCGCGCCGCTCGCGCATCTCTCCCTCGTGCTGATCGGGGAGGGGGAGGCCTTTCACGGCGCGGAGCGCATCCCCGGCGCGGAGGCGCTGTCGCGCGCCGGGCTCTCGCCCCTGCCGCTCGGCCCGAAGGAGGGGCTGGCGCTGCTGAACGGCACGCAGGTCTCGACGGCGCTGGCGCTGGCCGCGCTGTTCGAGGCGAGGGCGCTGTTCCGCACCGCGCTGGTGGCCGGGGCGATGAGCACGGAGGGCGTGCGCGGCTCCGACACGCCCTTCGACCCGCGTATCCACGCCCTGCGCGGCCAGCCCGGCCAGCTGCGCGCGGCGGCGGCGCTCCGGGGCCTGATGGCGGGCAGCGCCATCCGGGAGAGCCATCGCACGAACGACCCGCGGGTGCAGGACCCCTATTCCATCCGCTGCCAGCCGCAGGTGATGGGCGCCTGCCTGGACGCGCTGGACCACGCCGCGACGGTGCTGGAGCGGGAGGCGAACGCCGTCACTGATAACCCGCTCGTCACCGCCGAGGGGGAAGTGCTCTCCGGCGGCAACTTCCATGCGGAGCCCGTGGCCCTCGCGGCCGACCACATGGCGCTCGCCATCGCGGAGATCGGCGCCCTGTCGGAGCGCCGGATCGCGCTGCTGACCGACCCCGCGCTGTCCGGCCTGCCCGCCTTCCTGGTGCGGGAGGGCGGGCTGAATTCCGGCTTCATGATCGCGCAGGTGACGGCCGCGGCCCTGGCCAGCGAGCAGAAGGCGCTGGCTCATCCACGTTCCGTGGACAGCCTGCCCACCTCCGCCAACCAGGAAGACCATGTGAGCATGGCGACCGGCGCCGGGCTGCGCCTGATGCCGATGCTGGCGAACCTGCGCGATATCCTGGCGGTGGAGATGCTGGCCGCCGCGCAGGCGATCGAGTTCCATCGCCCGCTCCGGTCCTCGACGGCCCTGGAATCGGCGCACGCGGCGGTGCGCGGCGTCGCGGCCGCCTGGGATGCGGACCGGCAGATGGCGCCCGACATCGCCGCCGTGTCAGCCCTGATCGCCAAGGGCCGCTTCGCGGGGCTGACCGATGTTTGACCGCGTCTGGCTGAACGCGAATCTCTGCACCATGGCGGACGGGCTGGGCGTGGTGCGGGACGGCGCCGTGGCCGCGCGCGACGGCCGCATCGCCTGGGTCGGCCCGCGCGCGGAGCTTCCCGGACCGGCGGCCGAGACGGTGGATGGCGGCGGCGCCTGGATCCTGCCGGGGCTGGTGGATTGCCACACGCATCTCGTCTTCGCCGGCAACCGGGCGGGCGAGTTCGAACGCCGCCTCTCCGGCGTGACCTATGAGGAGATCGCGCGGGAGGGCGGCGGCATCCTCTCCACCGTGCGGGAGACGCGGGCGGCGACGGAGGAGGCGCTGGTCGAATCCGCCCTGCCGCGCCTCGACGCGCTGCTGGCCGAGGGCGTCACCACGATCGAGGTGAAGTCCGGCTACGGTCTGGAGACGGAGGCGGAGGCGCGGATGCTGCGCGCCGCCCGCCGCCTGCCCGGGCACCGCGCCGTGTCCGTGGTGACGTCCTTCCTCGGCGCTCACGCCGTGCCGCCGGAATATCGCGGGCGGCAGGGGGACTACGCCCGAATGGTGGCGGAGGAGATGCTGCCCGCCATCGCCGCCGAGGGGCTGGCCGACGCGGTCGACGCCTTCTGCGACCGGATCGGCTTCACCGAGGCGGAGACGGAAGCGGTCTTCGATGCCGCGCGCCGCCTGCACCTTCCGGTGAAGCTGCACGCCGACCAGCTCTCGGACACGGGCGGCGCGGCGCTGACGGCGCGCTTCGGCGGACTGTCCGCGGACCATCTGGAGCATGCCTCGCCCGAAGGGCTCGCCGCGATGGCGGCGGCGGGCAGCGTCGCGGTGCTGCTGCCCGGCGCCACCTACTTCATCCGGGAACCCCGACACCCGGACGTCGCCGCGATGCGCGCGGCCGGCGTGCGGATGGCGGTCGCGACCGACATGAACCCCGGCTCCTGCCCTACGCGCTCCATCCTGCTGATGCTGAACATGGCCTGCACCCTCTACCGCCTGACCGTGGAGGAGGCGCTGTTGGGCGTGACGCGCCACGCCGCCGCCGCGCTGGGCCTGTCGGATCGCGGCGCCCTGCTGCCGGGCCTGCGCTGCGATCTCGCGCTCTACCGCGTCTCGGCACCGGCGGAGCTGTGCTACTGGATGGGCGGGAACCCCTGCGCGGGGCGAGTCGTCGAAGGAATGCCAACATGAGTGACCGTCCCGATCCCCTGCCGCATCTCGCCGCCGCGGCGGCGGGCGTCGCGGCGGCGGGGCAGCCGGACGCCTCGCTCGCGGCGCTGGACCGGGCCATGGCGGCGGCGGTCGGGCACAAGCTCTTCACCGTGCTCGTCATCAACGAGGCGATGGGCCAGAACCAGCGCTACTACTCCAATAGGCCGGACGCCTATCCCGTGGGCGGGCACAAGCCGATGCACCGGGAAGGTCCCTATTACGACCAGGTGGTGGTCGCCGGCCGTCCCCGCTTCCTGCACGACCGGACGGGCATCGTGGCCGCCTTTCCGGATCACGAGCTGATCCTCTCCCTCGGCTGCGAGGGCGCGGTGAACGTCCCGGTCCGCTGGAACGGGCAGACGCTGGGCGGCGTGAACCTGCTGCACCGGGCCGGTTGGTACCGGGAGGAAGACGCCCCCCTCCTGCTCTCCTTCGCGGCCCTGGCGGTTCCGGCGCTGCTTGATATCGTGCGCCGGTGGTAGGCGCCCCGGCGCCCGCACCGGAGAGGACAGGATGACGCTTCGAACGACCCGCCGCGCCGCCGGCGGGCTGGCGCTGGCCGTGCTGGCGGGGCAGGCGCGGGCGCAGGACCGGCAACCGCTGCGGCTGATCGTGCCGCAGCCGCCGGGCGGCGCCGCGGACGGGATCGGCCGCATCCTGGCGGACAGCATGGCGCGGGAGCTTGGCCAGCCCGTCATCGTGGACAACCGCCCCGGCGCGAACGGTGTCATCGCGGTGAACGCGCTGAAGGCGGCGCGGGGCTTCGACGCGGTGCTGCTCGGCGGCGTCTCGCTCTTCTCCTTCAACCCGAACCTCTACTCCAACCTGCCCTACGACTCCGCGCGGGACTTCACCTACATCGCGCCGGTGGTGGACACGACGCTCGTGCTCGTGGCCAACCCGCGGGTCGGCGTCACCACCCTCGCCGCGCTGATGGAGCGGGCGCGGGCGGAGCCGGAGCGGCTGACCTATGCCAGCGTCGGCATCGGCAACTCCACGCACCTGTCCATGGAGATGATCACCGACACGGCAGGCGTGCGGATGACGCACATTCCCTTCAACGGGACCACGCCCTCCCTCACCAGCGTCATGCAGGGGCAGACGGACTGCATGGTGATCCCGCTGGTCAGCGCGCTGCCGCACATCCAGGCCGGGTCGCTGGTGGCGCTGGCGATCCTCAACCCGCAGCGCGTCTCCGGTCTTCCCAACGTGCCGACGCTGCGGGAGACGGGGTTCGAGGGGCTGGCCATGCCCGGCTGGTACGCGATCGTCGGCCCGGCCGGTATGTCGGCCACGACCGTGGAGCGGCTGAACGCCGCGGTCCGCGCCGCCACCGCCGATTCCGAGAACGTCCGGCGCTTCCGGGAGGTCTATCTGGAGCCGATGTCCGGCAGCGCCGAGTTCGTGCGCCGCGCGGTGGAAACGGACAGCGCCGCCTGGGGCGCCTTCATCCGCCGCAAGAACCTGAGGGTGGAATAGACACGATGCCGAGACCCCCGCGCCGCCTACCGGCGCCTTCCGCGATGATCACCGCCCCGCAGCCGGAGGCGGTGGAGGCCGGGACCGAGGTGCTGCGCGCCGGCGGCAACGCGCTGGACGCGGTGATCGCCTGCGCCCTCGCCCAGGGCGTGGTGGACCCGATGATGTGCGGCCTGGGGGGCTTGGGCGTGCTGCACCTGCTGGACCCCGCGCGCGGGGTGCACACGGTGATCGACGGCCTGTCCATCTCCCCCGCCGCCTGCCGGGAGGACATGTGGGCCGACCGCTTCGGGGGCGAATGCCCGGACGGCTTCGGCTACATTGTCCGCGACAACCTGAACGAGCTGGGCCATCGCGCCGTCACCGCCCCGGGCATCCTCAAGGTGCTGGGCATGGCGCACGCCCAGTATGGCCGCGCGCCCTGGGGATCGCTCTTCGATCCGGCGATCGGCTACGCGGAGGGCGGGTGGCTCGTGCGGCCGCACGTCGCCACGATGTTCTACCTGGACGAGAAGGCCTATGGCCGCCGCAGCTACCTCGACAAGCTCGCCTTCACCGAGGATGGCCGCCGCATCTACGTCCGCCCGGACGGCACGCCGAAGCGGCTGGGGGAAAAGGTGCTCAACCCCGACCTCGCGAACACGCTGCGCCTGGTCGCGAAGGAGGGCGCGGACACCTTCTACACCGGCGAGCTGGCGCGCCGGATCGTGGCCGACATGGAGGCGCATGACGGGCTGCTGACGCTGAAGGATCTGGCCGACTACCGGCCGGAGGTGCGCGAGCCGATCCGGGTCGACTATCGCGGCCTGACCGTCGCCCTGCCGCCACCGCCGGCGGGCGGGATCATGATCGCGGAGATCCTGCGCATCCTGGAGCGCTTCGATCTGGTCGCCCTCGGCCACAACACGCCAGCCTACATGCAGGTGGTGGCGGAGGCGATGAAGATCGCCGGGCGCGACAAGGACCTCCACGTCGGCGACCCACGTTTCGTCGCCACGCCGCTCGACCGGCTGCTGTCCGACGCCTATGCGGAGGAGTGCGCCGCCTCCATCCGCGCGGGGGACCGCGTGTCGCTGCCGCGCGTCGGCGCGGAATCGAAGCACACCACCACCGTGTCCTGCGTGGACCGGGACGGGATGGTGGTCTCGCTCACCCACACGCTCGGCCTGCCCTCCGGCGTCATCCCGCCGGGGACGGGCATGATGCTGAACGGCGGCATGAACTCCTACGATCCGCGTCCCGGGCGGGCCAGCTCCATCGGGGCGGGCAAGCGGCGCTTCTCCACCATGTCGCCCTCCATCGTGCTGGACGGCGCGCGCCCCGTGGCGACGCTCGGCGCACCGGGCGGAGCCTGGATCACCATCGCCATCGCCCAGGTGCTGCTGAACCTCATCGACTGGGGCATGGGGGTGCAGGAGGCGATCTCCGCCCCGCGCTTCTCCGCCACCTCGGACGCCATCGACATCTCCAACCGCATCCCCCGCGCGGTCCAGCGCGCGGTGGAGGCGATGGGCTACGAGGTCCGGCGTTCCCCCACCTCCTACGCCTTCGCCGGGGTGCACGGCATCACGATGTGGGACGGCGTGCTGGAGGGCGGCGCCGACCCGCAGCGCGACGGCCTCGCGGCCGGCATCTAAGGGACGGATCGCCATGAGCCTCACGCGACGCCATCTCGGCCTCACCGCCCTCGGCGGGCTGGCCGCGCCCGCCATAGCCCAGACGCCGCCCTGGCCGCAGGCGGGGCCGATCCGCTTCATCGTGCCCTTCGCCTCCGGTGGCACGACCGACATCATCGCGCGCATCGTCGCGGCCGAGATGTCGCGCCGCATCGGCCAGTCCATGATCGTGGAGAACCGGCCGGGCGCCGGCGCCACCCTCGGCACCGGGCAGGTCGCCCGCGCCGCGCCGGATGGCTACACCCTCGTGCTGTCGGTCATCAGTGCGATGGTGGTGGGGAAGGTGATGTACGGGGACCGGGTGACCTGGGACCCCGACACGGACTTCGCCCATATCGCGATGCTGATGAGCACGCCCTATCTCTGGCTCGTCCGTCCCGGCCTGCCGATTCGCAACGTGGCGGACCTGGTGGAGGCGGCGAAGCGCGCCCCGGACAGCCTCACCTACGGCACCTCCGGCATCGGCTCCATGCCGCACCTCGTCGCCGTGCGCTTCTGTCGCGCCGCGGGCATCTCCATGCAGCACGCGCCCTATCGCGGGGCGGCGCAGGTGGCGACGGACGTCATGTCCGGCACCCTGCCGCTGATGGTGGACAGCCTGACGGCGGCCAGCGCGAACATCCGCGCCGGGTCCCTGCGGCCCCTGGCCCATACCTGGCCGGACCGCATCCCCGACTTTCCCGACATCCCCACCTTCCGGGAATCCGGCTACCCCGACCTCGTCGTGGACGGCTGGTCGGGCCTCGCCGCCCCCGCCCGCACGCCGCGCCCGATCGTGGAGCGGCTGGCGGAGGCGGCGCGCGACGCCCTCGCCTCCCCGGACCTCCTGCGGCGCTACGCCGAGACCTCCACGGCGCCCGGCCGCCTGTTCCTGGACGATGCCCAGCGCTTCGTGCGGGAGGAACTGGCCGCCTGGACACCGATCATCCGCGCCTCCGGCGCGACGGTGGACTAGGCGCGAAGCGTCCGGGGCGCCGGTCCGCGGCGGCGGTCCGAGGAAGCCCCTGCCGCTCCGGTTCTGGCCGGAACGTGATGGAAAGCTCATTCCGCCCATCTGGCCCCGATCCGGGGCTCATGGCATGGGACGAGGCCGGGCCGGGCGGCACTCCGCCGGGGCCTCGGGCCGGGGAGGGCGATGCTCCATCTGGGGCAGCCGGCCCAACGGTCCCCGCGTCATCTCCCCTGGCCGATCCCTTCGGCCGTCCCCTGCGAGATCTGCCCCCGAAGCCATGAGCCACGCCGAGCCCCCCGAACGCCCGGCCCCGGGCTTCCTGGCCGGCGGCGGCGAGATGGGGGCGCTCATCCGCGCGCATGACTGGGCGGCGACGCCGCTCGGCGTGCCGGAAGCCTGGCCGCAGAGCCTGCGGACCGCCGTGCGGATCATGCTCACCTCCCGCCAGCCGATCTGGATCGGCTGGGGGCCGCAGCTGATCTACCTCTACAACGACGCCTACCAGTCCATCATCGGCGGCAAGCACCCCTGGGCCCTGGGCAAGCCGACCTCCGAGGTCTGGCGCGAGATCTGGACCGACATCGGCCCGATGCTCGCCACCGCCATGGGCGGGATCGAGGGCACCTACGTCGAGGAACAGCTCCTGATCATGGAGCGCAACGGCTATCCGGAGGAAACCTACTACACCTTCTCCTACAGCCCGATCCCCGACGACGACGGCAATCCCGGCGGCATCATCTGCGCCAACGCCGACGACACGCAGCGCGTGATCGGGGAGCGGCAGCTCGCCCTCCTGCGGGACCTCGCGGCGAACACCGCCGACGCGCGGTCCCGGACCGATGCCTGCGAGCGCGGCGCCGCGGCGCTGGCGACCGATCCGCACGACCTCGTCTTCGCGCTCCTCTACATCGACGGGGCGGAAGGGGCGCCGGCGACGCTCGCCGCCGCCGCCGGCCTGCCCAAGGGCCACCCCGCCGCCCCGGCGGAGCTGCCGCGCGGCACCGACCGGCCCTGGCCGGTCCACGCGGTGATGCGCGACCACGAGACCCGCCTGCTGGAGGACCTCGCCGACCGCTTCGGCGGCGACCTGCCCAAGGGGCCCTGGGAGCGGGCGCCGGCCCGCGCGGCCGTGCTGGCGCTGCCGTCCAAGGGGGAGACCGGGCGGGCCGGGGCGCTCGTCGTCGGCCTCAACCCCTATCGGCTGTTCGACAGCCCCTATCGCGGCTTCCTCGGCCTCGTGGCGGGGCAGATCGCCGCGGCCCTGTCCAACGCCGACGCCTACGAGGAGGAGCGGCGCCGCGCCGAGGCACTGGCGGAGCTGGACCGGGCGAAGACCCTCTTCTTCTCCAACGTCAGCCACGAGTTCCGCACGCCGCTGACCCTCATGCTCGGCCCGCTGGAGGAGGTGCTCTCGGGCGCCGTCCCGCCGAACGCGACCCGCGCCCAGGTGGAGCTGGCGCATCGCAACGGCACCCGGCTGCTACGGCTGGTGAACAGCCTGCTCGACTTCTCCCGCATCGAGTCCGGCCGCGCGCGGGCGAGCTTCGAGCCGACCGACCTCGGCGCCTTCAGCGCGGAGATCGCGTCGAGCTTCCGCTCCGCGATCGAGCGGGCCGGCATGGCGCTGGAGATCCGCCGCGCGCCGCTGCCGCATCCCGTCCATGTGGACCGGGAGATGTGGGAGAAGATCCTCCTCAACCTCCTCTCCAACGCCTTCAAGTTCACCTTCGCGGGGCGGATCGCGGTGGCGGTGGCGCCCTCCGCCGATGGCCGCGCCGCGGTGGTGCGGGTGTCCGACACCGGCATCGGCATCCCGGCGGAGGAGCTGCCGAAGCTCTTCGAGCGCTTCCACCGGGTCGAGGGCGCCCAGGGCCGCAGCTTCGAGGGCAGCGGCATCGGCCTCGCCCTGGTGCACGAGCTGGTGCGGCTGCACGGCGGCACGATCGCGGCGGAGAGCACGCCCGGCGTCGGCACCACCTTCACCGTCACCCTTCCCTTCGGCCGCGCCCACCTGCCCGCCGATCAGGTGCGGGAAGCCTCCACCGCCGCCGTCGCCGCGACGCGCGCGCACGCCTTCGTGGAGGAGGCGCTGCGCTGGCTTCCGGACGTGGCACCCGCGATGGAGGAGGCAGGCGGGCTCTCCACCGCGGGCCTCGGCGCGGTCGCGGCCGAGGGCGGGGCGCTGCCGGGGCTCGGCAAGCGCGTGCTGCTGGCCGACGACAACACCGACATGCGGGGCTACGTCGTCCGCCTGCTGACCGCGCAGGGCTACGCGGTGGAGGCGGTGCCCGACGGCGCGGCGGCGCTGGAGGCCGCCCGTGCGACGCCGCCCGACCTCGTGTTGACCGACGTGATGATGCCGCGCCTGGACGGCTTCGGCCTGCTGCGCGCCCTGCGCGCGGACCAGGCGACGGCCGGCCTGCCCGTCATCATGCTGTCGGCTCGCGCCGGGGAGGAGGCGAAGGTCGAGGGGCTGGAGGCCGGCGCAGACGACTATCTCATCAAGCCCTTCGCCGCGCGGGAGCTGCTCGCGCGGGTGACGGCCAACATCCAGATGGCCGAGCTCCGCCGTGAGGCGAACCGCGCCATCTTTCGGAGCGAGCAGCGTTACCTCATCACCCAGGACCGGCTCTCCCTCGCCCTCTCGACCGGCCGCGTCGCGGTCTTCGAGTGGGAGGTGGCTGGCGACCGCGTGGCAGTGCTGGGACCACTGGCCGAGGCCTTCGGCGTCGACCCCCGGGACGCCTCCACGGCGGGCCTGCCGCTCGCGACCTTCACGGACGCGATCCACCCGGACGACCGCGCGCGGGTGCAGGACGCGATCCGCCGGACCATCGCCACGGGCGAGCCCTATGAGGCCGAGTACCGGCTGCGCGGCCTTGGCGGGGAGCGGATCGTCGTCGCCCGCGGGAGCGTGTCGGGCATGCCGGGCGGCGAACTGCGCCTGACCGGCGCGCTGATCGACGTCACCGGCGAGAAGTCCGTCGAGCGCGAGCTGCGCGAGAAGGGCCTCGCGCTGGAGGAGCAGACCCGTACCCTCCAGATCCTGAACCGCGCGGCCGCGGCGGTGGCCGGGGACCTCGACCTGGAACGCCTGGTGCAGACGGTCACCGATGCCGGCGTGGAGGTGACGGGCGCCCAGTTCGGCGCCTTCTTCTACAACGTCGTGGACGCGGCGGGGGAGCGCTACACCCTCTACTCCCTCTCCGGCGTGCCGCGGGAACACTTCTCCAACTTCCCGATGCCGCGCGCGACGGCGGTGTTCGAGCCGACCTTCCTCGGCACCGCCGTGGTGCGCTCCGACGACATCACGAAGGACGCGCGCTACGGGCATTCGGCGCCCTATCACGGGATGCCGAAGGGACACCTGCCCGTGCGGAGCTACCTCGCCGTCCCCGTGCGGTCCCGCAGCGGCGAGGTCCTGGGCGGGCTGTTCTTCGGCCACTCCACGCCCGGGGTCTTCACCTCCCTGTCGGAGGAGCGGGTGGTGGGGCTCGCGAGCCAGGCCTCGGTCGCGATGGACAATGCGCGCCTCTTCCAGGCCACCCAGACCGAGATCGAGCAGCGCCGCCGCGCGGAGTCGGAGCTGCAGGCCCTGAACGCGGGCCTCGAGGAGCGTGTGGCGCGCGAGGTGGCCGAGCGCGTGAAGGCCGAGGACGCGCTGCGCCAGGCGCAGAAGATGGAGGCGGTCGGCCAGCTCACCGGCGGCGTCGCGCACGACTTCAACAACCTGCTGACCGTGATCATCGGCGGCCTCGACACGATCCGCCGCAGCCGGCCCGGCGACGAGGCCCGGATCCGGCGCTCCGCCGACATGGCGCTGCAGGGCGCGCAGCGGGCGGCGAGCCTCACGGGGCGGCTCCTGGCCTTCTCCCGCCGGCAGCCGCTGGAGCCGAAGCCGCTCGACCTCAACCTGCTGGTGCGGGACATGACGGAGCTGCTGCACCGCACGCTGGGCGAGCACATCGAGCTGGAAGGGGTGCTCGCGCCGCGGCTCTGGACCATCGAGGCGGACCAGAACCAGCTGGAGAGCGCGATCATCAACCTGGCCGTCAACGCGCGGGACGCGATGCCGGACGGCGGCAAGCTGACGATCGAGACGGCGAACACCGCGCTGGACGAGAGCTACGCCGCCACCGACGCGGAGGTGATCCCCGGCCAGTACGTGGTGATCGCCGTCAGCGACTCAGGCGCCGGCATGCCGAAGGAGACGCTGACCCGCGTCTTCGAGCCCTTCTTCACGACGAAGGAGGTGGGGCGCGGCACCGGGCTCGGCCTGTCCATGGTCTATGGCTTCGTGAAGCAGTCCGGCGGCCACGTCACCATCTACAGCGAGGAGGGGCAGGGCACGACGGTGCGGCTCTACTTCCCCCGCTTCATGGGCGGTGCCCAGGCCGCCAGCGCGGCCGAGGAATCCGACGTGCCCCTCGGCAGCCAGGAGGAAGTGGTCCTGGTGGTCGAGGACAATGACGACGTCCGCGCCTACAGCGTCATGATCCTGACGGAGCTCGGCTACCGCGTGCTGGAGGTGGCGGAAGCCGACAGCGCGCTGGCCCTGCTCGCCACCGACCAGCGGGTGGACCTGCTCTTCACCGACGTGGTGCTGCCTGGCCGGAGCGGGCGGATGCTGGCCGACGCCGCGGCCGCGCTGCGGCCCGGGCTGAAGGTGCTCTTCACCACCGGCTACTCGCGCAACGCGATCGTCCACCACGGGCGGCTGGACCCGGGCGTGCAGCTCATCACCAAGCCCTTCACCTTCGAGCAGCTGGCGACACGGGTTCGGGATCTGCTGGATCGCGGGTAGCCCCGGGGAGAGAAGAAATTCTCTCCCCGGACTCCCACTCATGGGGAGAGAGAATTCCTTCTCTCTCCCCGGAGTCACCCGGGCAAACCGATCAGAACCAATAACCCCGTCAGGCCGCGCGCCGCTCCGCCGCGTCGCGGAAGCGGAGCCAGAGGCTGCCCAGCCCGACATAGACCCGGCGCGCCGCGTGGACCGGGATCGGCTTCACCCCGCCCACCGGCAGGGGCGAGGCCGCCTCCTCGCCGCTCGCGAGCATCGCCGCGAGATGCGGGGCGAGGGCCGTGGTGAAGGCGACGCCCTTGCCATTGTCCGCCATGGCGGCCCAGGCATCCGGCCCCAGCCGCATCAGCTGCGGCCAGCGACCGATGGAGACGGCGACCTGCCCGCCCCAGGCGAAGTCCAGCGGCTCCGCCGCGAGCTCGGGATAGAGGCGGGCAAGCATCCGGCGGACGGTGGCGAACTGCGCCAGGCGCGCGGGGGCGGAGAGCGTGCCCTTGCCGCCGACGATCATCCGCCCCGCCGCGTCCCGCCGGAAGTAGCGCAGCACGCGACGCGTGTCCGACACGGCCGGATTGCCGGGCAGCAGGCGCGCGCGCCGCTCCTCGGACAGCGGCGGCGTCGCGACCTGGAAGCTCCAGACGAGCAGGGCGCTGCGGGTGAGGCCCGGCCAGATCCCGCCGTCCCGCGCGTTGGTCGCCAGCAGCAGGCGGCGGGCGCGCAGGGTTCCGGTGGGCGTCTTCAGCACCCAGCCCGCGCCATCCCGCGCCACGGACTGCACGGGGCTGCCGCCATGGACCTTTGCCCCGGCCGCGATCGCCGCGCGGCAGAGGCCGCGCACGTAGGAGAGCGGGTGCAGGTGCCCACCCGTGGGGATCGTCCAGCCGCCGAGATAGGCGTCGCTGCCGAGCGCCGCGACAGTCTCGTCCCGCGACAGGAAGCGGGAATGCTCGCCGCGTGCGGTCCAGTCGGCGTGGCGGTCGCGGCCCTCGGCCAGCCCGGCCTCGGTGTCGATCGCCTGGATGTAACCGCTGTTGCTGGCATCGCAGGCGATGCCGTGGCGCGCGATGAGGCCGAAGGTGGTCTTGCCGCCCTCCGCCGCCACCGTGTCCAGCCGGGCGGCGACCTGCGGGCCGTAGCGCTCCACCAGCAGGCGCGGGTCGTGGCGCAGCCCCGGGATGACCTGCCCGCCGGAGCGGCCGGAGGCGCCGCCGCCCGGGCCGGGCGCGGCCTCCAGCAGCGTCACCGCCACCCCCTGCTCGGCGAGGGAGAGCGCGGTCGCGGCGCCGAGGAAGCCGGCGCCGACGATCGCCACCTCGGTCTCCGCGGGGCCGGACAGGGGCGGGCAGGGGGGTGGCGGCTCGGCCGTCGCCTCCCACAGGGAGAGGTCCACGGGGTGGTTCAGCGCGGGGGCATTCAGCATGGGCGGCCAGGGTAGGCCCGGTGCGCGGCGCGTCCAAGGCACGGCCGTTGCTTCAGCCGCGATGACGACCGAAGCTTGCGGCGTCACGAAGTCTGGAGATGGATGATGCGGCGAACCCTGGCCGGGCTGGCGCTCGGGGCGGCGATGGCCTTCGGGGCGGGGGCGCTTCCGGCGGCCGCGCAGGAGGGCGGGCTGCTGCGGGCGCGGCTGAACTCCGACATCCGCTCCACCGATCCCGGCACCAACCGTGACAACAACACGGACGTGGTCATGCTGCACATCGTGGAAGGGCTGGTCGCCTTCCGCGAGAACATGGCCGTCGGCCCGCTGCTGGCCGAATCCATGACGGTGTCGGAGGACGGCAAGACCTACCGCTTCACGCTGCGGGAGGGCGTGACCTTCCACAACGGCGCGCCGCTGACCGCCCAGGAGGTGGTCTGGACCTGGCGCCGGCTGATGGAGCCGGCCACGGGCTGGCGCTGCCTGCCGGACTTCGACGGGCGCGGCGTGACGAAGCTGCTGTCGGTGGAGGCGGCGGATGCGCGCACCGTGGTCTTCACCTTCGACCGACCCTCGGCCCTGATCCCCGCGAACATGGCGCGGCCGGACTGCGCCGGGGCCGGCATCCTGCACCCGGACTCCGTCGGCCCGGACGGCCGCTGGCGCGCCCCGATCGGCACCGGCCCCTTCCGCCTGGGCGAGTGGCGCCGGGAGCAGTACGTGGAGCTGACCCGCTTCGACCGCTACGCCGCGCTGCCCGGCCGGCCGGACGGGCTGACCGGGAACAAGACCGCCGGCGTCGCGCGGCTGCGCTTTCTCATCGTGCCGGATGGCTCCGCCGCGAAGGCCGGGCTGCTGGCCGGCAACCTCGACAACGTGCCTGATCTCGCGACCTCCGAACTGCCGGAGTTGCGGGCGCGGCCGGATATCGGCATCGACATCCATGACACGCTCGGCCTGAACGCCATCCTTATCCAGACGCGGGACCAGATCCTGCGGGACGTCCGCGTCCGGCAGGCGCTGGCCCTGGCGATCGACTTCGAGCCGCTGGTGGAGAGCGTGTCCAACGACACGTCGCGCGCGAACATGTCCATGGTCCCCATGGGCAGCAGCTACCGCACCGGGCCGCTGACCCAGGGCTGGACCCGCGACCTGAACCGCGCCCGCGCCCTGCTGCGGGAAGCCGGCTACCGCGGCCAGACGCTGCGCATGGCCACCACGCGCCGCTACATGTCCATCTTCAACCAGTCCGTGCTCGTGCAGGCCATGGCGGAGGAGATCGGCGTCAAGATCGAGCTCGACGTGCTCGACTGGGCCACGATGATCGACCGCTTCAACCGCGGCGACTACCAGCTCATGTCCTTCTCCTATGGGGCGCGGCTGGACCCCTCTCTCTCCTACGACACGATCATCGGCAACAAGGACGACACCCCGCGCAAGCTGTGGGACGACCCGCAGGCCATCGCCGACCTTCAGGCCAGCATGACCGAGACCGATCCGGCCCGGCGCGGCGCCATCTTCGCCCGGCTGCACGCCCGGATGCTGGAGCAGGTGCCGATCATCCCGCTCTACAACGCCTCCATCGTCGGCGGGTCCCGCCGGAACGTCCGGGGCTACCAGGGCTGGCCGGCGGAGCTGCCCCGCTACTGGGGCGTGACGGTGAACTAGGCGCTTGCGCCCGGTCCGCGCCTGTTTATAGGGTCGGTGCACTTTAAGGCACCAAAACGCATCCTCCGGAGGACCCGCTCATGGTCGAAGCCTTTCCGCTGATCGAGCTGAGCGGCTCCCCGGAGGCCCGGGGCCGCGCCTACGGCCAGAAGGCGGCGGAGCGCATCCGCCGCTCCATCGGCCACTACGCCGCCCAGCTGGCGGAGGGCGGCCACGGGGCGGAGAAGGTGCGGGGCTGGGCGCGGGACTTCGTGCCGCGGATCGAGGCCTTCGCGCCCCACCACGTGGCGGAGATGCGCGGCATCGCGGAGGGCTCGGGCCAGCCTTTCGAGGACATCGTCCTCATCAACTGCCGGACCGAGGTCCTGCAACTCGGCAAGCGCGCCACGCTGGCCGCCCAGGACCCGGATGGCTGCACCGGCGTGATCGTCATGCCCGAGCGGTCGCGCGACGGCGCCCTGCTGCACGCCCAGAACTGGGACTGGAAGAGCGAGTGCGCGGAGACCGGCGTCGTGCTCCGCATCCGCCGCGACGACGGGCCGGACATCCTCACCTTCGTGGAGGCGGGCGGCCTCGCCCGCGCCGGGCTGAACGCCGCGGGGATCGGCGTGACGGCGAACTACCTCGAGAGCGACCGGGACTACCGGGAGCTGGGCGTGCCGCTGGCCCTGCTGCGCCGCACCTTCCTCGAGCAGGAGAACGTCGCCCTGTCTTTCCGCGCGGCCTATGTCACGCGCAAGTCGGGCAGCAACAACATCATGATCAGCCAGGCCGGCGGCGTCGCCATCGACTTCGAGTGCGCCCCGGACGAGAGCTTCCAGATCCACCCGACCGATGGCCTGATCGTCCACGCCAACCACTGGCAGAGCCCCGTCGCGCTGGCGAAGCTGAAGGACACGGGCATCGCCAACACGCCGGACAGCCTCTACCGCGACATGCGCGTGCGCGGGCTGCTGGAGGCGAAGGGCGGGAAGCTGTCCATTGAGGACGTGCGGGACGCGCTTTTCGACGACTACCAGTCGCCCTGGTCGGTCTGCCGCCCACCGCGCATGTCGCTGGGCGGCAACCTCTCCGCCACGGTCGCCATGCTGCTGATGCAGCCGGCCAAGGGCATCCTGGACATCGCGCCGCTGCCCGCGATCAACCGGAATTTCACCCGCTACGAGCTGAACCCTGCCCCGGCGCAGGCGAGGGCCGCCTGATGCGCCGCCTGCTGCTCGCCGCCACGGCGCTGCTCGGCCTCGCGGCAGGCGCTTCCGCACAAACGCCTCCGGGGCGTGGCGACTACACGCTGCGCGCCTCCCTCAACTCCGACATCCGCAGCACCCAGCCCGGCGGCAACCGGGACGCCAACACGGATGCCGTGCAGCTGCACATGGTGGAGGGGCTGGTCGCCTTCCGAGAGGACACCTCCGTCGCGCCGCTGCTGGCCGAGCGTGTGGACCTCTCGCCGGACGGGCGGACCTATACCTTCACGCTCCGGCAGGGAGTGACCTTCCACAACGGCGCGCCGCTCACCTCGGCCGAGGCGCTGTGGAGCCTCCGCTGGTACATGAACCCGGCGACGCAGTGGCGCTGCCTGCCGGACCTGGACGGCCGCGGCGCCGCGAAGATCACGGCGATCGAGGCGCCGGATGCGCGCACGATCACCGTCACCCTGGAGCGGCCGACGGCCCTCTTCCTCCCCACCCTCGCGCGGCCGGACTGCGGGGGGACGGCGATCCTGCACCCCTCCTCCCTGAACGCGGATGGCACCTGGCGGGCGCCCGTGGGCACCGGCCCCTATCGCCTCGGTGAGTGGCGGCGCGGCCAGTACGTGGAGCTGGAGCGCTTCGACAACTACGCCTCCCTGCCCGGCCCGCGGGACGGCTTCACCGGCGGCAAGACCGCCCATGCGGCGCGGGTGCGCTTCATGGTCATCCCCGATGCCTCCGCGACGAAGGCCGCGCTGCTCTCCGGCGCCATCGACGTTATGGCCGACGTGCCGGCGCCGGAGGTGGCGGACCTCCGCACGCGCCCGGGCGTCGTGGTGCGCGCCTCTCCCTCCATGGGGCTCACCGGCATCCTCATCCAGACGCGGGACCCGCTGATGCGGGACGTGCGGATGCGCCGGGCGCTCGCCCTGTCGCTGGACACGGAGGCGATCGTGACCGGCACGATCGGCAACGACGTGCGGCCGAACCCCTCGCCCGTCCCCTCTGCCAGCGCCTTCCACTCCGACCTTCAGGCAGCGCGCCCCGCGCGGGACATCGCGGCGGCGCGGCGCCTGCTGGCCGAGGCCGGCTACCGCGGCCAGCCCATCCGCATGATCGTCAACCGCCGCTATCCCAACACCTACGACGCCGCGGTCGCCGCCCAGTCCATGGCGGAGGAGGCGGGCATCCGAATCGAGCTGGAGGTGATGGACTGGGCGACGCAACTCGACCGCTACACGCGCGGCGACTACCAGACCATGTCCTTCATCTACTCCGCGCGCCTCGATCCCTCCCTCTCCTACGAGATGCTGTCCGGCCCGAAGGACAGCCAGCCCCGGAAGATCTGGGACGATCCAGAGGCGCTCGCCCTCATCGCGCGCTCGATGGAGGTGACGGATCAGGCGCAGCGGCAGGCGATCTTCGACGACCTGTTCCGCCGCTTCATGGACCAGACGCCGGCCATCCTGCTCTACAACCAGCCGGACTACCTCGCCTGGCGCGCGAACATCCACGGCGCGGCCCCCTGGCCCTCCACCCACACGCGCATGTGGGGCGTCTGGCGGGGCTGATGCGGCGGTGACCCTCGGCTATGCGCTGCGGCGCCTGTTGCTGGCCATCCCGACGCTGCTGATCGTGGCGCTGGCCGTCTTCGCCCTTCTGCGGCTCGTGCCCGGCGACCCCGCGCAGATCATGCTGGGCGATGCCGCGGATGCGGGACAGCTCGCCGCCGCCCGCGCCGCCATGGGGCTGGACCAGCCCCTGCCCACGCAGTTCCTGACCTGGCTCGGCCATGCGCTGTCGGGCGATCTCGGCCGCTCCACCACGAACGGGGAGGCGGTGCTGCCGCTCATCCTCGACCGCTTCCAGGTCACGGCCTCCATCGTGCTGGTCGCGGTGCTGCTCGCCGGGCTGATCGCGGTGCCGCTGGGCACCATCGCCGCCTGGAAGCAGGACCGGCCGCTCGACCTCGCGATCGTGGCGGGCGCGACGCTGCTCCTCTCCATCCCCTCCTTCTGGCTCGGCCTGCTGATGCTGCTCCTCTTCGGGCTGAAGCTCGGCTGGGTGCCGGTGGTGGGCTACGTGCCCTTCACCGAGGATTTCTGGGGCGCCGCCGGCTACGTCATCCTGCCCATCGCGACGCTCGCGCTGATCGAGACGGGCGTGCTGACCCGCATGGCCCGCTCCGCCGCTATCGACGTGCTGCGGCTGGACTACATCGCCCATGCCCGGTCCAAGGGCTTGTCGGAGGCCGCGGTGCTGCGCCGCCACGTCCTGCCCAACGCCTTCGCGCCGACGCTGACGCTGATCGGCATCGTGCTGGGCAACCTGCTCGGCGGCATTGCGGTGATCGAGACGGTCTTCACCCTGCCCGGCCTCGGCCGGCTCCTGGTGGACGGCATCTACGCCCGCGACTACCCGGTGGTGCAGGGCGTCATGCTCTTCACCGCCGGCCTCTACGTGCTGGTGAACCTCCTCGTGGACCTTCTCTACCCCTTCTTCGACCCGCGCGTGGCGGCGGAGGCCTGATGCGGCTGCGCGGCAACGCGATCATCGGGGGCGCCATCGTCGGCGCCATCCTCGGCATGGCGGCGCTCTCCGCCTTCTGGACGCCCTACCGCCCGCTCGGGGTGAACCTGCGGGCGCGGCTCCAGCCGCCCTCCGCCACCTACTGGCTCGGAACCGACGAGGCCGGGCGGGACGTGCTGAGCCGCCTCATGACCGGCGCCGGCACCTCCTGCCTCGTCGCCCTGCTGACCGTGCTGCTGGCGGTGCTGCTGGGCACCGCGGTGGGGCTCCTGGCGGGCTTCACGCGGGGCTGGGTGGACCGGGTGCTGATGCTGGTGAACGACGCCGTGCTCGCCTTCCCCGGCATCCTGCTCGCGCTCGGGCTGATGGCGGTGATCGGCGCGAGCCAGTGGGGGATCATCGTCGCCCTCGGCATCGCCTATGCCCCGACCGTTGCCCGCGTGGTGCGCGGCGCCGTGCTCTCCATCCGGGAACGCGAGTTCGTCGAGGCGTCGCGCGCCATCGGCAATTCGGAGGCGGTGACGATGTGGCGGCACGTGCTGCCCGGCACGATCTCCCCGGTGATCGTGCTGGCCACCGGCATGTTCGGCTGGGCCATCCTGAGCGAGAGCGCGCTGAGCTTCCTCGGCCTCGGCGTGCCGCCGCCGGCGCCGACCTGGGGGAACATGCTCGCCGCCGCCCGGCCCTATCTCGAATCCGCGCTGTGGCTCTCGCTCGCGCCCGGTCTCTGCATCGCCCTCGCGCTGCTCGGCGTGAACCTGCTGGGCGACGCGCTGCGGGACCGGCTGGACCCGCGGAGCGCCGGGGCTTGAGCGCGGAACAGGACGGGCGCGCCGACCCCGCCGCGCCGCTCCTCTCGGTCAAGAGGCTGCGCGTCCAGGCCGGCGAGTTCCGCGCGGTGGACGACGTGTCCTTCGGGGTTGCGCGGGGGGAGATCCTCGCGCTGGTCGGCGAATCCGGCTCCGGCAAGACCGCGACGGGCCGCGCGATCCTCGGCCTGCTGCCGCCCGGGCTGGCGCGCAGCGCGGGCGCCATCCGGCTGGACGGGGAAGACCTGACCCGCGTCCCGGAATCCCGTCTGCGGGACCTGCGCGGCGGCACCATGGGCATGGTCTTCCAGGAGCCCATGGCCTCCCTGAACCCCTCCATGACGATCGGCGAGCAGCTCGGCGAGGCGCTGGCCCTGCACAGCCGCCTCTCCCGCGCCGCGCTGCGGGACCGCTGCCTCGCCATGCTGCGGCGCGTGCAGATCCGCGACCCCGAGCACACGATGCGCGCCTATCCCCACGAATTCTCCGGCGGGATGCGGCAGCGGATCATGCTCGCGGCCGTGATGCTGCCCCGCCCGCGCCTGCTCATCGCGGATGAGCCGACGACGGCGCTCGACAACCTCGTCCAGGCCGAGATTCTCGACCTGATGGTCGGCCTCGTGCGGGACGAGGGAACGGCGATGATCCTCATCACGCACAACCTCGGCCTCGTCGCGCGCTACGCCGACCACGCCCTGGTCATGCGCCGCGGCCAGGTGGTGGAGGAGGGCGGGGCGCGCGACCTGCTGCGCGACCCCCTGCACGACTACACCCGCGCCCTGGTGGCGGCGATGCCGCGCCGCGCCCCGCGCCCGCCCCGTGCGGCCGTCGCAGGCCCGGCCGTGCTGGAGGCGCGGAACCTCGTTGTGGAGTTCCCGGGCCGCCGGCGCCTGTTCCGCCGCATGCCCCCCGTGCGGGCGGTGGACGGCGTGGACCTGGCCGTCGCGCCCGGGGAGACGGTGGCGCTGGTCGGCGGCAGCGGATCGGGCAAGACGACACTCGGCCGCGCCATGCTGCGGCTGGTGGGCCGGAGCTCGGGCGATCTCCTCTTCCGCGGCCAGCCGGTGGAGGCGACGCCGCGCGACTTCCGCCTGGCCTGCCAGATCGTCTTCCAGGATCCCTATTCCTCGCTCAACCCGCGCATGCGGATCGGCGCGATCGTGGCGGAGCCGCTGAACCACGAGCCCGGCCTGACCGCGGCCGCGCGCGCGGAGCGGGTGCGCGAGACCTTCGAGGCCGTGGGCCTGCCCGGCCTGGACGCCCGCTACCCCCACCAGCTCTCCGGCGGGCAGCGGCAGCGCGTGGCCATCGCCCGCGCCATCGTCCGTCGCCCCGCCCTGGTGGTGGCGGACGAGCCGGTCAGCGCGCTCGACATGACCGTGCAGAAGGGCATCCTGGAACTCATCCGGCGGCTCCAGGCGGAGCGGGGCTTCGCCTGCCTCTTCATCTCCCACGACCTGGGCGCGGTGGCGGAGGTGGCGGACCGGGTGGTGGTCATGCAGAACGGCCGGATCGTGGAGCAGGGCCCCCGCGACGACGTCTTCGATGCCCCACAGCACCCCTACACGCGCGCCCTTCTGGCCGCGACGCCGGTCATCGAGGGATCGAGGGGCGTTTAGCTGCGGCCCCAGGCCGCCCGGACATTCCCCGGGATTAAGCGAGTGCCTGCCTGCTTTCGGTCGGCAGGAGCCACGGGGCCGCAGCAGCGAAACGATGCGCCGGGCCGCGTGGCCGGGCAAGAATTTTCGGAACATTCCGGAGGCGGTCGCCCGGCCCTCGCTTCACGTTGCGGTTGGCGCCGGCCTGCCCCGGGCCGTTGCTCAGCCGGAGTCAGCCGGCGCTGGCCTCCCGCACCGGGGCCGGAGGCAGGCGGCCGGGCCGGGGCGGCAGCACCGCGGCGAGCAGCGCCCGGGTGTAGGCGTGGGTCGGAGCGGCGAGGACCGTCGCCGCCGCACCCTCCTCCACGATCCGGCCGCGATGCATCACCGCGACCCGGTCGCAGACCTGCCGCACCACCGCGAGGTTGTGGGATATGAAGAGGTAGGTCAGTCCCAGCCGCGCCCGCAGGTCCCGCAGCAGCTCGAGGATCTGCGCCTGCACCGAGACATCCAGCGCGCTCGTCGGCTCGTCCAGCACCAGCAGCCGGGGTTCCAGCGCCAGGGCGCGGGCGATGCAGACGCGCTGCTTCTGTCCGCCGGAGAGCTCGTGCGGGAAGCGCCAGAGGAAATTCTCCGTCAGGCCGACCGCGGCCAGCAGCGACGTCACGCGGGCGCGCAGCGCCTCGCCGGCCGCCGCGCGCTGCACGACCAGGGGCTCCGCCACGGACTGGAAGACGGTGCGGCGCGGATTCAGGGCGGCCTGCGGGTTCTGGAAGACGATCTGGATCTCCCGCCGCAGCGGCCGCAGCGCCGCCTCCGAAAGGCTGGACAGGTCGCGCCCGTCATAGCGGATGGCCCCGGCCGTCGGCGTCTCCAGCCGCATCACCAGCCGCGCGACGGTCGTCTTGCCGCAGCCGGATTCCCCGACCAGCCCCAGCGCCTCCCCGGGGCGAAGGATCAGGTCCACCCCGTCCACCGCGCGCACCTCATGCCCGCCCTTCACGGCGAAGCGCTTCTCCAACCCGATCACCTCCAGCAGGGGAGGGGTCATGCCACCTCCTCCGCCCGGTGGCAGGCGACGCGGCGGCCGTCCACGTCCCGCAGGGGCGGGCGCTGCGCCGCGCAGACCGGCAGGGCCAGCGGGCAGCGCGGGTGGAAGCGGCAGCCGGAGGGCGGGTCGAGCAGGTTCGGGATCTGGCCGGGGATGGGCTGCGCCCGATGCGCCGGCCGCTCCAGATCCGGCACGGCGGCTAGCAGGCCGCGCGTGTAGGGGTGCCGCGGGCGGTCGAACAGGGTCTCGGCCGGCCCGTCCTCCACCACCGTGCCGGCGTACATAACCACCACGCGCCGGCACAGCGCGCCGATCACCCCGAGGTCGTGGCTGATGAGCATGAGGGTCAGGCGGTTGTGGGTGACCAAGTCCTCGATGAGCCGCAGCACCTCCGCCTGGACCGTCACGTCCAGCGCCGTGGTCGGCTCGTCCGCCACAAGAAGCTTCGGTTGGCCGGACAACGCCATGGCGATCAGCACGCGCTGCCGCATTCCGCCGGAGAGCTCGTGGGGGTAGCGGTCCAGCAGCCGCCCCGGCTCGGGCAGGCGGACGGCGCCCAGCAGCTCCGCCGCGGCCGCCCGCGCGGCGGAGCGCGGCCGCATCTTCTGCCCCGCGCCGCGGTCATGCGCCCGGATCACGTCCACCATCTGCGCCCCGATGGTGAAGACCGGGTTCAGGTAGCTCATCGGGTCCTGGAAGATCATGGCGACGCCTGGCCCGCGCAGCCGCGCGAGCGCGGCCCGGTCCATCGCCATCACGTCCTGCCCCTGGAAGCGGACATGGCCGCCCAGCACCCGCCCCGGCGGCATCGGCACCAGCCGCGCGACGGAGCGCGCCAGCACCGACTTGCCGCAGCCCGTCTCGCCGACGATGCCGACCGTCTCCCCGGCCTCGACGCGCAGGTCGATGCCGTCCAGCACCTGCGCCCGGCCCTCGAAGCCATCGAAGGCCAGGCGGTAGCCGGTGATCTCCAGCAGCGGCGGCTCTCTCACCCGCGCGCGCTCTTCGGGTCCAGCACGTCCCGCAGCCCGTCGCCGAACAGGTTGAAGCCGAGCACGGTCAGATAGATCGCGAGGCCGGGGAAGAGCGCGTACCACCACCAGTTCGGCATGTAGGTGCGGGCGACCGAGATCATCGCCCCCCATTCCGGCGCCGGCGGCTTCGCGCCCAGCCCGACGAAGCCGAGGCTGGCCGCCGCCAGGATGGCCAGCCCCATGTCCATGGACGCCTTCACGACGATCGGAGAGGTGCAGTTCGGCAGGATGTGCAGCGCCAGGATGCGCCCATGCCCCGCGCCGACCGCCCGCGCCGCCTCCACGAAGGGCTCGTGCCGCAGGGCCAGCGCCTTCGCCTCCACCAGCCGGACGTAGCCGGGCCACCAGACGATCGCCAGCGCCACGATCCCGTTGACGATCCCCGGCCCCAGCGCCGCGACGATCGCGAGCGCCAGCACCAGCCCGGGGACGGAGAGGAAGATGTCGGTCACCCGCATGATGACCGCCCGCACCCAGCCGCCGAAATAGCCGGCCGCGATGCCCAGCGGCACGCCGACCGCCGCCGCGATCACGACGATGGTCAACCCCACCCAGAGCGAGGTGCGCGTCGCGATGATGATCCGCGACAGCAGGTCGTTCCCCATCTCATCGGTGCCGAAGGGGTGGGCGAGGGAAGGGGGCTGCAACCGATTGCCGAGGTTCATCGCCCCCGCCGCATCGCCGGGATAGGGCGCGATCCATGGCCCGAAACCCGCCAGGATCAGGAAGGCCAGGACGATCGCCAGCCCGAGCATGGAGGAGGGGCTGCGCGAGAAGCTCCAGGCCAGGAACCGCATCTGCCGAAGCCCGCTCGCATGCCGCGCCCGGAACCCGGCCCAGCCAGTGAGGGGGATGGTCTCCCCGGCCGCCGCGCTCACGCGCCCGCCCCCCGCAGCCGCGGGTCGAGCACGCCGTAGAGCAGGTCCACGATCAGGTTCACGATCATGAAGTTCAGCCCTATCAGCAGCGTCACGCCCATGACCGGCTTGAAATCCCCCGCGATGGCGGAGGACACGGCGTAGAGCCCGATCCCCGGCCAGTCGAACACCGTCTCCACCAGCACGGTCGACCCGAGCATCCAGCCGTAGCGCAGCCCGATGATCGCCAGCGTCGGCAGCATGGCGTTGCGCAGCGCGTGGACGCAGACCACGCGCCAGGGCGAGACGCCGTGAGCCCGCGCGGCGGTCACGTAGTCGGCCGAGAGCACCTCGATCATCTCCGCCCGGTTCACCCGCAGGATGGAGGCGAGACAGGGGAAGGAGAGGACGAGGGCCGGCAGCACCGCGTGCAGCAGCGCCGCCCCGAACACCGCAAGGTCCCCGGCGACAAGGCTGTCCACCAGATACATGCCCGTGACCGGATCGGGCGGCGGCGTCGCCACGTCCAGCCGCCCGGAGGTCGGCAGCCAGCCCAGCCACACGGCGAAGGCGAGTTGCAGCAGGATGCCGAACCAGAAGGCCGGCAGGGCGACGAGCGACACGGCGACGAATCGCATCGCCTGGTCCGGCGCCCGGTCCCGCATCACGGCCGAGAGCATCCCCGCCGGCACGCCGACCAGGATGCCGAAGGTGATCGAGAGCAGCACGAGTTCCAGCGTCGCCGGGAAGTAACGCGCCAGGTCATCCGCCACCGGCCGCGTGGTGGTCAGCGACCGCCCGAGGTTCCCCTGTGCGAGGTCCGTGACGTAGCGCAGGAACTGCTCGGGCAGCGGCCTGTCGAGCCCGTACTCCCGCCGGATCGTCTCCACCATGTCGGGCGTCGCGTCCGGTCCGGCCGCGAGGGCCGCGGGGTCGGAGGGCGCGATGTTCGACACGGTGAAAGTGATGCAGACGAGGCCGAAGAGCATCAGCCCCGTCAGCGCCACCCGCCGGAGGAGGTAGAGGAGCAAGGCGTCAGCCGGCCTCCACCCACATCGGGTGCAGGTCCACCTCGCCGGTCAGGCGCAGGGGGCAATAGGCGAAGCCGCGAACATAGTCCCGCATCAGCCAGCGCCGGTTGGCGAGCATCCCGAAGATCTCGGGCTGCAACTCCACCACCCGCTTCTGCAGGTCGCCGTACAGGCCGTTGCGCTTCGCCTCATCCGTCTCCACGCGAGCGGCATCCACCAGCCGGTCCACCTCCGCGTCGTTCAGGTGGTGCATGCCCCAGTACTGGCCCTGCGCCCGCGTATGGTACTTGCTGGCGATGACGTCGGGGTCCGTGCAAACCGGCGTGACATAGACCGAGACCAAGTCGGGCGTCGTCTCCGGCTTCGCGCCACGGGCGACCATGGTGGGCCAGGGCTGGGCCACGATGTTCACCTTGATGTTCAGCGCCTGGAGCGAGTTCAGCAGCACCAGCCCGATGCGCCGCGGGTCCTCCAGCCCCTGGACATGGACATACTCCACCTCGAACCCGCCATTCGGGAAGCGGCTCTGCGCCAGGAAGGCGCGCGCCTTGTCCAGGTCCCGCCGCGGCATGCCCGGTACGGGGATGTAGCCCGGGATCGCCTCCGGGAAGGGACTGGTCATCAGGGAGGCGGCGTTGTTGTGGATCTGCAGCAGCGCGTCGTAGTCCATCGCGTGCGCGATGGCGCGGCGGATGTTGAGGTCGGCTGTCGGCCCCTTCGTCGTGTTCATGGTGATGGCGAAGGTGGTCATGCCGCGGTGATCCGCCGGCTGCATCCCGCGCATCCCCTTCATCTGCTCGAAGTCGTCGGCGGGTATCTCAGTGATGATGTCCGCCTCGCCACGCTGGAGCAGGGCACGGCGCGCGGCGGGCTCGCGCACGACACGGTAGATGACCCCGGACAGCCGGCTGCGCTCCGGCATCGGCCAGCCTTTCCAGTAATCGGCCACCGCGTCCATGTGGATCACCGCCTGCGGGTCGAAGCGGCGCAGCCTGAAGGGCCCGGAGCCCGCGGCGTTGGTGGTCAGCCAGCGCTCCCCGTAATCGTCGTTCTGGACGTTGGCCTGCACCTGCTTCGGGTTCACGATGAACCAGAGCGGCAGGAAGGTCAGGAAGCTCGGCATGGGGCGGGACAGGGTGAAGCGCACGGTGCGCGGGTCCACCACCGTGATCGCCTCCGGCGGCAGCACTTCCTTCAGCATCCAGGCCACGCCCTTGTTCAGCCGCAGCCCGCGCTCGAAGGAGTAGCGCACGGCCTCGGCGTCCAGCGGGTCGCCGTTGTGGAAGCGGGCATTGCCGACGAGGTGGAAGGTCCAGACCTTCTGATCCGCGTCCGCCTCCCAGCGCTCGGCCAGCCAGGGCACGATGTTGGGCGGGTCATTCACGTACTTGACCAGCGCGTCGTAGACGGATTGCTGGATCATCCGCGTGGACCAGTCGTAGCGCACATGCGGGTCCAGCACCGGCACGGGCTGGCCACCGGCGACCACGAGGATCTTCCGCTGGCCGTCGCGCTCGAAGGCCGCCGCCTCCCCCATGCCGATGCCGGCCAGGCCGGTCGCCAGGGCCGCGCGGCGGCCGATCCGAAGCTGCGTCATCGCTCGATCCCCCCTCTATTCCGCTGCCTGTCCCGGGCCGCGCCGGCGGCTCGGGTCCTCTTCCGGCGTGCCGTCCGGGCGCAGCGTCACGCCGTGGTCGCGCGAGGCCGCCTCCGGGCTGATCCGCTCATCCGCCAGGTCGTCCATCACGTCGGACAGGGCGCGCTCCGCCGGATCGCCGTAGCCGGCGCCGCCGCAGAGCACGACCTCCACCACCTCGTCCGGGTCGGTCAGCGTCACCAGTTCGCCCGTGCCGACGTCGTGCCTCACCTCGTCCATGGCGGCGCTCCGCACCGTCCCGCGCGCCTTGCCGCCCGGGGCGCCGCCGAACAGACCGGGCGTCGCGATCCGCACCCCCTCGGGATACAGCGCCGCAAGGGTGGGCCGCCCATCCCCCACCAGCTTGCGCAACCGCACCCGCTGCCCCATCCCGCCGCGCTGCCGCCCGGCGCCGCCGGTGTCGGTCAGGAAGGACTTCTCCTCCACCAGCACGGGCACGCGCTGCTCCAGCAGCTCGATCGAGGTGTTGGCGGCCGAGGTCGGCCAGAGCAGCCCCGACTTGCCGTCCCCGTGGGATGAGGCGCCCTGCCCGCCGCCCATGAAGAGATGGTCGGAATAGAGCCGATCCTCCGAATCCCGCCCGTAGATCGAGACGGAGACCGGCAGCCCGGTCGGCGCCTGCACCGCGTCGGGCGCGGCCTTCGAGAGGGCGCGGAAGATATTCGGCGCGATATACCAGCCCGTGCGGGTCCGCAGGTTCACCGCCGCCGGCTTGGCGGGGTTCAGGATCGACCCCTCCGGCGCCTTCACCGAGAAGGGCCGGTAGCACCCGGCATTCCCCCGCACGCCGGGGGAGAGCATGCACTTCAACGGATAGGTGGCGTGCGCCGCCGTGTAGTTCAGGGTGGAGTTCAGCCCACCCCGCGGCTGCTGCGGCGGCGCGCCGGCGAAGTCCAGTTCCAGAGAATCCCCGGACACGGTGATCTTCAGCGGATAGGTCAGCACCTCACCCAGCGGGTTGTTGCTGACGCTGGACTCATAGACCCCGTCCGGGATGGCGCGGATGGCGTCGCGCATCGCCGCCTCCGCCCGGCCCTGCACCACCGCGGCGAGCGCCCGCAGGTCGTGCATCCCGTACTCCGCCATGAAGGCGACCAGCCGCTCCGCCCCCAGCGCGTTCGCCGCGATGAAGGAGTGGATGTCGCCCAGCACCTGGTCGGGGTTGCGGACATTCTCGCGGATGAGGGCGAAGAGGTCCTCGTTCAGCACCCCCGCCCGCGCCATCTTCATGGGCGGGATCTGGATGCCCTCCTCGAACAGCTCCCGCGCGCGCAGGCTGTCCTTCGTGCCGCCGATGTCGGAGACATGGCCGACGCAGGCCACCAGCCCGACCAGCCGCTTGTCCCGGAAGACCGGCGTGACGACCGCGATGTCGAACAGATGCCCGGCGCAGAGCCAGGGATCGTTCGTGGTCAGCACGTCGCCTTCCTGCAGCGTCTCCGGCGGGAAGCGCTCCAGCAGCGCCTTCACCGCCAGCTGCACCGTCAGGTTGAAGACCGGCATGGCGCGGGGCGAGTGCGCCAGCGTCTCGCCCTGCGGGTCGAGGATGTCGCAGGCGAAGTCCTGCGCCTCAGAAATAATAAGGGAGAAGGCGGTGCGGCAGACCGTCAGCCACATCTCGTCCACCACGGTGACGAGGCGGCTCCACATGATCTCCAGCGCGATCGGGTCGGACTCGATTCGCGCCACCGCCTGATCCAGCGGCATGTCCGTCGTCACCACCGCTTCCGGGATGGCGGCGCCCGCGACGTGGATGCGCAGGTTGCCCGCGTCATCCGCCGTCAGCACGTCGCCCGGCGGGACGATGGTCGTGGCCTCCCGCTCCTCCACGATGGCGGGGCCGGGCACGCGGTCCCCGGCGCGCAGGGCGTAGCGGTCCCAGACCGTCGCCTCTTCCCAGCCATTCCCGAACCAGGCGCGGCGCGTGCCCTTCCTCTTCGACCCGAGCGCCGCCGCATCCGCCTGCCGTAACGACAAGGTCGGCTCCGGCCCCACCACGCGGACGCGGAAGGAGATCGCCTCGATCGTCGCGCCCGGCGGCAGCGCCGTGTAGCGGGCGGCATAGACGCCCTCGAAGGCCGCGCGAACGGCATCCAGGCTGCCCGGGCCAATGGGGCCGGGTGGCAGCGGCACGCCGATCTCGTGCACCTGTCCCACCAGCCGCATGTCGGCGAAGCGCTCGGTCGTCGCCTTCTCCCGCGGCACGCCGGCCTCGGCCAGCCGTGCGAGGCCGTCGGCCTCCAGGTCGTCCAGCACGCCGTTCACCGTCGCCGCGTCGAAGCCGGGGGCGAGGATGATGGGAAGGCTCCGCACCCCCTCGAAGGACAGCGGCGCCACGAGGAACCCGAGCGCCGAGGCCGCGCCGGAGGCCGGCGGGATGATCACCTCCGCCACGCCCAGCGCCTTCGCGACCATCGCCGCATAGGCTGGTCCCGCCCCGCCGAAGCCCACCATGGCGTAGCGTCGGGGGTCCTTGCCCTTCTCCACCAGATGGACCCGGGCGGCCGCGGCCATGCTCTCCGTCACCACCTTGGCGATGCCCCAGGCCGCTTCCACCGGCGACAGGCCAAGCGGCGCGCCGACGGTGGCCACCGCCCGCTCCGCCGCCGCCGCGTCCAGCGTCATCCGCCCGCCGAGGAAGAAGCCCGGATCGTACCAGCCGAGCGTGAGGTTCGCGTCCGTCACCGTCGGCTGCGTACCGCCGCGCCCGTAGCAGGCCGGGCCGGGATCGGCGCCGGCGGAGTGCGGGCCCACCCGCAGCAGCCCCACCTCGTCGATCGCCGCGATGGAGCCGCCGCCGGCCCCGATCTCGATCATATCGATGACCGGCGCCTTGATCGGCAGGCCGCTGCCCTTCTTGAAGCGGTGCACGCGCCCCGCCTCCATCATCGGCGCGATCTCCACGCGCCCGTCCTCGATCAGGCAGGCCTTCGCCGTGGTGCCGCCCATGTCGAAGGAGATGACGTCCTTGTGCCCCGCGCGCCCGCCGAAGAGCGCGGTCGCCAGCCCGCCACCGGCCGGCCCGGATTCCAGCAGCCGGATCGGGAAGGCCCGCGCCGCCGCCGGCGAGACGAGCCCGCCCGCCGAGTGCATCAGCCGCAGTGCGCCCCGGAAGCCCAGCGCCCACAATTCCCGCTCCAGCCGCGTGACGTAGCGGTCCATCAGCGGCTGCACATAGGCGTTGGCGCAAGTCGTGACCGTTCGTTGGTACTCCCACAGCTCCGCCACGACCTCGGAGGAGATGGAGACGGAGAGGCCCGGCGCGACGCGCCGCACGATCTCCGCCGCCCGGCGCTCATGGTCGGGATTGCGGTAGGAATGCAGGAAGGCGATCGCCACGGCCTGTGCCCCGGCGGCCTGGAGCGACCGCGCCGCGGCCTGCACCCCCGCCTCGTCCAGCGGCGTCACCACGCGCCCGTCGCGGTCCACCCGCTCCGCCACCTCCAGCCGGCGGCGGCGCGGCACCAGCGGCTCCGGGTACTGCAGGAACAGGTCGTAGATGTCGTAGCGCTGCTCCGTGCCCATTTCCAGCAGGTCGCGGAAGCCCCGCGTGGTGATCAGGCCGAGTGCTGCGCCCCGCCGCTCGATGATCGCGTTCGTCACCAGCGTGGTGCCGTGCAGGATCTCGCCCACCTCGGACAGGGCGATGCCGGCCGCGGCGGTGATCTCCCGCAGCCCCTCCAGCGCCCCGATGGAGGGGTCGGCGGGGGTGGTCAGTCCCTTGTGCAGCCGGATCTCGCCGGCCTCGTCATCGGCCAGGATGAAGTCGGTGAAGGTGCCGCCGATGTCGAAGCCGATGCGAACGCGACGAGTCATGCCGTCCGGGGTCCTTTCCGGTCGCGGCCCGGCCGGGGCGGCCGGGGGCGGGGCAGGCTAGGCCCGGTCGCGGCCGGCCGGAACCCCGTTCCGAGAGCGCGACCTCCGTCCCGCGCGGCGATCTGCCGCGAAATCGAGCAGGTGCCGGCGCAGCGCGGGCAGTCCGGCAACGCCGGACGACACAGACGCGACCTGTCACCCCGGTGACGGGAGGAGCCTGCGGCGCGCAGCTTACCCTCCTCGCCGTGGCCCCGCTGGTGCCCATCCCGGCGCCAGGGCCCCGAGAGAAGGAGGTGCCCCGTGTCCGGAAGCGCCGTGCCCGCCTGGTTCAACCGCCTGCCCGCCTATTCGCGCCGGCCCGGGACGAGGCTGGTGATCGTGGATAACCAGGTCCTGAGCTACCGCCTGCTGGATGGGCACCGGGACGCGGACTACGACGTTCTCTTCGGCGATCCGCGCGTGGTGCTGCAGATCGGGCGGATGGTGATCAAGGAGACCCTGCGCTCGGTCGGCATCGAGGACACCGGGATGGAGCAGGACCGAAGGGGCCGGCCCGTGCGGGTGGGACCCGTCATCCATCGTCCGGGCCTGCCGATCGCCCTGCACCGGCGGATGTGGGAGGAGCAGGCGCGATTGCAGGACCAGGGCAAGCTCGTTCTCGTCGGCGGCTTCGCGACCGAGCAGCAGCGCATCCTCCACGACCGCTTCACCGCGCTGATCGACGCCGGCTGCAACCGCAACATGGGGCCGAAGGACGCGCATGTGGTGGCGGAGGCACTGGTGCGCCGCATTCCCCTCTTCTGCCGAGACGACCGTGCGCGCCGCTCCTTCGCGGCGGGAGTGGAGCGTGGAGGAGCACTGGCCGCAGAGCTGCACGCGGCGAACCTCGCGGGCTTCGCCGCGACCATGTTCCTGCCCTGATTCAGCGGCCGGGCGGCTTGCCCCGGCCTGCGCACGCGGCCGATAGTTTCCCGAAATCACGGGGAACGATCCATGATCCGTCGCAGGCCGCTCCTGCTGGGCGTCGCCGCACCGCTGGCCGCGCCCGCCCTGGCCCAGACCGCGGACTGGCCGTCGCGGCCGCTGCGGATCATCGTGCCCTTCGGCGTCGGCGGCTCGGCCGACGTGGCCGCGCGCTTCCTGGCGGACCGCCTCTCCGCCGCGCCCGGCCCCGGCTGGGCCGCCGTGGTGGAGAACCGGCCCGGCGCCGGCGCCGTGATCGGCACCGACCTCGTCGCGAAATCCGCGCCGGACGGCCACACGCTGCTGCTGATGTCCAACACCCACACGGCGAACGAGACGCTGCTGCCGAACCGCCCCTACCGGCTGATGCGGGACCTCGCGCCCGTGGCCGCGATCAACGTCGCCTATCACGTGCTGGCGGTGCACCCTTCGCTCGGCGTCTCCTCCGTCGCGGAACTCGTCGCCGCCGCGAAGGCGCGGCCGGGCGCGATCGACTACGCCTCCTCCGGCCCCGGCACGCCCTATCATGTGGCGGGGGAGGTGTTCCGCGCCATGGCCGGACTCCAGCTCCAGCACATCCCCTTCCGCGGCTCCAACGAGGCGCGGACGGCCCTCATCGCCGGCCAGGTGCCGATGATGTTCGACGCCATCCCCACCATGACCCCCCACATCGAGGGCGGGCGCGTGCGCGGCCTCGCCACCACCGGCCCGCAGCGCTCCCCGCTGCTGCCCGCCCTGCCATCCGTCGCGGAGACCCTGCCGGGCTTCGAGGCGTCCATCTGGCTCGGCCTCATGGCCCCCGCCGGCACGCCGCCCGCCGTCGTGGAGCGTCTGAACGCCGCGGTGAACCGCATCCTCGAGCGCCCCGAAACCCGCGAGGCCCAGCTCCGCGCCGGTGCGGAAACCATGCCGATGACCCCCGCCGCCTTCGAGGCCTTCCTGACCGCCGACATCGCCCGCCAGGCCGAATGGATCCGCCTCGCCGGCATCCAGGCGGGCTGAGCACGGTGGAACTCACCCTCGCCTGCACCGTCTCGGACCGCACGCGGCCGATCCTGGATGGTCGCGTGACGATCCCCGGCGTGACGCTCCGCCCGGAGCCCGGGGAGCCGGAAGCGATCTTCCGCCGCGCGCTCCAGAAGCGCGACCTGCACGTGACGGAGCTGTCCATGGGCAGCCACATCACGACCACCGCGCGGGGCGACGCGCCCTATATCGGCGTGCCCGTCTTCCCCTCCCGCGCCTTCCGCCACTCCGCGGTCTACATCCGGACGGATCGCGGCATCACCGGCCCGGCCGACCTCGCGGGACGCGTGGTCGCGCTGCCCGAATACCAGCAGACCGCTGCCCTCTGGGTGCGCGGCATGCTGCGGGACCGATACGGCGTGGACACGCGCGGCATCGCCTGGCGCACCGGCGGGGAGCGGGTGGCGATCACCCTGCCACCCGGCCACGACGTCCGCCCGCTGGAGGGCATGACGCCCGAGGAGGCGATCGCATCAGGCGCGGCCGATGCCTTTGTCGGCCCGCGCCCGCCGCCCGCCTTCCTGGATGGCACGGCGCCGGTCGCCCGCCTCTGGCCCGACACGCGGGCGGAGGAGGAGCGCTACTTCTCCGCCACCCGCTTCTTTCCGATCATGCACTGCGTTGCCATCCGCCGGGACGTGGCGGAGGCCGAACCCTGGCTCCCGGCCGCCATCTTCCGCGCCTTCGCCGAGGCGCGGGCCATGGCGTTGGCGGAACTGTCCCTGGTGAACGTCCTCCGCGTTTCCCTGCCCTGGATCGCGGCGGAGGCGGCGCGGCAGACGGCGCTGATGGGCGGCGATCCCTGGCCCTACGGCTTCGCCCGCAACCGGGACGAGATCGCCGCCATGACCCGCTACGCCGCGGAGGACGGCCTCGCCGCCCGCGTCCTGGAACCCGAGGCGCTGTTCCATCCGGAGACGTTGGGACTGGCGCCCTGATCCGCCCCCGTCGGCCTTACCCCCCGTCCGCCTTACCCAGGTCCGGAGGGCCCGCGTCCAGCGGGGTGCTCCGGTGGGAGGCGCGGGAATGCGCGATGCGCTCCAGCATGCGCGTGGCGGAGCGGCCCGCGGCGCCCAGGACCGGCAGGTCGGGCGGAAGCCCTTCCACGTCCGAGGCCGCCTCCGCCCCGCGGGCCACGAAGACGAGAAGCGACGCAACCTCGTCCAGGTCGGGCTTCGGCAGGCGCGCCGCGATGGCGGCGACGGTCATCTCCAGGACATGGAGCCGCATGGCGAGATCCTCGCCGGAAAGATCGCCTTCCCCGGTCGCATCGTCGGACATGCTGGACGGTTTCCTCTTCGACAGGATCGTAGGAGCCGTTCCGGCAGCCGAGCATGGCGGGGCCGCGGCGAGAGCTCTGGCGAGGCCGGTCAACCCGCACCCGCGCCCGGGCGTTTCTACCCAGACGTTCAGGACGAGGTGTTTATGCCCGTGAAGCCTGACCCTCGGGGTCGGAGCGGCGATTCCGACCCCTTCGACCTCTGGATGCGGCACCGGTTGCACAAGGGGTTCGACGCGGTCACCGAGGAGCCAATTCCGGAGGACCTTCTCCGCCTGGCCTGTGACAGCCGGAACGAGTGGGACGCCCTCCGCAGCCGCTGGATGGCAAGGTCGCGGTCGCGGTCGCAGGACGCCCCGCCGGAGGCGCAGGCCGAGGCGTCCTGACCGCGCCCCGTCAGCTGATCCGCCGCATTCCCGTGGAGAAGCGCCGCCAGTTCCGCACGTAATTCGCGGCGGAGCTCTTCAGCCGGCCGGCCGTCTCCGCATCGAGCGTCCGCACCACCCGTGCGGGCGCGCCGACGATCAGGGAGAAGTCCGGGTATTCCTTCCCCTCGGCGACGAGCGCGTTGGCGCCGACGATGCAGTTCGCCCCGATCTTCGCCCGGTTCAGCACCGTCGCACCCATGCCGATGAGCGAATTGTCGCCCACCGTGCAGCCATGGAGGATGGCGTGGTGCCCGACCGTGACATCCTCGCCCACGGTCAGCGGCATCCCGGGGTCGGCGTGCAGCATCGCGCCCTCCTGGATGTTGGTGCGGGCGCCGACCGTGATCGGCTCGTTGTCGCCGCGCAACACGGCGCCGAACCAGATGCCGACCTCGTCGCCCAGGATGACGTGGCCGATCACATGCGCGTCCGGGGCCACCCAGAAGCGGTCCGCCGGGGGCAGGGTCGGTTCGCGGTCATCCAGGGCATAGATCGGCATCGGGCGTTTCTCTCCTCCGCGCGGCGGGCGCCGCGCCCCAGGCTGCACCGCGGGCGCGGGGACGGGAAGCCGGGGGCGCCTCAGCCCAGGCGCGCGACGGCGGCCAGCCCCGCATCGGCGGCCTCGAGGGCCACGTCGATATCGGCCTCCCCATGCGCGCAGGAGAGGAACATGTTGTGCCGGGGATGGAAGTAGGCCCCGTGCCGCAGCGCCTCCGCGCAGAAGGCCGTGCCCAGGCGGAAGTCGTCGTCCCCCGCGAACTGCACCAGCGGCAGGGCCGGCGGCCCGCTGTGACGGAGGGAGACGCCGTGCCGCGCCGACAGCGCGTCGAGCCCGGCCCGCAGCCGCTCCCCCATCGCCCGCATCCGGGCGGGGCCCTCCACCCGGCGCAGCTCCGTCAGCGTCGCGACCGCGGCGGCCATCGGGACGGCGGCGCACCAGAAGGAGCCGGTCGTGAAGATCCGCGTCCCGGCCTCCCGGAAGCGCTCCGCCCCTGTCACCGCCGCCAGCGCGTGCCCGTTCGCGATCGCCTTGCTGTAGGCCGCGAGGTCCGGCCGCACCCCCACCGTCTCCCAGGACCCGCCGAGGTTCAGCCGGAAGCCGGCGCGCACGTCGTCCAGGATCAGCGCCGCCCCCGTCTCGTCGCAGAGGCTCCGGGCCCGGCAGGCGAAGGCCGGGTCGGGCAGCTCCAGCGCCCGGCTCATGTCGTGGCGAAAGGCCGTGACGATGATCCCCGCCAGGTCGCCGCCGGCCCGGTCCACCGCCGCCTCCAGGCTGGCGACGTCGTTGTAGTCGAAGGGGATCAGGTGCGCCCGATCCTCCTCCGTGACGCCGGCGATGGAGGGGGAGCACCAGGGCACCGCCCCGTGATAGCTGCCGCGCGCCACCAGCAGCTTCCGCCGCCCGGTCCCCGCGCGGGCGAGGGTGACGCAGGTGGTGGTGGCGTCCGTGCCGTTCTTCGCCAGCAGGCACCAGTCCGCGTGTGGGATGGTGGCGACCAGCAGCTCGGCCAGTTCTACCAGCACGGGCGCCGGCCCGTTCATGCAATCGCCCAGCGCCGCCTGTCGGGATGCCGCTTCCTCCACCGCCGGGTGGTGGTGGCCGAGCACGACCGGCCCCCAGGAGCACATGAAATCCACCACCTCCCGCCCATCCGCGTCCCAGAGGCGGCACCCCTCGGCGCGGGCGAAGAACTGGGGGTAGCCCTCCGGCAGCCGGTCGGCATTCAGATGCCCCCACAGGCCGCCCGGGATGACCTGCCGGGCGCGGGCGCGGAGGGCGGCATCCGCCGATGCGGCGTGCGCCTGCGGCGGGGTGGCCAGGGCGTGTGACATGCGGGGATTCCGAGGCCTGCGCTTGAGTTGATATATCATATGGAAGCGGGCAGGCTTTGGCGAGTCCGCACCACCGGAGGTCCCCATGCGCCGCCTCGCCGCCCTCCTGCCCGCTCTCCTCGCCGCCTGGATCGGCACCGCGGCCGCCCAGACCACGCTGCGGATCGGCCTCGTCAGCGACCCGGACGTGCTGGACCCCACCCTCGCGCGCAGCCTCGCGGGGCGACAGGTCTTCGCGGCGATGTGCGACAAGCTCATCGACATCGACGCGGAGCTCCGCTTCGTCCCGCAGCTCGCCACCGCCTGGCGCTGGGAGGAGGAGGGTCGCGTCCTTGTCCTGACGCTGCGCCCCGGCGTCCGCTTCCACGACGGCGCGGAGATGGACGCGGGGGCCGTCGTCACCAGCCTGCGCCGCCACCTCGACACCCCCGGCTCCACCCGACGCGGGGAGATGGGGCCGGTGCGGGAGGTGACGGCGACCGGGCCGCTGGAGGTCCGCCTCCGGCTCGAACAGCCCTTCGCCCCGCTGCTCGCGGCGCTGTCGGACCGGGCGGGGATCATCGTCTCCCCCCGCGCGGCGTCCCGGCTGAACCAGGACTTCGCGCGGGAGCCGAGCTGCGCCGGCCCCTTCCGCCTCGTCCGCCGCGTCGCCCAGGACCGGATCGACCTGGAGCGCTTCCCGGACTACTGGGATGCCGGCCGCATCCACGTGGACCGCGTCTCCTACCGCATCATCACCGACAGCACGGTCATGGCCGCCAACCTCCGCGCCGGATCGCTGGAGATCGTGGAGCGCGTGGCGCCGACGGACCTCGGCGAGATGCGGGCCGACAACCGCGTGCGGATCATCGGCACGCCGAGCCTGAACAGCGTCTACATCGCCGTGAACGTCGCCAACGGCCCGCGCGCCGACAACCCGCTCGGCCGCGATCGCCGCGTGCGGGAGGCGCTGGAGCTCGCGATCGACCGCCAGGCCCTCGTGCAGGTCGCCTTCGACGGCCAGTACCTCCCGGGCAACCAGTCCGTCTCCCCGCGCAGCCCCAACTACGTCCGGTCCCTGCCGATCCCCGCCCGCAACCTCGACCGCGCCCGCGCCCTGCTGCGGGAGGCCGGCTTCCCCGGCCGCCTGCGCCTCCGCATGTCCGTCCCGAACACGAGCGAGTACACCCAGGCCGCCGAGGTGGTGCAGGCCATGGCCGCCGAGGCCGGCATCGACCTCGAGCTCCAGGTGATCGAGGTGGCGACGCTGCTCCGCCAATGGACCGCCGGGGACTTCGAGAGCCTCGTCATCGCCTGGTCCGGCCGCGTGGACCTGGACGGCAATCTCTGGGGCTTCAACGCCTGCAACGAGGCGCTGAACGGCGGCAAGTACTGCTCCCCCGAGGCCGACGCCGCGCTGCGGGAAGGCCGGACCAGCGTAGAGCCCGCGGCCCGCGCCGCCGCCTATGAGCGGGTGATGCGGGTGCTCCTGGCCGATCGCCCCTATATCTATCTCTGGCACTCGCAGGTGCTGCACGGGGCCGTCGCCCGCGCGGAGGGCGTGCGCGCCCTGCCGGACGGGCTGATCCGGGTGCAGGACGTGCGGCTGCGGTAGGGGACGCCGTCGGCGCCCGGAGGGGAGAGAGGAGGGCGCGGCTTGAGCGAGGGAGATCCGATGGCGAGCGCCATCGCCGCGGCGCAGGCCGCCATGAAGGCCGATGAGTCGATCCACGGCATGCCCCCCGGCACGCCCGGGCGGCGGGAGCGGATGAAGGAGATCATCCACGCCGCCGCCGCGACCTGGGGCGTCGAGCGGATGGAGCTGACCATGGCGCTCGCCAGTCTCTCGAGCCGGAACGGCGCGCACTAGGCGTCGCACCCCGCGAGGAAAATCTTAACGTGTTTCTGGCTTCATCGGCGCGGCCGGGAGGGCAGAGCACCGATGAAGGCGGAACGCGTCCGCGAAGACCGCGCGGAGAACCTCAGCACCGACGCCGGGCAGCCGGCGCCGAGGGGGCTTTATTCTCTGGGCGAGGTCGGGGAGATGATCCGCGTGGCCCTCCTGCACCCGCCGAGCGCCGGGGCGATCGGCCGGATGGAGCTGCTCTGGCGGTGGGATCACCTGACCGAGGAGAAGCGGAAGTCGCTCCTTCGCTTCGCGCGGCAGATGGGCGAGCCGGAGGAGGCGTAACCGCGCCCATCCCGCCACGCGAAGGCGGCATCCGCCCGGAGACGATGCCGCCCTGCGCTGGTCAGCGCGACCCGCCGCGCCGGACCGCGGAGGCGTCCTCGAACACGTCCTGCGTGCTGTGGCCGACCGGAGCGGCGGCGACGGCCGCGCCGAGGAAGGGGCTGACCGTCAGGGCGGCGTATCCGACGTTCCGCAGGCCGCGCTGCAACTCGTTGGCGAAGGCTGCCGTGCCCGCCGGGGTGCCGGAAAGGGCGCAGAACCGGAGCTTCCGCAGCCCGTTCGTCAGCCCGTCCTGGCGCAGCCGCGCGATCAGCTGCACCGCGGGAAGCGCCTCGGCCGCGCCGTCGCTGATGCTGCGCCCCTGCGCGTCGCAGTGGCAGACGAGGGTGAGGACCGTGCCGGGCTGCACCTCCGCAAGCGGCCGCGGCTTGGCGCCGTGTCGCAGCACGGGGTGGCGCGCCGGCAGCTTCCACGCGGCGGCGAAGGCCGCATAGTCGGGAACCCGGCCGAAGGGCGCGTAGACCACGTGGTGATCACCCCCGCCGCCCGCGGGCTCGCGGGTCCAGAGATGGGTGGACGGGGTGGCCGGAGTGTGGCGGGGCGGGATCTTCAACGCGATGCTCCTGTCGGCGGCCATGGACCTGGCCGGGCGACGGAGATGTCCCATCCGGACGGCCACGCCGCGAGAGGGCTCTGTGTCGCTCCTGTCGCGGGGCGCCAGCGGGTCCGTGCGATGGCATCGCCGAGGCTGCCCGCGCGTCCGGGCGCGGAGCGGATCGTCATCCCGAAAGGATCATCCTGCGCGCGCGGATCAGGCGCGCCGCACGTCGGCGGATGTCGGATCCGGGCCCTACGGCCAGGGCTTCTTCAGCCGGGCGGCGACATCCTTGGCCATGACGCCGACCGCCTCCACGGCGGCGGTCAGCACGGGCTCGCTCACGCCGAACTTCCTGGTCCAGTAGCGGACCTCGTGATCCTCGTGCAGGTTGATCCGCTCCCGGTCGCGCGGTCCGCGGTCCTTCGGGTCGTCTGCCAAGATGCGCTCCTCCGTTCGCCGGTGCTGTCGCCGGCTTCTCGCGGCCCCGCGGGTTCTCCCTGGCACCGCCCGGACAAGGTGGGGCGGATGCCACGCCCGGTCTAGGCGCCGGAGGGGGCCGGGCGACCGCGCATGTAGTGCCGCTCCGGACGGTAGCGGAGCCGACGCAGGGCGGCGGCCCACGCCGTCCGCCACCCGGACGGTAGAAGCCCGCGGGAGAGGGACAGCAGAACGTCCGCGAAGTGGGTCGTGCGCATCGTGGCGGCCCTCCTGCGGCCGCGCGGCACGGGGGCGTGCCGCAACGGAAGCCACCCTAGGCAAGCCCTGTCGCGTCAGGATGCCGGGCCTGTCGCATGGGTTTCGCGCGCGGCGGACCGCGTTGCATCCGGTCGAACTGCTTTTCCGCGGCGCGGCGCCATGCCGCCGGACCGGCGCCCGTCTGGACCGCCAGATGTCGTGGTGTAGCGTCCTGCCGAAGCTGGATGGGACGACGCATGAACCACGCGACGGAAGGCCTCTCGCCGTTTCTGGCCGCAGTCACCGGCCTGCTGGGCGAGGGCGGTGTGGACACCGCCGAGGCGGCGCTGGCGGAGTACGGCGCCCACAGCCTGCCGGTCCCGGACACGCGCCCGGCGGCGGTGCTCTTCCCCGGCTCCACCGCGGAGGTGCAGGCGATCGTCGGGCTCGCGAACCGGCATCGCGTGCCGCTCTTCCCGGTGAGCACGGGCTGGAACCTCGGCCTCGGCACCCGCGCGCCGATGGCGGCGGGGCAGGTCGTGCTGGACCTCGCGCGCCGGATGAACCGCATCCTCGAGATCAACGAGGTGCTGGGCTACGGCGTGGTGGAGCCCGGCGTCACCTTCGAGGCGCTGCACGCCGAGCTGCAACGGCGCGGCAGCACGCTGATGATGTCGCCGACCGCCGGGCCGCCGCTGGGCGGCCCGCTCGGCAACGCGCTGGACAAGGGCGGCGGCGCCGGCCCCATGGGCAGCCATTTCGACAATGTCTGCGGCATGGAGGTGGTGCTCGGCAACGGTGACGTCATCCGCACCGGCGACGGCGGGCTGGACGCGCCGGAGCACCCGAACTGGCACGTCACGAAGTACTCCTTCGGCCCCGCGCTGGACGGGCTCTTCACGCAGTCCAACCTCGGCATCGTCACGCGGATGGGGCTCTGGCTGGGGCAGCGCCCCGCCGCCATCCGCCCCTTCTTCTTCGCCTTCGACGCCGATGACGACCTGCCCGCGATCGTCGAGCTGATCCGCCCGTTGAAGGCCGCGGGCACCGTCGCCACGATGATCCGCGCGACGAGCGACCTCTACCTCATCGCCTCGCAGGAGGCGGGTCCGGGCGGCGGCGCCATGACGGAGGCGTCGCGGAAGGCCCTGCGGGCGTGCTACGGCGTGGGCGCCTGGACCGTCTCCGGCGCCCTCTATGGTGGCAGCGAGGCCGCGGTGGAGACGTCGCTCGCCCGCGTGCGCGCGCATTTCGCCGCCTCGGGCCGCGCCCGGGAGATCACGGCGGAGGCGGCGGAGGACATGCCGATCCTGCGCGCCGCGATCGAATCGAATTCGGGCCGCCCGGCCGGCGGCGAATTGCAGATGCTGCGCTGGCGTCCGGGCGGCGGCGCCATCTGGTTCACCCCCGGCGTGCCCATGCTGGGGGAGGTGGCCGGCGCCCTCTCGGCCGCGTGCCGCGCCGCCGCGGCGGCACAGGGTCTGGACTACATGGCCTCCTTCGTCTGCGGCCCACGCTTCGCGCGCGGCGTGCACGCCATCCTCTACGACCGCACGCGGCCGGAGGAGGCCGCGCGGGCCGACGCCCTCTACCGCGCGATGAACGAGGCGTTCCGCGCCCGCGGCATCTTCGTGGGGCGCGCGCCCACGGCGTACCAGGGCTATCACGCCGCCCAGCGGCTGCCCGCCGTCACCGACGCGCTGGCCGCGATCCGGCAGGCGCTGGACCCGAACGGGATCATCGCCCCGGGCCGCTACGGCCTCCCTTGAGAAGGACGCTCCCCATGGTCCGCATCGCCCGGCGCGCCCTGCTCGCCGCCCTTCCGGCCCTGTCCACCGGCGCCGCGGCGCAGACCGCCTGGCCCTCCGGCCCCGTGCGGCTGGTGGTGGGCTTCCCGCCGGGCGGCGGCAACGACCTGCTCGCGCGCATCCTGGCGGAGGCGCTGGCCGCCGCCTTCGGCCGGCCCTTCGTGGTCGAGAACCGCCCCGGCGCGAGCGGCGTGCTCGCGATCGAGGCCGTGCGCCGCGCCGCGCCCGACGGACAGACCCTGCTCGTCGGGCCGAGCAGCGGCATGACCGTCAACCCGCTCGTGCTCCCGAACGTCTCCTACGATCCCGTGCGGGACTTTGCGCCGATCTCCATCGTCGGCAACTTCCCGCTGCTGGTCGTGGTGAATCCGTCCAACCCGTCGCAGAACCTCGGCGCGCTGCTCGCCCAGGCGCGGGACCGGCCGGGCGAGCTCACCTATGCCTCCGCCGCCACCTCCTTCCAGATCGCCACCGAGATGCTCGCGGCGGAGGCCGATGTGCGGCTGACGCATGTGCCCTATCGCGGCAGCGCGCCCGCCGTGCAGGCCGTCCTCTCGAACGAGGTGACGATGACGCTGGGCGACGTCGCGGCGGTCCTGCCGCTGATCCAGTCCGGCGCCCTGCGGGCGCTGGCGATCAGCACGGATGCGCGCGACCCCGCGCTGCCCGATGTCCCGACCGTGGCGGAGTCCGGCTTGCCGAACTACCGCGTGGTGCTGTGGTCCGCCCTCTTCGCGCCGCCCGGCACGCCGCCGGCGATCACCGCGCGGCTGGGGGCGGAGATCGCGCGCATCGCCGCCACCCCGGCCTTCCGGGAGCGGCTGCGCCCGCTCGGCGTGCAGGCGGTGGGCAGCGACGCGGACACGCTGACGCGCACGATGCAGGCGGAGCTGGAGCGCTTCGGCGCCGTCGTCCGCCGCGCCGGCATCCGGATGGAACCGTAACGCCAGCACGGCGCGGCGCGGGACCGCGCCGCGCCCGGGCGAACTACGACCGGTGTGCCGAGAGGAAGCGGTCCAGCGTCTGCACGAATTCCGGCCGGGACGGGGCGGCGGAGTGGCCCGCCCCCTCGATCAACACGAGCTCCATGCGCGGGTTGAGTTGCTTCAGCGCCTGGAAGTCCGGAAGGTAGCTGTCGGCGCTGCCGACGATGCCGATGGTCGGCACGCTGATGGCCGCCATCTTCTCCGGCGGCACGACCAGCCGCAGGCCGCCCCGGCGCGACGCGGCCAGGGCCCGGTGGTCCTGCCCGGCCAGGGCCCGCGCGGATTGCTCGCGGATCTGCTCCTCGCTGGGCGGCGGCTGGTCGGTGGGCCAGAGCCGCAGGATCTGCGAGCGCTGCGACCCCTCATCCATCTCCCGCGCCTCGGCCTCCACGGCGGCGGACCGCTCGTCCGACCAGCGGAAGCGCCCGCAGGCGCCGCCGAAGGTGCAGGTCAGGAAGCGATCCGGGCTGTCCGTCACCAGCCAGGCGTTGAGGATCGCGCCGAGCGAGTAGCCGACCATGTGCGCCTTCCGCAGCCCCAGATGGTCGAGCAGCCGGGCCGCGTCCCGCGCCGCTTCCGGCCCGTACAGCGCGGGATCGTGCGGCTTCTCGCTCCGTCCGTGGCCGCGCCCGTCGAAGGCGATCACGCGATAGCGTTCGGCCAGCTTTGGCATCACGCCGGACGCGACCCACTGGCGCTCGATGCTGCTGGAGAAGCCGTGCACGAGGACGACGGGCTCGCCCTGCCCGGCCTCGACGTAGCGGAGGCGAACGCCGGCGGAATCGAAGAACCGGTCCTCCGCGGCCCGGCCCGCCGAGGGCTTCAGCGCGAGGAGGGCCGGAAGGGCGAGGCCGAGGCTGCGGCGGGACAGGCGATGCATGGGGTTTCCTCCGGCATGACGGGGCTGTTTTGCCCAGCGTGGCCGCGGTCAGGGCCGCGGCGGCGCCCCGGACCGGGTAAACCGTGCCCGGGACTGCACCACGATCCTAACCGCCCGTCGCGCCCGGCCGCGAGGGGGCGCGGTGCCCCACGCCCCGAACTGCCCCCGCTCCCCGCCCGCGGCTACGGTGGCGGGGAGGGGCCATCCCCTCCGATGCGCGCCTTCGAGATGGCAGGAGCGACCTCATGCCCCCTCCGGAACCGACGTCCAAGGTGAACCGCATGGTCGCCCGCCTCGCGGCCGCGGTGGAGGGCGGGTTGCTGCGCGCCGGCGCGCGCGTCGCATCCGTGCGCGCGGCGGCGCGCGACCACGGGCTGTCCAAGAACACGGTCGCGGAGGCCTATGACCGGCTGGTCGCCTCCGGGCATTTCGAGGCGCGCCGGGGCGCGGGCTACTTCGTCGTCAGCCACCCGCCCCGCCGCGCGGAGCCGCGGCGCGAGATGGCGGAGGCGCTCGGCCTCGTCTCCCTGCTGCGGGAGCAGACCGAGGAGCACTACGTCGTCCGCCCGGGAGAGGGCCGCCCGCCCCCCTCCTGGATGGAGGAGTCCGAACTCGCCCGCCACCTCGTCCAGGTCTCGCGCGCGCATCACGGCGGGGAGGCGCACGCCTATGGCAGCTCCCGCGGCTACCTGCCCCTCCGCGAGCGCATCGCCCTCTCGCTCCATGAGCGCTCCATCGGCTGCACGGCCGGGCAGGTCCTGCTGACGCAGGGCGCGAATCACGCGCTGGACCTCGTGATCCGCCACATGGTCGCGGCGGGCGATCCCGTCCTCGTGGACGATCCCGGCTACTACCCGCTCTTCGCGAAGCTGCGCCTGGCCGGTGCGGAGGTGATCGGCATCCGCCGCAACGCCGACGGCCCCGACCTCGGGGTGCTGGAGACGGTGCTCCGCCGGCGATCCCCGAAGGCCTTCTTCACCCAGTCCCTCGCCCACAACCCCACCGGCGGCACGCTCTCCGCCGCCGTGGCGCACGGGCTTCTCCAGGCGGCGGAGCGCCACGGCCTCCGGATCGTGGAGGACGACGCCTTCGCCGACATCCTGCCGCCCTCCAGCCCGCGCCTCGCCTCGCTCGACGGCCTCCGGCGCGTCCTCTACGTCGGCACCTTCTCGAAGACCCTCTCGGCCTCGCTGCGCGTCGGCTACGTCGCGGCGGAGGAGCCGATCGTCCGCGCGCTCGACGACCTGAAGCTGATCACGGTCGTCTCGACCTCGCAGTACACGGAACGCCTCGTCGCCGGTCTGATCGACGGCGGCCACTACCTCCGCCATCTCCGCCGCCTCCGCCGGCGCGTGGAGGCCGCGACCGCCCAGGCGGTGCGGGACCTCTCCGAGGCCGGCTGGCCCGTGGCCCCGCCGCCCGGCGGCGGCTTCTATCTCTGGGCAGGGCTGCCCGCCGGCGTGGAGGAGACGGCGCTCTGCCGCCGCGCGGCCGCGCGCGGCATCTTCCTCGCGCCCGGATCGGTGTTCCACGCGGGACGGGAGGGCGCGGCCGGCGCCCTCCGCATCAACATCGCCCATGCCAGCGACCCGCGCTTCCTCGCCCTGCTCCGGGAATCCGCGGTGGAGGCAGGGCGCGCCGGCCACGCGCCGGGGTGATCGGTCGGCCGGGCTACGCCGTCCGGGCGCCCCGCATCCGCTCCAGCTCCGCCACCGCCACGTCCTGCCGGACCGCCCGCCGCTCCACGAGCGTGGCGGCGAGGCGCGCCACCTCCTCCCCCACCGCGCCCGCGGCGATGGCCACGTTGTTCGCGTGCAGCGCCATGTGGCCCTGCTGGATGCCGGTCGTCGCCAGCGCCTTCATCGCCCCGAAATTCTGCGCCAGCCCCACGGCCGCGATGATCCGCGCCAGCTCCGCCGCCGTGGTGACGCCGAGGATCTTCAGGCAGGCGCGCGCGGTCGGATGGATCTTCGTCGCCCCGCCGACGAGGCCGACCGGCAGCGGAAGCTCGATGGCGCCGACAAGCGCGCCGTCCGCCCCGGCCTCCCAGCGCGTGAGGCTGGTGTAGCGGCCGTCCCGCGCCGCATAGGCATGGGCGCCCGCCTCCACCGCGCGCGTGTCGTTCCCCGTCGCCAGGACCACGGCGGAGACGCCGTTCATGATCCCCTTGTTGTGGGTGGCGGCGCGATACGGATCGGCCTCGGCGAAGTGATAGGCGGCGATCATCCCGTCGCGGACCCCGGCCCCGCCGATCGCCTCCGCGGGCCAGGTGGCGCGGGCGCGGGCCACGCGCCGGTCGGCCAGGTTGGAGAGGATGCGCAGCAGGACCCGCCCCCCGGTCCACCGCTCGATGGAGGGGGCCAGCGTCTCCGCCATCGTGTTCACCGCGTTCGCGCCCATGGCGTCGCGCGTGTCCACGATCAGGTGGGTGACGACCATCGGCCCGCCGAGGGAGGGCACGACGCGCACTTCCATCTCCCGGAACCCGCCGCCGAGCTGCACGAGCATCGGGTCGCAGCCGTCACAGATGGCGGCGACCTCGTCCCGCCGCTCCAGGATCCGCAGCCGCGCGCCGTGCGGGTCGGGCACGCCGACGAGCTGCACCTGCGCGATCATCAGGTTGCCCGAGACGGAGGTGACGAAGCCGCCGGTCTCGTAGCACTGGCGCGCGGAATTGCAGACGGCCGCGACCACGGAGGATTCCTCCGTCGCCATCGGCACGAGCACGTCCTTCCCGTCCACGCGCAGGTTCGTGGCGATGCCGATGGGGATCGACAGGGTGGAGACCACGTTCTCGATCATGTGGTCGGCGAGGTGCGGGTCGATGTTCCCCGGCGCGCCGAGCTGCGCCACCGTCGCCCCGTCCAGCCCGGAGAAGGCCGCGACCGCCTCCAGCCGCTCGGCGGTCGTCATGCGGTGGAATCCCGGGATGCGGGAGGAGAGATTGCTGATCGTCATCGTCATGTCCGGTGCAGAGGGAGCCGCCGGAGGGGGCTCCCCCGCCCGGACCGGCGCGGTCGGTCGGCGCGGCGGCGCTATTCCAGGCGGATGTTGGCGGCGCGGATCACGTCGCCCCAGCGGCGCGTGTCGTCCGCCAGGGCGGCGCGCAGCATCGCCGCGTCGCCGCTGACGAGCTCCACGCCCTGCTCCGCGAGGCGGGTGCGGAGCGCCGCATCCTCCGTCGCGGTCCGCAGGGCGGAGGCGGCGCGGGCGATGATCGGCGCCGGCGTGCCCGCCGGGGCGAAGAGCCCCTGCCAGAAGAAGACCTCGAAGCCCGGCACGGTGTTCGAGAGGGGCGGCAGGCGCGGGTAGTTCGGCAGCGGCGCGCCCGCCGTCACGGCCAGGCCGCGCGTGCCGCCATCGGTGAGGGAGGCCGCCGCCTCCTGCACGGCCTGGAAGACCGCGTGCACCCGGCCCTGGCGCAGGTCCAGCGCCGCCGGCGTGCCGCCGCGATAGGGCACGTGGACGATGTCCACCTCCGCCCGGGCGCGGAAGAGCTCGAGGCAGAGATGGCTGACCGAGCCGGTTCCCGGGGAGCCGAACAGCACCTTGCCCGGATTCGCCTTGCAGTGGGCGATCAGCTCCGCCGCATTGCTCGCCGGGACGCCGGGGTGGACGTGCAGGATGAAGGGCGTGCGGAACACCATCCCCACCGGGTCCAGCTCCCGCGCCGGGTCGCGCGGCGTGAGGGTGGGCTGCAGCGTCTGGTTGATCGCGAGCGTCGTGGTGCCCATGACGAGCGTCTGCCCGTCCGGCCGGGCCCGGGCCGCATAGGTTGCCGCGACGGAGGTCGCCGCACCCGGCCGGTTCTCGACGACGACGGGCACGCCGAGGTTCCGCGACATCGGCTCGGCGACGGCGCGGGTGGCGAGATCGGTCACGCCGCCGGGCGGATAGCCCTCCACCAGCGTGATCGGCCGGTCGGGCCAAGTGCCCTGGGCGTGCGCCCGGGCAAGCAGGGCAGGGGCGGCCAGGGCCGTGCCGACAAGCGTGCGGCGATGCATGGATCGGTTTCCTCGACGCGTTCTTATGCGCCGCAAACTGTCCCGTTGCCGGGGCCGCAGAAAGGGACAGTTCGGCCCGTTTTGACTGGCACAGTTCGGGTCCGGGAACGGCTTCCGGGGACGCCGCCCGCGTGGCAAGGGCCTCCGCCAGCGTGCCGGTGGCTAGCCATGGTTGCCCGGCGCCCGTCGCGGCCAGAGATGCGCGCGCCAGACCGCCAGCACGAGCAGCGTCACGACGATGCCCAGAAGACCGTAGACCGCCGCCGTGGCCGGGAAGCCCACCCGCTCGATCAGCGGCCCCGAGCAGAGCAGCCCGATGGGCAGCCCGTAGACCGCCAGGGTCCGCATCCCCATGATCCGGCCGCGCAGGGCCGGCGTCGTGCCGCGCAGCAGCAGCACCGACATGGGCAGCACGCACAGCATCTGCGCCATCCCGATCAGCGGCAGCAGAAGCAGCCCGCCCGTCAGGCTGCCGCTCTGCCCCAGCACGATCACCAGCCCGTGCCAGACCACGCTGAAGACGAGCATCATGCGCGCCGGCTGGACGCGCGCGTTCATCCCGCTCAGCACGAGCGAGGCGACGATGCCGCCGCCCGCGACGGCCGCCACGAGATAGCCGAGCCCGGCCTGGGACGTGCCGTACACGTCGCGCGCGATGTAGGGCAGCAGCCCCAGCGTGAAGGGGAAGGCGGTCAGGTTGATCAGGAACGCCATCAGCATCGCGGCCAGCTGCGGCGGTGCCCGCCACACGGCCTGCGCCGCCTCCCACAGGCCGTGCAGGGGGGATCGCGGGGCGGCCGGGGGCTCCCGGGTGACGCTCCGCCCGGCGCTCACCCCCAGCGTCAGCACCATGCCCGCGGCATAGAGCAGGACCACCATCAGATAGGCCTCGCCGAGGCCGAGGGTGGCGACGATGCTCGCCCCGGCCAGGGCGCCGCCGATCCGCGCGGAATCCGAGGTGATGCGCGACAGGCTGACCGCGCTCATCAGCCGGTCGTCCGGCATGGTCTCGCCGATCAGCACGTTGCGCAGGCTCGTGTCGGAGGGCCGGATCAGTCCCGCGAGCCCGGCGACGACGAGCACCAGCGTCGGCGTCAGCAGATCGGCCAGCGCGAGCGCGGCCAGGATCGCCGCCAGGGCGGCATAGGCCGCGCGCATCAGGCACAGCACGGTGCGATGCCCGAACGCATCGCCCGCCAGGCCGAAGAAGGGCGAGATCAGCGTTCCCAGGAACTGCAGCGAGCCGAACAGCGTCACGAGCAGCACGGACCCGGTCTGCACCACGATGTACCAGCCGAGGATGATCGTCTCCATCTCGAAGGCCCAGGACGTCATCAGGTCGGCCGACCACTGGAAGCGGTAGCTGCGGATCGCGAAGGGGGAGCGCGCGGAGACGAGGCGCGGAAGCGTCATTCCGATCGGCCCGCCATTTCCCGGGCCGCGATGAGGCCGAAGGTCAGCCCGGAGGCGAGGGAGAAGCCCGTCTGGTAGCCCGAGCCCGTCTCCGTGCGGGCCGCCGCGTTGCCGACGGCGAAGAGCCCGGGAATGGGCCTGCCGCGGACGTGCATCACCCGCGCCGCCGTGTCCGTCAGCAACCCGGCCGAGGACAGGGCGGTCGGGTGAAGCCGGACGCCGTGGAAGGGCGGCTCGGCGACGGCGCCGAGCGTCGTGGAGGGATCGAATCGCGTCAGCCCCCAGGGCGTGCTGCCCCGCCCGTGCTCCCCATCCAGGCCCCGCGCCGCATCCGCGTTGAAGCGACCCACGGTGGCCACCAGCCCGGCCACGTCGATACCGAGCGCTTCGGCCAGTTCGGGAAGCGACCCGGCCCGCGCCACCCAGTCCGGGATGGCAGCCCCGGGCGGACGGCCGGCGAAGGAGTGCGCCCGCGCATAGGCGGCGTCGAAGATCAGCCAGCAGGGCAGGTTCGGCTGGTCGCGGCGGAGCACGTCGAACTCCCGCAGCCGCGGCGCCACGGCCTGGAAGAAGCTCTCATCCGCGAAGCGGCGCCCGGCCCGGTTGACCACGATCGTGTGCGGCGCGGGCAGCTCCTGCGTGCCGGACAGGCGGCACGTCGCGGTGCCGCCGGGCGCCTCCTCAGGGTTCCGGAATCCGAGGAACAGGGAGAGGTTGTTGCCGATGACGTGCAGGGCCGCGCCGATCTCGGTGGCCATCGTCAGCCCGTCGCCGGTGATGCTCTCCGGGAACATGGACTGCCATCCCGGCAGCGCCTCGAAGCGGCCGACGAGATCGGGATTCGACTCGTAGCCCCCCGTGGCGAGCACGACGCCCCGGCGCGCGGCGATGGTCCCGCCGTCCCGCGTCACGACCCCCGCCACGCGCCCCTCCTCGAACACGAGCCGCTCCGCCGCCGTGCCCGTCAGGACCCCGGCGCCGTGCCGGACGGCGATCCGGAGAAGCCAGCTCACCAGCGCGCCGCCGCTCCCGCGCAGGCCCGGCCGCGCCCGCCCGGCCTCGGCCGCCGCCTCCCAGGTCGCCGGCCGGTTGGGTCCGCCCAGGGCCAGCGCCTCGCGCCCGCCGAGATGGCGGAGCGGACCCGCGGGCAGCAGCACGCGATCTCCGAGGTCGCCGAGCGCCGCGCCGTCGATAGCCGGCGTCTCGACCAGGCGGCCGCCGGAACTCGCGCCCGGGGCCATGCCGTAATGGTCGATCCGCGGGCTCAGGCGGAAAGGAATGCCGGCCGCCTCGAAGAAGCGGAGCGCCCCCGGTGCCTCCTCCACGAAGGTCTCCATCCGGGCCGGGTCGATCCCGTCCGCGCCAACGTAGCGAAGGTAGGCCCGCACCGCCTCCGAGCTATCCTGGCCGCCGGCCGCGGCGTGCAGGTGGTTGTTGCCGACCCACAGCAGCCCGCTGGAGATGGCGGTGCCGCCGCCGATCCGGTCCGCCTTCTCCAGCACGACGCAGTCCAGGCCGTGACGGCGCGCCGCGATCGCCGTCGCCAGCCCCGCGCAGCCGGAGCCGACCACCACCACGTCATGGACGCGCGCCGGCACGCCGCCGACACCCACTGTTTCGCTCACTGCGGCCGGATGCCCGCGGCCTCGACGACCTGCCGCCACTTCACCGTCTCCTCCGCCAGCAGCCGCTCGGTCTCGGCCGGGGTGGTGCCGCCCGGCAGGCAGGCGATGGAGGCGAGGAACTCCACCATGTCCGAAGCGGCCAGCGCCTTCGCCGCCTCGGCGTAGAGGCGCTCGACCACGGGGGCGGGCGTGCCGCGCGGCACGGCGAGCCCGGACCAGTGCATCACGTCGTAGCCCGGCATCCCCGCCTCGGCGAAGGTCGGCACGTCGGGCAGGGAGGCGAGGCGGCCGCGACCGCTGATCGCGAGCGGCCGCAGCAGCGTGGCGCCGCTGCCCATCGCCGCGCCGGGCGAGGCAAAAACGACGTCCACCTGCTTCGCCAGCAGGGCCGTCACCGCCTCCCCGCCGCCGCGGTAGGGCACGTGGAGCAGCCGCACCCCGGCCGCGAGCTCGTAGGCGGCGGTGGCGAAGTGCACCGAGCTGCCGATGCCGCCGCTGCCATAGGTCAGCCGGTCCGGCTGCCGCCGCGCCGCCTCGGTGAACTCCGCCAGGGTGGTGTAGGGGGAATCCCGGTGCACCGCCGCGATGACCGGCGTGAAGGCGCTGATGGTGACGAGCTGGAACGCCTCCGCGTGGTTGAACGGCAGGCGGCTCACCAGGAACGGCATCAGCCCATAGGTGCTGTCGAGCGCCAGCAGCGTGTAGCCATCCGCCGGGGAACGGGCGACCTCGGCCGCGCCGATGCTGCCCCCGGCCCCCGAGCGGTTCTCCACGATCACGCTCTGCCCCATCGCCTCGGACAGCTTCTGGGCCAGCCGGCGCGCGACCGTGTCGATCGCCCCGGTCGGCGCCCAGGCCACCACGAGCCGGATCGCCCGCGACGGATAGGCCGGCTGGGACCGCCCGGGCCCGGGCATGGCGGAGACAACGGCGGCCCCCGTGGCGAGCAGGGCTCGGCGCGATGCGTTCATCTGGCGGTTTCCTGCCCAGGGCTTGGGACCCGGAGGCCGGAAGCCCTCGATCCAAGCGTTCCCGGCAGGCTGTTGCCCGCCCGGGGGCGTGTCAACGAGGGCGGGGCGGTGTGCCGCGACCTGCGCGTTCCGCCGTGCCCGGCCAGGCCCCGCACCCCGCGCGTCCGGCCGCCGCGGCTTGACAAGACGCGGCCCCGGAGCACCCTTGCATACGCTTGCAAGCGGGAGAGAGACGGATGGCACGGCATCTCAAGACCGGCCGGGACGCGGCGGCGGCGGCCGAGGACGATGCGCGCGTGCGCACGACCGTCGAGGGCATCCTGGCCGACATCGCCGCCCGCGGCGACGCCGCGATCCGCGACCTGTCCATCCGCTTCGACAAGTGGGACCGGACCGATTACCGCCTGACCGACGCCGAGATCCGCGACTGCCTCTCGCAGCTCTCCGCCCGCGACCTGGACGACATCCGCTTCGCGCAGGAGCAGGTGCGGAACTTCGCCGAGCACCAGAAGGCCGCGCTGCGGGACATCGAGGTGGAGACGCTGCCCGGCGTGGTGCTGGGTCACAAGAACATCCCGGTGAACTCGGTCGGCTGCTACGTGCCGGGCGGCAAGTACCCGCTCCTCGCCTCCGCCCACATGTCCGTCGTCACCGCGAAGGTGGCGGGCTGCCAGCGCATCATCACCTGCGCCCCGCCCTTCGAGGGACGGCCCGCCCCGGCCATCGTCGCGGCGCAGCACCTGGCGGGGGCGGACGTGATCTACTGCCTCGGCGGCATCCAGGCGGTAGGCGCCATGGCCCTGGGGACCGAGACGATCCAGCCAGTGGACATGCTGGTCGGCCCCGGCAACGCCTATGTGGCGGAGGCCAAGCGCCAGCTCTACGGGCGCGTCGGCATCGACCTCTTCGCCGGCCCCACCGAGACGCTCGTCATCGCCGACGACACGGTGGACGGGGAGCTCTGCGCCACCGACCTGCTGGGCCAGGCGGAGCACGGCCCGAACTCCCCCGCCATCCTGCTGACGAACAGCGAGAAGCTGGCGCGCGACACGATGCGGGAGGTGGAGCGGCTGCTGACGATCCTCCCCACGGCCGCCATCGCCCGCCAGGCCTGGGAAGACTATGGCGAGGTCATCCTCTGCGACGACGAGGCCGAGATGGTGCGGGAGGCCGACCGCATCGCCTCCGAGCACGTGCAGGTCATGACGCGGGACCCCGACTACTTCCTGGCCCACATGACCAACTACGGCGCGCTCTTCCTCGGCCCGCGCACGAATGTGTCCTTCGGCGACAAGGTGATCGGCACGAACCACACCCTGCCGACGAAGAAGGCCGCGCGCTACACGGGCGGGCTCTGGGTCGGCAAGTTCATGAAGACCTGCACCTACCAGCGCGTCCTGACCGACGAGGCGAGCGCGATGGTCGGCGAGTACTGCTCCCGCCTCTGCATGCTCGAGGGCTTCGCGGGCCATGCGGAGCAGGCGAACATCCGCGTGCGCCGCTACGGCGGCCGCAATATCCCCTACGCGACCGCCGCCGAATGAGCGCGGCGATGGAACTGCCGCCCGCGCCCTCCTTCCGGCTGGACGGCAAGCGCGCGATCGTCACGGGGGCGGGGAGGGGGATCGGGCTCGCCGCCGCCTCCGCCCTGGCCGATGCCGGCGCGGCGGTCACGCTCGTGGCCCGCAGCGGCGCGGAGATCGAGGCCGCCGCGGCGGCCATCCGCGCCCGCGGGGGAAAGGCCGACGCGCTGGCGGCCGACGTCACCGACGTCCCCGCCTTCGCCCGCGCCGTCGCGGAGCGCGGCCCCTTCGAGGTGCTGCTGAACAATGCCGGCGGCGCCCGCCACGCGAACCTGCTGGACGTGACGGAGACCGACTACGACGCCGTCACCGACCTGAACGTCCGCGCCGCCTACTTCGCCATGCAGGCGGTCGCGCGGGGGCTGCGGGACGCCGGGCGCGGCGGCTCCATCATCAACGTCTCCTCCCAGATGGGCCATGTCGGCGGCCCGCGCCGCTCCGTCTACTGCGCCACGAAATGGGCGATGGAGGGCTTCACCAAGGCCGCGGCGCTGGAACTCGCGCCGCTCGGCATCCGCGTGAACACCCTCTGCCCCACCTTCATCGAGACGCCGATGACCCGCCCCTTCCTGGCGGACGGGCCGACGAGGGACTGGATCCTCTCGAACATCCGCCTCGGCCGCGTCGGGCAGCCGCAGGACCTGACGGGGGCGGTGGTCTTCCTCGCCTCCGACGCCTCCTCGCTCATGACCGGCACGGCGCTGATCGTGGACGGAGGCTGGACCGCGGCATGATCCCGCCGCGGCGCGGCCCCGCCAACGCGCAGGACGTGGCGCGGCTGGCGGGCGTGTCGCAGTCCGCGGTGTCCCGCACCTTCACCCCCGGCGCCAGCGTCGCGCCGGCCACGCGGGAGCGCGTGCTGGAGGCCGCGCGCAGCCTCGGCTACCGGCCGAACATGATCGCCCGCTCCCTCATCACCCGGCGGTCCCGGATCATCGGCGTGGCGGTGGGTTACCTCCACAACGGCTTCTACCCCGCCGTGCTGGAGGCCCTGTCGGACCGCCTCCAGGCCATGGGGCACCACCTCCTCCTCTTCACCGCGCCGCAGACCGGCGATGCCGACCCGGGGCTGGAGGAGATCATGCGCTATCAGGTGGACGGGCTGATCCTGCTCTCCGCCACGCTCTCCTCGCGCCTCGCGGCCGAATGCCACGCGGGCGGCGTGCCGGTGGTGCTGTTCAACCGCGTCACCCCCGATGCGGGCGTGGAGAGCGTCGCCGGCGAGAACCGCGCGGGCGCCCGCCACATCGCCCGCTTCCTGCTGGCCGGCGGCCACCGGCGCTTCGCCTATGTCGCGGGTCTCGCCGATTCCTCCACCAACCGGGACCGGGAGGCCGGTTATTTCGAGGCGCTGCGCGAGGCCGGCGTCACCGACGCGATCCGGGTCGCCGGGGATTACGACACCGCCCGCGCGGGGGAAGCGGCCGCCGCCCTCTTCACCCGGCCGGACCGGCCGGACGCGGTCTTCTGCGCCTCCGATCACATGGCGATCGCGGTGATGGACGCGGCGCGGCACCGCCACGGGCTGCGCGTGCCGGAGGACGTCTCCGTCATCGGCTTCGACGACAGCGTCCCCGCCGCCTGGGACTCCTACGCCCTCACCACCTTCTCCCAGCCCGTGGACGCGATGGTGGAGGAGGCCGTCCGCCTCCTCGCGACCCGGCTGGAGGACCCCGCCCTGTCTGCCCGCCGCGTCGTGGTGCCCGGCGAGCTCGTCGTGCGCCGCTCCGCCCGCCTTCCGGCACGGGGCCTCGTCCGGGACGGCGGGAGGACGCTGTGGCACGACCCCGAGGAGACACGGTAATGCCGATGCAGGGCTTCGACCCCGAGTTCCAGGACCTGCCCGACTACATCGTCAAGATCACCGAGCGGATCTGGGAGGGCCGCGGCGTCGGACTGATCCGCCGCTGGTACGCGGAGGACTGCCTCGTCCACACGCCGAACGGGGAGATGCACGGGGCCGAGGCGATGGTGGCCGGCACGCTGGCGACGCTGCACGCCTTCCCCGACCGCCGCCTGCTGCCCGAGGACATCATCTGGTCCGGAGACGACCGGCGGGGCTTCCTCTCCTCCCACCGCGTCTCCGCGCCCTCCGTCCATCTCGGGGATGGCGCCTATGGCCCGCCGACCGGACGCGAAGTCCACTTCTACGCCATCGCCGACTGCGTCTGCCTCGGCAACCGGATCACGGAGGAGTGGCTGGTCCGGGACGAGGCGGGGATCGCCGCGCAGATCGGCCTGGATCCGGTGGAGCACGCGCGCCGCCTGGCGCGCGCGGACCTGGAGGCGGGCAAGGCGCCCTGGCAGGCGGAGATGGCCCGCGCGCTCCGGGACGGGAGCTTCCAGCCCCATGAGATCGCGGACCACCCCGCCGCCCGCCAGGTCCGGGAGGCGCTGGCGCGCATCTGGCGCGCCGACCTCGATGTCATCCGTGACGCCTACCATCCCGCCTGCGTCGTCCGCGCCCCGGGCAACCGGCTGCTGCACGGCCACGCGCGGCTGGACCGGATGCTCATCGGATGGCTCTCCGCCTTCCCCGACGCGCGCTTCGTGGTGGATCACTCGATCGCGATGGAGGAGCCCGGACGCCCCGTTCGCGTCTCGACCCGCTGGTGGATGACGGGCACGCATTCCGGCCCCGGCGCCTTCGGCCCGCCGAGCGGGGCCACCGTCGTCGCCCTGGGCGTGAATCACCACGAACTCGTGGACGGACGGATCCGGAATGAGTGGATGGTGGCGGACGAGGTCGCCATCCACCGGCAGATCGCGATGCACCGGGGGTGAGGCCGCGCCGGATCGTTGTAGGCGCCCGTTGCATACGATTGCAAAGCCCGGATAGGATCGGGGCAACAGGAGCAGGAGGAACGGATGGCGATGGACAGGCGCGGCCTGATGGGCCTCGGCGCGGCGGGGGCCCTGACCGCCTTCGGGCGGCCCGCGCGGGCGCAGCTCCGGGAAGGCCGGCCCTTCGCCGGCCAGACCGTCAACGTCCTCCTCCCCGTCGCCTCCCAGTTCCGCGCGCATGAGAAGCGCCTGCCGGATTTCGAGCGGCTGACGGGCATCAAGGCCGCCTTCACCTACGTCCCCTACGGCCAGCTCCGCGACAAGATCACGACCGAGGCCGTGGCCGGCGGCAGCGCCTTCGACGTGATCTGCTACCAGGATTCCTGGGGCTCCTCGCTCGCCAACTCCATGGTGGCGCTGGACGACCTGCTGCGCCGGGACGGCATCAGCATGGACCGCTACCCCCAGGCCTATAAGCTCGGCAGCCAGGTGGAGGGCCGCACCTACGGCCTTCCCATCCGCGGCCACCCGCAGATGCTCTTCTACCGCAAGGACCTGCTGGAGGCCGCCGGCGTCGCGCCCCCGACCAACTGGGACGAGGTCGTCACCGCCTCCAACGCCGTGCAGGCGAAGAACCCGAACATCTCGGGCATCGCGATGTATTACGGCAAGGGCAACGGCCAGCAGAACCTCTTCCTCTGGCTCAACCACCTCTGGGGCCGCGGCGGGGACGTGCTGACCGCCGACGAGCGCGGCGCGCGCTTCAACGACGACATCGGCGTGCAGGCCACGCAGCAATACCTCGACTACCTCCTCCGTCACCGCGTCGCGGCGCCCGGCTCCCTGCAATTCGTGGAGGGCGACGCGGTGAACTCCGTCGCGCAGGGGAACTCCGCGATGGTGGTGGTGTGGTGGTGGGTCTACTCCGTCCTCACCGGCCCGCAGTCGCGCCTGACGGCGGACCAGGTGGGCTTCGCCCCTGTGCCGCAGATGGCGGGCGGGCAGCCGGTCTCCTACGCCATCTCCCTGCCTCTCGCGCTCTCGTCCGGCTCCCGCAGGCGCGATGCCGCCTGGGAGTTCATGAAGTGGGTCACCGCGGCCGAGCAGGAGGTCGCGGTCGCCACCGACAAGTCCGACCCGAACCTCGCCGACATCGTCGTCACCCACACCGCCTCCTTCTCGAACGAGGCGGTGAACGCGGCGAATGGCGGCCTGCACCGCGTCGCGGCCCGCAGCCTGGAGGGCAGCCGCATCATGCCGCAGACCCGCGACTGGCCGCAGGTCGCGGCGGTGCTGGAGAACACGCTCTCCGAACTCGCGTCCACCCGCGGCCCGGTGAAGCCCGCCCTGGACAACGCGGCGCGCGAGACCGACCGCATCCTCCGCCGGTCCGGCCGCCGTTGAGCGCCTCGGCGAGGGCCGGCGCCGTCGCGGCGCCCGCGCGGGAGGCGCCGCGGCGCGGCAGCCTCCGGGACCGGCAGCTCCGCTGGCTGCTGGTCCTGCCGGCCTTCGCCGTGATCGCGGGGACGCTGCTCTATCCCCTGGCCTCCGGCCTCTGGCTGTCCTTCCAGGAATGGGACCTCGCGCGCAGCCCGGCGCCCACCGGCTTCGTCGGGACGGAGAACTACCTCCGCGCCCTGACCGACGATCCCGACCTCTGGACCAGCCTGCGCGTGACGGCGGTTTTCACCGCCCTCTCCGTGGTCTTCACCCTGACCATCGCCATGCTCCTCGCCCTGCTGCTGGCGGGCCCCGGGCGGCTGAAGGTCTCGGCCAGGACCCTTCTCGTCATCCCCTTCGCCATGTCGCCTGCGCTGGTCGGCGTGTCCTGGCGCTTCCTGCTGAACCCGGAATTCGGGGCTGCGGCGGGGCTGCTCGGCGCGGCCGTCCCCTCCCTGCGCGGCACCGCCCTGCTGGCCGACCCGACCCTCGCCATGGCCGCGCTGGTGCTGACCGATGTCTGGCACTGGGCGCCCTACTTCATGCTCATGTTCATCGGCGCCCTGGCGTCCCTGCCGCAGGACACGGTGGAGGCCGCGTCGGTGGACGGCGCTTCCGCCTTCCGCGCCTTCTTCGAGGTGGTGCTGCCACAGTTGAAGCCGGTGATCGCCATCGCGGTGCTGCTGAAGACGATCTTCTCCCTGAAGGTGCTGGACCAGGTGGTCATGCTGACCGCCGGCGGCCCGGGACAAGCGACGGAGACCCTGTCCCACCTGATCTACCAGACCGGCTTCCGCTGGTACGACCTCGGCTACGCCGCCGCGCTCGCCTACCTCCTCGCAGCCCTCATGTCGGTCTTCGCCGCCCTCTACTTCCGGCTCATCCGGGGGCGCCGGGCATGAGGCCCACCCCCCTGGCCCGCGCGCTGCGCACGGTCGCGATCATCCTCGTGCTCATCGCCTTCATGGCGCCCATCGCCTGGATCGCCGCCACCGCCTTCAAGACGCCGCGGGACGTCTACGCGCTGCGCCTGTTCTTCGACCCCACGCTGGAGAACTTCCGCGCCGCCGCCGGGGCGCCCTATTTCCTCGGATCGCGCACGCTGAACAGCCTCGTCGTGACGGGACTGACGCTGATCCTCTCGCTCCCCATCGCGACGCTCGCGGCCTACGCCTTCTCCCGCTTCCGCCTGCCGGGCGGGGCGATCTGGCCGATGGGCGTGCTGGCCACGCAGTTCATCCCGCCGGTGATCGTCATCATCCCGCTCTTCATCGCCTTCCGCACGGCGGGGCTGCTGGACACGCGGATCGCGCTGGTGATCGCGAACATGTCCTTCGTCGTTCCCTACGCCATCTGGATGATCAAGGGCTTCATCGACGCCATTCCCCCGGACATGGAGGAAGCGGCCCAGATCGACGGCGCCTCCCGCCTCCGCGTCCTCTGGGACGTGGTGGTGCCCATGGCGCTGCCGGGCATCGCGACGGCCGCCATCTTCTGCTTCGTCGTCTCCTGGAACGAGTTCTTCTACGCCCTCGTCCTCTCCCGCAACGAGGCCGTGACTCTCCAGGTCGGGCTGATGTCCGCCCGCACGGAGCGCGGCGACGCCTGGGAGATCATGGCGGCGATCGGGCTGACCATCATGCTGCCGATGCTGCTGCTCTCCGGCTTCGTCCAGCGGTACTTCGTGAAGGGCCTGACGGCGGGGGCAGTGCGATGAACGCGACTTCTCTGGGACTGCCCGAACGCCCGCGCGCGACCCGCGTGCGCCACGTCGCGGTGGAGGACCTCGTCGCGCAGCGGCCCGACACCGGCTTTCCCATGAAGGGCTTCCAGCCCGGCCACGCGGACATCGTGGACTGGATCTTCAAGATCACGCACAAGATCTGGGCCGAGCGCGCGGTCGGCACCATCCACGACACCTATGACCACGCCTGCCCCGTCTATGCCGGCGCAGACTTCTCCCGCGGCGCGGAGGAGGTGGTGGCGGGCACCCTCGCGACCCTCTCCGCCTTCGACCGCGACAGCCGCTTCCTGAACGTCGCCTGGTCCGAGGATGCGGACGGCTTCTACACCTCCCATCTCGGCGCCTCCACGGTGACGCATATCGGCCCGAACGCCTGGGGCCCCGCCACCGGCCGCCGCGCCCGCTTCCTGACCTGCGCGGACTGCGTGTCGCGGGACGGGCGCATCCACACGGAATGGCTCATCCGCGACAACGGCGCGGCGGTCACCGGCCTCGGCTTCGACATCCACGAGGTGGCGGAACGACTGGCGCGGGCCGACGCCGCAGCGGGCCGCAAGCCCTGGTTCATCGGCCTTCCCCGGCGCGCCTACGGCCAAGCGAATCCCGGCCCGCTCGACCGCCCCGAGGGACCGGGGATCGAGGACCGCCTCGCGCACCTGCTGCACGACGTCTTCAACCGCCGCCGCATCGACGCGCTCGCCCGCCTCTACGCGGAGAACGTCCACGTCCACATGGCCGGCGGGCGGGAGATCATGGGCCGGCAGGCCCTCGGCGACTTCTGGATCTCGTTTCTCGCCGCCTTCCCGGACGCGGCCTTCTCCCTCGACCACTTCTGCTGGTCGGAGGAGACGGACGGCGTGATCCTGGCCGTGCGCTGGGGCATCCGCGCGCACCATCGCGGCCACGGCCCCTGGGGCGCGCCGACCGGGCGTCCGGTCTACGTGCTGGGCATGTCGCACTACCGGCTGGATGAGGCGGCCCGCATCGTGGAGGAATGGACCCTCTTCGACGAGCTCGCGATCCTCCGCCAGACGAAGGCGCCGGGCTGATGGCCGCCATCAGCCTGCGCGGCGTCGGGAAGCGCTGGGGCGACTTCGTCGCGGTCCGGCCGCAGACGCTGGAGATCGCGGACGGCGAGTTCATGGTCCTGCTCGGCCCCTCCGGCTGCGGCAAGACCACGACCATGCGGATGATCGCCGGGCTGGAGGAACCGAGCGAGGGCGACATCCTCATCGCCGGCCGCCGCGTGAACGACGACGCCCCGAAGGACCGGGACGTCGCGATGGTCTTCCAGAACTACGGCCTCTACCCCCACATGACGGTGGCCGAGAACATCGGCTACCCCCTGAAGGTCCGCGGCGTCCCCCGCGCCGAGCGCGACCGCCGCCTGCGCGAGGCCGCCGAGACGGTGGAGCTCGGCCCGCTCCTCTCCCGCCGCCCGCGGGAACTCTCCGGCGGCCAGCGGCAGCGCGTCGCGCTCGCCCGCGCCATCGTCCGCACGCCCCAGGTCTTCCTGATGGACGAGCCGCTGTCGAACCTCGATGCGAAGCTGCGCGTCACCATGCGCGCCGAGATCAAGCACCTCCAGGCGAAGCTCGGCGTGACCACGATCTACGTCACCCACGACCAGATCGAGGCGATGACCCTGGCACATCGTGTTGCCGTCATGAACCACGGCGAGATCCGCCAGCTCGGCACGCCGGAGGAGATCTACGATCACCCCGCCGACCTCTTCGTCGCGGGCTTCATCGGCTCCCCGCCGATGAACCTCATCCCCGGCGAGGTGCAGGACGGCCGCTTCCTCCTCTCCGGCGCCGCGCTGCCCGTGGCCGCGCGCCCCGGCGCCACCGTTCTCGGCATCCGGCCGGAGGACCTCTCCGTCACCGCCCCCGGCGCGGGCGACCTGGACGCGGAGGTCTACACGGCCGAGCTGACCGGGGAGGCGGTGCTCGTCACCGCCACCCTGCCCGGCGGCACGCGCGTCATCGCCCGCACCGTGCGCGGCTTCCGCCACCCCCAGGGCACCCCGGTCGGGCTGCGCCTCGATCCCGCCCGCCTTCACCTGTTCGACAAGGAGAGCGGCCGCCGCCTCGCGACGGCCCCGGAGAGCATCGCCGCATGAGCATCGCCGCGCGCCTGGTCCGCTACGCCGACCTGATCCCCTGCAAGAACGCCTTCGTGGACACCCGCACGCCGGGCTCCGACGCGAAGGAGAACTTCACCATCATCGGCCCCGGCGTGTCCGAGAACCCGAACCAGCACGTCCACATCCCCGAGGCGCACGGCTTCAACATCGGCGCCGCCCGCCAGCCCGGCGGCTGCCTGAACTCCCAGCACAGCCACGAGACGGCGGAGGTCTTCGTTGTCCACTCCGGCCACTGGGCCGTCACCTTCGGCGCCGAGGCCGGCGCGGACGGCGAGGTGCAGGTCGCACCGGGCGACGTTCTCTCCGTGCCCATCCACATGTTCCGCGGCTTCCGCAAACTCGATGAGGGCGTGGGCTTCCTCTGGGTCGTGCTGGGACGGGACGATCCGGGCAAGGTGCTCTGGGCGCCGAAGGTCTTCGACCTCGCGCGGCAGTATGGCCTCGTCCTGCTGAAGGGCGGCCGCCTCGTGGACACGACGGCCGGCGAGGCGGTCCCCGCCGGTGCGGAGCTGGAGGAGGCGCCGAACGAGGAACTCGTCCGCCGGCTCGCGACGCCCTCCCTCGACAAGATCGCCGCCTGCGCCGTGCGCCTCGCCGACATGCGCGGCAACCCGCGCTCGCCCCTCGCCGGCCCGGGCGTGGAGGAATGCCCGGTCATCACGCCGACCGAGACGCGCGACGGCTTCGCCCCCGGCCCGATCACCGGCTGGTGGCCGCACGGCTTCAACCTCCGCCTTCTCCGCATGGAGGTCGGCGCCACCGTCCCGCCGCACATCCGGGACGAGGAGGAGGTGATCTTCGTCCACCACGGCACCCTCGCCGTCACCATGGACGGGGAGACGGTGGAGATGGCCGCCGGCGACACCTTCACCACGCCGAAGGGAGCCGCGCGCGCCTTCCGCGCCCTGTCCTCGGACGGCGTGCTCGCCTTCGTCGTCCGCGGCGGCGACGAGGCCGGCGCCGTGCGCTTCCCCGAGCAGCGGGCCGCCGCGGAATGATCCGCACCACCCATGTCGGCTCCCTCCCGCGCAGCGCCGCGGTGTCGGACCGCCTCTTCGCGCGGGAGAAGGGCATCGCCCTCGACGAGGCCGAGTATCACCGCGTGATGGAGGAGGCGACGCACGCCGTGCTGCGCCGCCAGAAGGAGGTCGGCATCTCGCTTCCCTCCGACGGCGAGACCTCCAAGATCTCCTACGCCACCTACATCAAGGACCGGCTCTCGGGCTTCGAGGGCGACAGCCCGCGCCGCCCGCCCGCCGACCTGGCCGACTACCCCTCCTTCATGGAGCGCCTCTCGAAGGGCGGCGGCACCCCGACCTACCGGCGCCCGTGCTGCACCGGCCCGATCGCCGTGGTGGACAGGCGCCCGATGGAGCGGGACATCGCGGTCATGAAGGCCGCGATGGCGGGTGCCGGTTATGCGGAGGGCTTCCTCAATAGCGCCAGCCCCGGCGTCATCGCGCTCTTCCAGGTGTCCAACTACCACCGGACCCTCGACGACTACCTGCACGACGTCGCGGAAGCCATGCGCGTGGAGTACGAGGGCATCGTCGCCGCCGGCCTGATCCTGCAGATCGACGCGCCCGACCTCGGCCTCGGCCGCCACATGATGTACCGCGAGCTGTCGGAGGAGGAGTTCCTCCGCCGCGCCGAGATCCATGTGGAGGTGCTGAACCACGCGCTCCGCAACATCCCGGGCGACCGCGTGCGGATGCACATCTGCTGGGGCAATTACGAGGGGCCGCACACCCACGACATCCCGATGGCGAAGGTCCTGCCGGTGCTGCTGCGCGCCAAGCCCCGCGCTCTGCTGTTCGAGGCCTCGAACCCCCGCCACGCCCATGAATGGGCGGTCTGGCGAGACGCCGCGATCCCCGACGACTACGTCCTCATCCCCGGCTGCCTCGACTCCACGACGAACTTCGTCGAGCACCCGGAACTCGTGGCGCAGCGCATCGAGCGCTTCGCCGGGATCGTCGGGGCGGACCGGGTCATCGCCGGCACGGATTGCGGCTTCTCCACCTTCGCTGGCTTCGGCGCCGTGGACCCGGAGATCGCCTGGGCGAAGCTCGCCTCCCTCGTGGAGGGCGCGCGGATCGCGTCGGGCCGGCTCTCCTGACCCCCGCCCGGCCACCGTCGCGGAGAACCCCGTGACGGTGGCGCGCGGCTAGCGCCCGGCCTCCTGAGAGGGCAGGGCGAGGGCGGCGCCCTTCACGATGGCCCAGACGGACCGCCCGGGCTCCAGGCCGAGGCGGTTCAGCGACTCCCGCGTCACCCGCGCCAGGAAGGTCGTGGGCCCGACCGCCAGGACGACCAGCGCCTCGTGCGGCAGCCCCGGGACCTCCGCCGCGCGGGTGACGGTGGCGGAGAGGATGTTCCGGGCCGAGAGCTCCTCCGGCCGGCGGGTCGCGACCGAGACGTCCCGCGCACGGACCCGGACCCGGATCGCCGCCCCCCTGGGCTCGCCGCGCAGCGGCACCTCCAGCGCGCCGCCGGGAAAGGCCAGCCGCGTCAGGCCGAGCGCCGCGTCATGCGCCGCAACGGTGCAGGGCAGCAGCACGCCGCCATCCCGCCGCGCGGCCAGCGGCAGGTCGGGGCGCGCCGCGATCCCGTCCACCGGCCCCGCCGCCAGCACCCGCCCCGCCTCCATCAGCACGAGCGTGTCCGCCAGCGCGTCCACCTCCTCCAACGCGTGGGTGACGTAGAGGATCGGCACGCGCGCGGCGTCCCGGAGCCGGGCGAGGAAGGGCAGCACCTCCGCCCGGCGGGCCGCGTCCAGCGACGCCAGCGGCTCGTCCATCAGCAGCAGGCGCGGCCGGGCGAGGAGCGCGCGCCCCAGCGCCACGCGCTGCCGCTCCCCGCCCGAGAGGTCGCGCGGGCGGCGGGACAGGAGGTGACCGATGCCCAGCAGGGCGACGACCTCCTCCTCCGACGATCCCGTCGCATCCCGTGGCGCGCGCCGCGCGCCGTAGCGAAGGTTCCCCGCCACCGAGAGATGCGGGAAGAGCCGCGCATCCTGGAACACCACCCCCAGCCGCCGGCGTTCCGGCGGCAGGGCGACGCCGCGCGCCGTGTCCAGCAGCACGTCGCCCTCCAGCACGATGCGGCCGGAATCGGGCCGCAGCAGGCCCGCGATCGCCGCGAGTGTCGTGGACTTGCCGCAACCCGAGGGCCCGAACAGCGCCGTCACGCCCGGCGTCGGCGCGGCGAAGCGGGCATCCAGCGCGAAGCCCGCGCTGTCCCGCGCGAAGCGATGGCCGACCGCGACCTCCAGCACTAGGCCGAACGCCCCAGCAGCCGCCCCATGCGCCGCGCGATCAGGTCCGCCAGGATCAGCCCGGCCACCGCGAGCACGAAGGACACGGTGGCCAGGCGCGCCGCCGTCGCCTCGCCGCCCGCCGTCTGCGTGGCGGCATAGATCGCCAGCGGCAGGGTCTGCGTCTCGCCCGGGATGTTGGAGGCGAAGGTGATGACCGCGCCGAATTCCCCGAGCCCCGCCGCGAAGGCGGTGACGGCACCGGCCAGGATGCCCGGCGACATCAGCGGCAGCGTCACCGTGACGAAGCGGTCCCACCATCCCGCGCCGAGCGTCGCCGCCGCCTGCTCCAGCCCGGTGTCCACCCCCTCCAGCCCCAGCCGCACGGCACGGACGATCAGGGGGAAGGACATGACGGCGGTGGCCAGCGCCGCGCCCTCGGTGGTGAACACCAGCCGCACGCCGAACCACTCGTTCAGCGGCCCCCCGATCGGGCCGCGCACGCCGAAGAGCAGCAGCAGCCCCCAGCCGACCACGACGGGCGGCACGACGAGGGGCAGGTGAACCAGCGCATCCAGGAGCATCCGCCCCGGAAAGCGGCCGCGCGCGAGCAGCCAGGCGACCGCCACCGCGGGAACCAGCGACACCGCGACGGAGCGGGTCGCCACCGAGAGGGAGAGGCGCACCGCCTCCCACTCCTCGGGCGAGAGCCATTCCATCACCCGCGCCGCCCTTCTATCAGCGAACGCTGAAGCCGTGGCGGCGCCAGGTCTCCGCCGCCTCCGGCCCGCGCGCGAAGTCGAGGAAGGCGCGGGCGCGGCCGTTGTCCGCGCCACGCCGCGTCAGCGCGAAGGGATAGGTCACGGGCGTGTGGCTCCCGGCCGGGAAGGTGCCGATGACCCGCACGTTCGGCGCGGCCGCCGCGTCGGTGGCGTAGACGATGCCCAGCGGCGCCTCGCCGCGCTCCACCAGCAGCAGGGCGGAGCGGACGTTGTCCGCGCGGGCGATGCGCGGGCCGATACGGTCCCACTGCCCCATCCAGCTCAGCGCTTCCTGCGCGTACTTGCCGACCGGCACATTGGACGGATCGCCGGTCGCCAGCCGCCCATTCGCCCCGAGCAGGGCGGCGATGTCGGTGGTCCGGCTGATCTCCACCGGTCGCGCCGCGCTGGCGGGCGCGATCAGCACCAGCGCGTTGCCGAGCGGCGAGGTCCGCGTCCCCTCAGCGAGCAGGTGGCGCTGCTGAAGGTAGTCGGCCCAGGGCTCGTCCGCCGACATGAAGACGTCCGCCGGCGCGCCCTGCTCGATCTGGCGCGCCAGCGCGGAGGAGGCGGCGAAGGAGAGCCGCACCGCCGGGTTGCCGCGCGCCTCCCACTGCCGCCCGAGGTCGCGCAGCGCGTCGGTCAGCGACGCCGCGGCGAAGACCGTCACCGGCTCCTGCGCGCGCAGGGCGCCGGGCACCAGGAGGGACAGGCCGAGGGCGAGCGTCAGCAGCGTGCGGCGCATGGGGTCTCCTTGTCGCATCGCGCGGGCCTGCGCGGCCCGAACGCGGGAGCAGCCCGGCCTCCCGTCCACGAGGGCTCCAGCCGTCATGCCGTCCCTCGTTGTAGCGAAACGGATACAGCGCGCCAAGGGAGGGCGCTTGGGGCGGTGGAAGCCCTGGGCTGCCCGATCATCCTCGCCCCGACCACCGCTGTGCTGGCTGACATGCCGCGACGGGCCGCACGGGATCGCGGCGCAGTCCTCCATCGGAAGGCCGAAGGGGTTGCCGGGCGCTGGTCTCAGAAACGGCCCTGCACCTGCGGCCGCTCGGGGGCCGCCGCGAAGGCATCCATCTCCGCGACAATCCCTCCGCGGCGGCGGGCTGCGGCAGGGAGGCCCGCAGAATGGGTGCCTCTTGCAGGCTGTTGGTATCCGCGGCGGGCGCCTCATCCGTCCGGAGGAAGCCCGTGCCCATCCTGAACAAGCGCGAGCTGGCAGCCGCCGCGGGTATCTCCCGGCCGACGCTGGACGCCCGGATGGCGACCGACCCGCATTTCCCGGTGATACGCCGCGGGACCGGAAAGGGGGATAATTGGCAGTTCGACGCGGACACTGCCCTGGCACGCCTGGCCGAACTGGCGCCCAGCGCGGAGCTCACGCCGGCGCAGCGGTTCATGGCCCTTCGGTGCGCGCAGATGGAGCGGAAGCTCGCGAAGGAGGCTCAGGCGCTGGTGGCGGCGGCGGAGCTGCGTGACGCACTCGAATGCCACCTTTCCGCGCTGGACCGATGGTGCGCCACGCTCCCGGACACGATCACCGCCGAGATGGGCTTCACGCCGGGCCAGCGAGACGTGCTGCGGGAGG